>SFJQ01000031.1 GCA_004555855.1 [Eubacterium] saphenum | reverse complement strand
CAAAATTACTGAACAAATTCGATTTTTTAAACGGCTTGTCGTTCACGGAAATCAGCCCCAAGCTCACTGCTTCAAAGCGCTCGTTTACGTTAATTCCGACGGTTACGCTCTGAATATCCGATGTTTCGGCTTTTATCGAACCGATATCTTTTTTCATTTCCGCAAAGCAAGCGTCGCTGTAAAGCTTGTCGATATGCGCTTTAAACGCGGCAAGCCCTTCGGAGGTGATATCTGCTTCCGACAGGCAATCCCTCATTTCTTCCACGCATTTGATGTAATCGTTCAGCTCCTCAAGACGGTGCATCAGGTGCCACAGCCCGAGCATTTCGTCCGATTCTTTGCGCGAAAGCCCGTAATCGCGGATGAACTCAACCTTATCAAACAGCTTCATAAGCCGTTTTCTGAGATTCGGCTGACGCAGCAGGTCGGCAAAAACCTTCTGACGATAACGCGCCGTTTCCGCGTCCGAAGTCATATCGGACAGGATATTCATTATCAGCTGCTGTTCACGGGCGTCATCGGTAATTTTCCCGCAAATGTTGTCCAGCCCGATATCGTGCCGCGCTGCTTCCGAGAGCTTTTTGCAATGTATTTTGCTGCAGTCGGGGTAAAGAATGCTGAAGCCTGTGTTATTCATATCGTATATCCTCCTCTGCTCTCAATTCCGAAAAATTGCATATTCACATTTTATCATATCTCTCGGCAAAAATCAAGGCATTTCATTACAAAAAAACGAATGTTATCGCCGCGTTTCAGACAAAAATCCCGCCTGCCGTACAGCAAGCGGGATTTTTTGCCTTTTAGATTTCTCAAATCTTGAGCATATATCTGAGATATCCGAGCTTAATCTTGGGCCACTTAAATCCAAGCTCTTTGAGCTTGTTTACGGTTATATCGCAGTTCAGCTCGATGTTCTCGGAAACGGACGCAATCGCGTTGTAGAACGACAGCACGGCAACGTCCTTGTCGGTTCTTTTCTCCATCATACGCTTCTCGAAAATCTGCTTCGGGACAAGCGCGCAGCGGAGCTTTTTGCTGATGTTTCTGATGTAAATCATATTCGGGTTGACCATGTGGTAAATCTGGTTTTCGTCGCCGTTCAGAACGAGCTTTACATAAGCCTCGGCACACAAATCAACCGCGGTGAAATCAATCGGGAAAACGTCAAGCTCGCTGTAATACGCGCCGACTTTCATTATTCCGCGGCAGCGGCTGAGGAAACCGTTGTCGTCGGAGTTCCGCTGGAAAACGCCGTCCTTGACGCGCCAAGTCAGGTTTCCTATGCGGTAAATGTTTGCGCGAAGCCCGTTTTTGCGCGCGAGAATAACCTTTTCCTCGGCTCTGTACTTCGAGCGGATATACACGTTTTCCGTGTAGTGCTGCCCGATATCGAGAACTTTTTCCGTGAGAACCGCGCTCGGGTTGTCCTGCTTGACGGTACCTGCGCCGCTCACGCTTGCCGTTGACGTGTGGTGAAGGAATGCGCCGCTCTTCTCGCAGAACGCGATGACATTCTGTGTTCCGACAACGTTTGACCGTTCAAATTCCTCATAGCGTCCCGTGTGATGGACGTTTGCGGCGGTGTGGATAACGGTGTCGATTGATGAAACGAGCTTGTCGTAGGTCGCCTTTTCAAGACCGAGATTTTCCGCTTCGATATTGCCCGTGACAACCTTGAAGCTCATAACGCTGCACTCGGCGGGGAAGTAGTATTTCAGCATCGCGCTGAGCTTTTGCGGGCTTCTCACAAGGCAAACAACCTCGATTTTATTCACAAGCAGCTCTCGGAGAATATGCGCGCCGAGATAACCCGTAGCTCCCGTCAGAAGCACTCTTTTCGGGCGTTCGGAAATATGCTCCGAGCCTGTTTTTTCAATCAGCGCGTTGATGTCGGGAACTCTGTCCGCGTCAAATTTTGCCGTGCGGGAAAGGCTGTTGGCGAGCTTTGCGGGAGTCGGATAATCGTAGATATCCTGCGCCTGTATTCCAAGCTCCGCTGCCGCTTCGAGAGCGCAAAGACTGTCGCCTCCCGACTCGAAAAAGTCGTCCGTTATGCCCACGCCCGTCTTTCCGAGAACGCGCTCAAACACATCGCAAATCTGCTTTTCTTCCTCATTTCGCGGCGGCTTGTACTCGTGCTTTTTCTGCTCGCCCGCTATGATTTCCTTCATAACCTCGTTTCGCTTGATTTTGAGCGTCGTGGTTTTCGGGAAATCCTTCGTCCTGAAAGTAATCCCGCTGATTTTCTTGTATGTCGGCATTTTCGCGTTAAGGTCGCGGATTGCTTCCTTTGCGGTTTCCTTTTCGGTGGACGAAACGAGCTGTACCATCGCGCAGATTTTGCCCTTGTGCTGATAAACCATCGACTCTTTTATGCACTCGATTTCGTTGAGATGTTCCTCAAGCTCCTCAGGGTAAATATTCTTGCCGTTATCGAGAATTATGAGGTTTTTCTTGCGCCCCGTGATGAAAATAAATCCGTCATCGTCTATGAAGCCGAGGTCGCCGGTTTTCAGCCAGCCCTCGTCGAAAGCCTCTTCGGTAGCTTTGGGATTTTTGTAGTAGCCGAGCATCACGGACGGGCTTTTTATCTGAATTTCGCCGTCTTTAATGCGCGCTTCGGTGTTCGGAATGAGCTTCCCGACAGAGCCGATTTTGTTGCCGAAATCGGGCGAATTTGTGCTGATAACGGGCGCAACTTCCGTCATTCCGTAGCCCTGATAAACCTCAAGCCCGATTTTCTCCAGAACTTCAGCCGTTTCGTCACGCAGCGGCGCTCCGCCTACCAGCAGCCTTCTCATCTGCCCACCGAATTTCTTGTGAATTTGCCCGAAAATCTGATGCTCGGCGTTTATGCCAACTTTTTTCAAGCCCTTGCACAAGCCAAGTCCCGCCTTGAACTTTTTGCTCTGAACGGGGTCGCTGAGCGCGTCTTTAATCTTTTTCGCGAACAAATCCGCCATCATCGGCACAACGAGCATAAGCGTCGGCTTGAAAAGCTGCATATTTTTGATGATATTTTCAAGGCTGTCGTTAATGCAGATTGTCGCGCCCGCAAACAGCACGCCGAGATTGTTTACGGTAAGCTCGAAGGTGTGGTGAATGGGCAAAACCGACATAACGACAGCAGGATTTTGCTTGTTAAATCCGCACGGAATAATGTTCCGGACGTTGCTTGTGATGTTCTTGTGCGAAAGCATAACGCCCTTTCCCGTGCCTGTCGTACCCGAAGTGAAAATCAGCTCCGCGAGGGCGTTTTCGTCAATTTCGGGCAGCTCGGCGAACTCGGTTTTTCTGATTTCCTTGAACCGTTTGCTCTCGAACGGAATGATTTCCGTGAGCTTTTCGGAGCTTTTCGCGTACTCGTCGATTTTCTCGGAAAACTCGGGCGAAATGAACATCAAATCGACATCGCCCATACGAATTAAATTGCAGATTTCTTCTGTCGGGAGCATTTTGTCCAGCGGCACAGCGACATTTCCGCTTATCGTAATGCCGAGATACGCGGTTATCCAGTCGTAGCTTGCCGAGCCGAGAATTGCGATATGCTTGCCGAAAATGCCGTTTTTCGCAAAATGCGACGCGATTTTACGGCTGTCGTCGGCGAGCTTGCGATAGGTTTTCTCGGTGACATTCCCGTAGGTGAGAAACCGATAGGCAATCTTGTCCTCGTACTGCGCGATGTAATCAACGTAGTCCTTCAAAGTCATTTTTTCCATATAACCAATCCTTTCATCAATCGGATTTCAAGCTCTTGAGAATAGCTTCAATTTCCTTTGTATCAAGCCGTTTCGGGCAGCCCTGCGTTGCCGATTCCGACAAAATCCGCTTTATCATAACAGGAAAATCGCGCTCGTTTATCTCGGGGAATTTTTCGGGGATTCCGAGCGATTTTTCAAGCTCGCGGATTTCCCTGATAAACGCTTCCGCGCTCTTTGCCGTTTTGCTCCTCACGGCGAGCTTTTTCAGACGTTTTTGCGCTTCGGGAAGAGACTTTTCGAGAACGTGCGGAAGCACCGCGGCACAAGCAAGCCCATGCGGAATATGATAGATTTCGCCGAGCCTATGGGCAATCGCGTGAACGAAGCCGACTCCCGTTCTCCTGAAATTCAGTCCCGCTTTATGAGCCGCTTCAGCCATTTTCAGGCGCGCTTCTTCGTTTTTCGGTTCTTTTGCGGCAGCGGGCAGATAATCGAAAATATCCCGACAAACCTCGGGCGCTGTTATTAAATCCTCGGCAAAGGTTTTCGCATTTGTGCTGATATACGCTTCAATGCAGTGGGTGAGCGCGTCCAGCCCCGCGTAAACGGTCGGCTTTTGCGGAACGTTTTCAAGCAGCGCACTGTCGAAAACAATCTTCTCGGGAAGATATTTGTCCGAAAGCAGCGGCAGTTTTTTGTGATTTTTCGCGTCCGTGATGACGGAGAAAAAGGTTATCTCCGAGCCGGTTCCCGAGGTTGTCGGAACGGCAAAAATCGGCGCGGATTTTTTGCACGGAACAACGTAAAGGCTCATCATCTTCACGGAAACGCGCGGATTTGCCGCCCGAAGCGCGATAACCTTTGCACAGTCGAGAACCGAGCCGCCGCCCACGGCAATCACGCATTCGCACTTGTTCTTCCGATACAGCGAAAGTCCTTTTTCGACATTTTCGATAGTGGGGTCGGGGACGATATCCGAAAAGAACACGCTCTTTATCCCGTTTTTGCTGAGATTTTCGGTGAGCTTGTCCAGCATTCCGCGATTCCTCACGGTTTTTCCCGAGGCGATGAACACGGTCCTGAAGCCCTTTTCCAGAATATCCCGATACAAATTGTCTGCGGTATTTCTCCCGCTTTCCACGGGCACAGACGTTGTTTTCTTTGTTGTCAGAAACCATCGGACAACGTTTTGTCTAAATCCCGACATCGTTATTTCTCCTTTTGTATCTTACTACACACAATGGTTAATTATATTATAGCATTTTTCATCGCTCTTGTCAAATATTTTCCGAAAAAAATAAAAAAATCCGCGCTCGCCGAAGCAAGTACGGATTTTTTGATTATGCGCCGGTGCCGTTGTATTTCATCGCGCCGTGCATCCAGATTTTGTAGCTCAGAAAGAAGAACGCAAGTCCGATTACCGGCGAAAGCCACGTTAAAATCGGCACTTCATCGGGGCGAAGAACAACCAGACTCGGATAGTACGCGATAAATGCGATGGGGATTACAAACGTGAAAATAAAGCGGAAAATCGGGCTGAAAATCGTAACGGGATACTTTGCGTAGTCCTTCAGTTTGTTGATGAAATCCAGCACGAAAAATGAGTTCTGTATCCAGAAGCAGGTCGCTGCCGCGGCGTTTTGAAGAGCTATCATAATCAGCGACGCCGTTATCAGAAAGACAATCATTTTCAGCAGCATTAGCGGTGAAAATCCAAGCCCCAGCTTGTTCCACGAGTAAATCAGAGTGCCCAGTCCGAACGCAAACTGCCCAAGACCTTTGATGTCGAAAACCTCCGACTGGAAGTAGAAAAACACATTAATCGGGCGGAAGCAGTACTTGATGAAATCGCCCGAGTACACCTGATGCCGCAGAGCCCAGTTGTTGTCGAAGAAGCATTGCACGGGCGTGAGCGAAACCAGCGAAAAGCCGTAGAGAAACAGCATTTCATAATAGCCCCAGCCGTTTATCGACGGGAAATTCTGGAACAAAATCCAGAAGCTCACAAAGCCGGCAACGTTTGTAAAAATCATACCGATAGTCGAGATGATAAAATCCGCGCGATAGCTCATTTTGCTTTTGAGGTCCTGCACGAGGATTTTTCGGTAAATTCTGAAATAAAATCCAAGACTTTTTCTTTTCATAAATCAGCCTCCGTTCACGGTTATCCGTTTCAGCGAGATTTTCCAGAAAAGCCTGCTCAGAACGTTCATCAAAACGCACCAGAAAAGCTGAATGCCGAGCGTTGTGAGGAGCTTTGCCGGTTCGGGATTTCCGTTGAGGAGAACCGACAGCGGCGCGTTGTAAATTGACTGAAACGGCAGATAACTGACGATGGTTTTAAGCGGTTCGGGGAAGAATGCAAGCGGGATTGTCGCGCCCGATAAAAGCAGCACGATAACCTGTTTCATTATGTTTATGCCCCAGATTGATTCGGTGTATATGCAGATTGTTCCGGTGATGAAGTCGATGCTGTAATTTATCGAAACCGCGAAAGCCACGGAAACCACAAAGTAAAGCAAATTCCACCCGAGCGGAATTGCGCCGTTTGTGACGATTGCCACAACGATAAAAGTCGGCAAAAATGTGAAGAAAAACTGCGTGACGGCAGTTCCCGAGTACGACCAGAACAATAAGCTCCTGTATTTCATCGGTTTAAGCAGGTCAAGGGTTATTTCGCCTGTTTGAACGCGCCTGCCGATTTCCCAGACAACGTACATCTCCATAAAATTGAACAGCGCCGTTGCCAGAACGAGATAAATCAGCGTATCCGAAAACGTCATTCCGTTTACGGTTTCCGTGCCGACAGACGCGAAAATCGCCTGCCACAGGTGATAAATCACGACAAGATACAGCAGATTTCCCGCGACAACAACAAGCGCACTCAATCTGAACTGCAAGCTCTCGATTATACCGGCGCGCGTTAATGTAAAACATCTTTTTATACTCACTTGACGCCCTCCTCGTAGATTTTTTTGATAACCTCTTCCGTGGAGATTTCTTCAAGCTGCATATCGCGGATTTTGTGGGATTTCTGGAGAAGCGAAAGCACGTCCATAACCTTTGATTTCGCCTCGTCAACAAGCACGGAAATCCACTCGTCATCCGCACTGACGCTGAATTCGGGCAGCTCGGCGCGGATTTTTTCGGCGGTTTGCGAAAGGTCGCCGCCAACGCGGATTTTGAGCGTTCTGTAATAACCGAAGAAGCCCTTGAGGTGCTCGATATCGTTATCGTAGAGCATTTTTCCCTTATCGATGATGACAATTCTCCGGCAAAGCGCGTCCACATCGCCCATATCGTGCGTGGTGAGGATAACGGTTGTGTTTTTCTCCTTGTTGAGCGCGTGGATAAGGGTGCGAATTTTTGCTTTCATCGACACGTCAAGACCGATTGTCGGCTCATCGAGAAAGACGATTTTCGGATTATGTAAAAACGCGGCGAGAATATCGCTCAGGGTGCGCTGCCCGAGGGACATCTGGCGCACGGGCTTGTGCAGAAGCGGCTCGATATCGACAAGCGACCGATACAGCTCAATCATATCGTCATAGTCCTTGTCGGAAATGCCGTAGATATCCTTGAGAATTTTGAACGACTCGACCAGCGGGAGCGCCCACCACAGCTGCGTGCGCTGACCGAAAACGACGCCGATATCCTGAGCGTTTTTCGTTCTGTTTTTGTAAGGCACAACGCCGTTTACAAGGATTTCGCCCGACGTCGGCTCGAGAATGCCCGTCATCATCTTGATAGTCGTGGATTTGCCCGCGCCGTTCGGTCCGAGATATCCGACAATCTCGCCCTGTTCGATATTCATACTGATGTTATCGACAGCGCGCACGATTTTGTAATCCCGCGAAAACAGGTCCTTCAGGCTGCCTTTCAAACCCTCGCGGCGGTTCAATACTTTAAATTCCTTTGTGATGTTTTTGATTTCAATAATGTTTGACATAAATTACCTCGCTTTCATAAGCAAAAAGCGGCAGCAGACTGAGAGGTTTTCCGCGACCGGATTTAATTATACAAAAGTTCCTGCGTTTTTTCAAGCGCTTTGCCGATAAGATGTAATATTTCCCGATAAGTTTCATAAAAGCGCGTTTTTCGACGATTTTGAATTGGGAAAATTTATTATACCATAATTCCTCCGGCTCGTCAATAATAAATTCCTCCAAAAACTTTCAAATTTCTTGCGGGATATGAATGAAATTGTACAATTTCACAATTTTTCTCAACCGTTTCAATTTGTCATTGAAAAAAGAGGAAAAAAGTGCTATAATAAAAATGAGTATTGCCATAAAAGTATTGGCGTAGCCGCAAAGCTGCACAGGATTTTAGTGAGTTATGGAGCAATCAGGGCTTAAATCCTCCGCAGTAATAAGAAAAAGCTCAGAAAATGAGCGCATAAACGAAAAGGGAACGGGCAGATTTTGCCCCCGTGAGAGGACAACAGAGAAACTAAATGAAAAACACATCACACTTATTTTTTGCAAAACGTGAAAACAATCCAAAGCGGGATTTTATAATTCTCAACACGCGTCAGGCAAAGCATTTTCCATCGGCTCCCGACAGCGCGCTTGAACTTATGGAAACGCTCGGGGAAAGGCTTTCCGGCGACGGAAGAGCCGACAAGCCGACCATCGTGATTGGTTTTGCGGAAACAGCCGTGGCAATCGGCGCGGTTGTCGCGGGATTTTTTCACGACTGCTTTTACGTCACAACAACCCGCGAAAATCTTCCCGACTGGGCAAATTCGGTTTCCTTTGAGGAAGCCCACAGCCACGCCAGTCACCACGCGCTCTGCGTTCGCGACGAGGAGCTTTTCCGGAGGGCGGAGCAGATAATTCTTGTTGATGACGAGTTCACCACGGGCAATACGGCAATCAACCTGATAAAAGCGCTTGGCGGCTGTCTTTCGCGGGACTGTCGGGTGTACGCGGGAGCGTTTGCCGCGTCCGGCGAGAGCGTTGAAAACCTGCGCGGCGCGGGAATTGAGCCGATAATTTTGTCGCGTCTTGAGGACATAGAAAACCGCGCATTTCCCGAGAATTTTTCGGCTGACAGCGAGTTTTTCCCCCGCGATTACGGCGAGATTATCCGGCGAAATTCGGTTTTCGACCCAAGGCTTGGCGTTCCCGTAAAACAATATCTTGAGGAATGCCGCAGGTTTTGCTCGGAAATCGCCGATGAATTTACCTTTGATTTTGATAAAACCGTTGAGATTGTGGGAACGGAGGAGTTTTGCTATCCGCCGCTGCTGCTCGGGAAACTGCTTTCGGATAAATTCGGGCGCGTTGTCGTACACAGCGTTACGCGAAGCCCGATGCTTCCCGCGAACAGCGGTCGGGAGCCGTTTGCGCTGCCGCAGCTGTTTGAGTATCCGCTGGTAAACCGAGCGGCGCTGAAGAGCCTTTACAATCCCGAGCGAAAAGTGTTCCTCTACAACACCCAGCCGTGCGATATCAGCATAATTATGACGGACGCGGACTCCCCCGATGAGAACGCGCTTCGTGAACTATGCGGCGCGGTTGGCGGGAAAGAGGTGCGCGTGGTGAGCTTTCGCGGGAAAAAGCTCCCGACATCTTACCGAGATGAGGACGCAGAGCTTCTTTTGACGGACATCACGGGCGCGCTCCCGCCGCTTGCCGCAAAGGAGCGCGAAAAGCTGATACAAAGCGGAGTGCATTACAGCGAGCTTCTTCCCGAGGAATACGAGCCTTCGCCGACCTATTTCCGCGAATATGAAAACGGGCTGAAGGTGTGGGCGAAAGCGAATGCCGAGGCGGTGCAGACCGTTGCCGAGGCTGTCTGGGCGGAAAAGGGCAAAAAAGCCGTGCTGGTTTCTCTGGCAAGAGCGGGAACTCCCGTAGGCGTGCTGATAAAGCGGTATATTCGCAGAAAATACGGCGTTTCGCTGCCACATTATTCGATTTCGATTATCATAGGCAGGGGAATTGACCGCCGTGCGCTGGAGTATATTTTTGCTCGTCACTCGGCAAGCGGAATTCAGTTTATCGACGGTTGGACGGGCAAAGGAATGATAACGAAAACGCTTCGCGCCGCGCTTGAGCAACTCCCGCCTGACGAGTACGGCATCGACCGGGAGCAGTTTGAGCGGCTTTGCGAAATAGCCGTGCTTGCCGACCCCGCGGGGCTTTGCAGACTTTGCGGAACGCACGATGATTTGTTCATTCCGTGCGCTTGTTTAAACAGCGTGGTTTCGGGATTGTTCAGCAGAACGGTGCTGAAAAGCGGTTTAATTCAGCCCGATGAATTTCACGGCGCCGTGCATTTCGGAGAGCTTGCCGCCGTTGACAGAACGTATCAATTTATCGAGGCAATCGAGCGAGAGATGACCTGCGGCACCCGACAACTTCCCGAACCGAAGAACGGCAGCGGTCTTGCGGAAACCGAGCGGATAGCGGCGGCTTTCGGCGTGACGGATATCAAGCTGGTGAAGCCGGGAATCGGTGAAACAACGCGGGTTTTGCTGCGGCGCGTTCCCGAGATAATCCTGCTGCGTGACTTGAATAGCCCGCTCACTCGTCACATTGTTGAACTTGCACGGGAAAAGGGCGTGGAGGTGCGCGAATATCCGTTGGATAACTATTGCGCGTGCGGGATAATAAAGGTGATGGACAATGTGTGAGCTGATTTTCTCCGATATTGACGGAACGCTGATTTTTTCGGCAGCGAAAAAGCGTCCCGAGGACATCGTCTGCGAGTACAAGGACGGCGCTGAAATCAGCTGTATCACGCCGCGGCAAGCGGAGATTTTCCCGAAGCTGAGCCGCGTAATTCCCGTCACAACGCGAAGTATCGAGCAGTATCTCCGCATAGATTTCCCGAGCGGATTTTCTCCGGAATACGCGCTTGTCGATAACGGCGGAACTTTGCTGATAGACGGCAAGCCCGACCGCGAATGGACGAAAAATTCTCTCGGTATCGTTGAAAAATGCGCCGAGGAGCTTTCGCGCTGCCGAAAAGTTTTGGAAAACGACATTCACCGCAGCTTTGAAATCAGGCTTGTGGACGGAATGTTTTTGTTTACAAAATCCGACAGCCCCGAGCGCACGCTGGAGCTGCTGAAAAGCGCTGCGGGGGAGCGCGTGGAGTGCTTTGCTGTGGGCGCGAAGGTGTACGCAATTCCCGCCAAGATAAATAAGGGAAGCGCTGCGAAACGGCTCAGAGAGCGGATTTCCCCAAACAGCAGGACGATTTGCGCGGGCGACAGCACTATGGATATTTCGCTGCTTGAAATAGCGGACGCGGCTGTTTTTCCGGAGGATTTACGCGGGATTGCTGCCGCGCGAAACAGCGTTGTTTTCCCAAGGGAGCGGTTTTGCGAGAGTGTTACGGAGTTCTTCGGGAAACAAATCTGCCTGTAATCTCAGCAATTTCCCGAATTTTGTCGGAGATTACACAATGCAGCAGGTAAAGTGGATTATGACGTTCAGGAATCTCTCGATTCAAGAATGAACGGACATCTCGCAAAGCCTATTGTGATGGAAGAAGTTATAAAGAGTATCGCGATAAATCCGAACCGATAAAAATTTGCGCTCTCTGCAAAGGGGAGCGCATTTGTGTTTGTGAAAAATATCTCGAAAAAGCATTGAAAAAACTGCCGGATTATGGTATAATAAAACGCAATAAAATAAAAAGCCGAAAGGAGCAAAAAATGGTAAACAAGCTGAAAAAACATATTAGCGAGTATTTTGTAGGAAACGAAGAGATTATCGAAAATGTGATGATATGCCTTTTCGCGGGCGGACATATACTGCTCGAGGGCGTTCCCGGCGTTGGAAAAACAACGCTTGCGTCAACTATCGCGAAATCCGTTGACTGTGATTTCGGAAGAATACAGTTCACTCCCGATACTCTCCCGACAGATGTTATGGGTTCTGAGATTTTCAATATGAAAACGGGTGAATTTGAGTATCGCGAGGGCGCGATTATGCACCAGATTGTTCTCGCGGACGAGATAAACCGTACTTCTCCGAAAACCCAGTCCAGCCTTCTCGAAGCAATGGCGGAGGGGCAGACAACCGTTTGCGGCGTCAAGCACAAGCTCCCCGAGCCGTTTATGGTTATCGCAACGCAAAATCCTGTTGAATTTATGGGTACATATCAGCTTCCCGAAGCGCAGATGGACAGATTTATGATGAAGCTCAGTGTTGGTTATCCCGACGCCGACGAGGAGCTGCGAATGGTTCGGAATATGCTTGACGGGAAGTATGCCGATACCGTTAAAAGCGTTATCACCTCGCAGGAGGTTGTTGAAATCAAGAAAACAGTCGCTGAAGTAACGATAAAGGAAGATGTTATCGCTTACGCGCGCGACATTGCCGACTTGACGAGAAGCGAAAAGAGATTTGTTCTGGGAGTAAGCCCGAGAGCGGTTCTGGCGCTTGTGAAGGCGTCGCAGGCGAAGGCTTTTCTCGAGGGACGGGATTATGTGAAGCCCGACGATATCAAGGCGGTTGCGCCGCAGACGCTCGGACACAGGCTCACTTTGTCGCCCGAAGCGAGAATAGCAAAGGAAAGCAAGGAAAAAATTCTCGATTTTATTATCAGAAGCGCAAAAATTCCGTTCTGATATTTTACGGCTCTTGAAAGGATACCGGTCAATGAGAAGAAACAGGATTATCTGGTTGTGTTTATGGATATTATCGCTTGTGGGAATAAGCTTTCGCGGCGGCGCGGTGAGCTATGGATTTTTTGCGGCGCTTACGCTTGTGCCGATTATATCTTTGCTTTATCTGTTCGCCGTTTATATCCTGTTTCACATCTATCAGAAAGTCGAGCAGAGATACGCGTCGGTTAACGAGCCCGTGCGCTATCACTTTTCGCTTGTAAATGAATGTCCCTTGCTTTTTTGCGGAATAAGGGTAAATTACTTTTCGTCATTTTCCACGATAGTCGGTCTTGACAGCGAAACCGAATATGAGCTTCAGCCGAATACGCGGATTGAAAAGGAAACCAATCTTATCTGCAAATACAGGGGAGAATATGAGGTTGGAATAAAGGAAATCGAGATACAGGATTTTTTCCGACTGTTCAGGATTAAGTATAAAAACAAGGAATGCGTCCACGCTGTTGTAAAGCCGCAGCTTCTGAAAATCGAGCGGCTCGGAGAAATCGAGCTGTCGGACGCCGCGAGAAATTCCGAGCGCAGCAAAACCGAGCTTGATGTTCTGAGCAGAGAATATGTTGCGGGGGATGACCGAAGGCTGATAAACTGGAGCCAGTATGCGCGGACAAACACGCTTATGACGCGCAGTCAAATCGGCACGGACCATCGGGAAATCGCGATAATAATGGGAACTTACAGATACAGCACGTCTTTGCACGAGTTTATCCCAACGGAAAACAAAATGCTTGAAACAGCGCTTGCCGTTTCGTATTATTTCAGCAGAAACAACATAAGCGCTGCCGAGTATCACTATAATCGCGAGCTTGTGCGGCTGCCTGTCGGAAAGACTTCGGAATTTGAAGATTTTTATGACAGACTGTCGGAGGCTTCCTTTTCGCAGATGAACACGCACGGGCTTTTGTGCGAGGAAATTCTTCGGAGAACGGAAATTCTTGAAAGCTCGATGGTTTTTCTTGTCGCGTCGATATGGGACAGCGATATGGAGAAGCTTCTGAGCGTCTTTGAGGAAAACGGTCTGCACACTATTGTCTGCTTTATTTCCGACGACCGGAAATCCGTGCCCGATTTATCGCGTCATAACGCAGCGGATTTGATTTACCTCACTCCTCATACCGATTTGATGGAGGTTATGGGATAATGAACATTCTGTACGATATCATTCATATTATACCGTTGTCCGTGCTTTTAGTCAATTTTTTCGGCAGATTTACGGGTATGCCCGAAAGCGATTTTATCGGCTATATCGTTTGCCTTGCGCTGCCCTTGTGGATAATCATTCTTCGGCATATAAGCAAAAAGAACCGACTTCGCAGCATAGGAATTGTGGCTGTTCTTCTGATTGTGCTTGTAATTATCGCGGGAGAAGACGGCAGGCGCGCCCTGATTACCGAATATGCGTGGCTTGGCTGGATAGTGCTTATGTCGGTGTTTGCCGTTGCTGCGGGAATTTTTACCGAAAAGAATATCTGGGTGAAAAGAGCGGTTTCGGCTTGCTTGCTTGTTTACTGCATTGTGGGAATGATGGCCGAGTGGGATATCGCAAAAACGACATTCGCGCTTATTTGCTTTGTGGTTTTGGTTCACATTGCCGAGGAGATACAGAGCAAATGGAAAAAAGACGGCAGCGTGAGCAAAAAAGAGCATTTGGCAAGAATTTCTCCCGTTATTCTCGCGTTATGTTTAGCTGTTCTGGCGCTGCCCGCTCCGAAAGAGCCGTATCAGTGGAACATCGTGAAAAGCGTTTGCAGCAGCGTTGCGGAGCTGGCGAAAAAGCTGACGGGATTTATTTCTCACCCGTGGGAGCAGTATGGAGAAGCAGGCTTTTCCGATGAAGGAAAGTTTCTCGAAGGGCTTAACGGCAGCGATTCCGAGGTGCTTGAAATCTACATCAGCAACAGCAGCAGTATTGTCAGCAACCTGAAGCTGATAGGCTGTATAAGCGGTGATTTTGCGGGAAACAGATGGATATTTGATACGGAAACCGAGACTTGCGACAGAATGATGGATACGCTTGAAACGAAATGCGCTGTAAATAAGTATGACGAAAGCTGTCGGTCGGACTATTACAGAGAAATCAAGCTGAACTATAATAACCTTCTTTACAACACAAGGTATATGTTTACCCCGTCGAAAATGCTGGTTGAAAGCTCCGCGAAATACAATTCCTTCTTCAAAGACAAAAACGGAAGCATTATTTCAGACAGAAGACTGACCTACGGCGATATATATTCGGTTTTGTATTTAACGCTCAATTACGGAAACCCCGACTTTATCCGTATGCTTGACAGCGCGGACGAAATCGGTGAAAAGGAATGGGAGCAGGCTGTCAAATCGGAAGGATTGACGGTAAACGAGGGCTACTCTTTTGAGGAATATCAAAATTATGTCGATGAAATTTATCGGAAATACACCAAAACCGACGGCGTATCTGATGAAGTGCAGAATATTCTCGATAAGCTCACGGATAATTCATCGGGCAGATATGAAACGGTGAAAAGGCTGGAAAATTTCCTCGGCTCGATGGAATACGCCACAAAAGACGTTGCTTTTCCTGCTGAAATAACCGACGGGAAGAGCTTTCTTGACCATTTTTTGCTGAAATCGCGCAGGGGATATTGTATGCATTACGCAACGGCTTTCGTGCTTATGGCGCGCGAAATGGGAGTGCCGTGCAGATATGTGCAGGGGTATTCCGTTGGAACGGACGGTTCGGAAAACGTGACGGTTACTCAGAACAACGCGCACGCGTGGCCCGAGGTTTATTTTGACAATGTTGGCTGGATTGCTTTCGAGCCTACTCCGGGTTATTCCGGCGGCAACAGCTGGCAGGTCTGGGGAAACCAAAGCACCCCTGTGCCGGATAATATCGGCATCATAGACATTCCCGCTATCGATGATGAAAAGCCCGATGATGCCGAAATTATTCCCGAAGAAGAACCCGTTCGGATTGATGCGAAATTCATTCTGATACCGGTGCTGTCGGCTGTGGGATTTCTGATATTGTTTTATACAATCAGCGTTTTTGTATCTCGGAAACGGTTTTCAAAAATGGGCTTTGACGAAAAATTCAGGCATCTGTCAAAGGAAAATTTCCGTTTTCTGGGCTATCTCGGATTTCATATCGAAGCGGGCGAAACGCTCGCGGAATTTAAGGACAGAATAAGCAAATCCGAAAAATACGATTTGAGCGAACAGCTTGAATTTATCGCTCACCGCGAGGAAATGCTGTATTCCGACGCGCTGATTGGCGAAAAGCAGGTTGACGACGCGCAGAAAACCTATCTCGCGCTTCGTGAAATATTGCAGAAAAGCAAGCTGCGGTACAGAATAATGCTTTTGTTACGCAGATGAGAATTAACGGCGCATTTTACTGCGGTTATTTTGAATTGCCGTAAAAACGGGGATACGTTGGAGAATTTTATTCACCATACTATGCAAAATCATCTTGATTTTAACAGGAAAATATGGTAAAATTATG
Organism: [Eubacterium] saphenum; assembly: GCA_004555855.1. Classification (GTDB taxonomy): domain Bacteria; phylum Bacillota; class Clostridia; order Oscillospirales; family Ruminococcaceae; genus CAG-115. The sequence continues at coordinate 1,259 of SFJQ01000031.1, read as the reverse complement.
GCGATTTATTATATTTTGACGAATATTATTCCGAATTTATGCAATTCAAAACAAAGCCAACGGGAAGGAAAAACTATGAGGAAAAGCTTTTTTAAGAGAATAGTATCCGCCGTCATTGCGGCAGTGATGGCTGCAGCGCTGTTTTCTGGCTGCAATTCATCAACCGAAGCTGAGGATAAGGAAACTATTTCCGTCTATCTGTGGACAACGGTGCTGTATGAAAAATATGCGCCTTATATTCAGTCGCAGCTGCCCGATGTTAATGTTCAGTTCATTGTCGGAAACAACGACCTTGATTTCTACAAGTTCCTGAATGAAAACGGTGCGCTTCCCGATATCATCACCTGCTGCCGTTTTTCACTCCACGACGCAGCGCCGCTGAAGGACAGCCTTATGGACCTGTCCACGACTTCCGAAGCGGGCGCCGTTTATGATACTTATCTGCAAAGCTTCAAGAATGAGGACGGAAGCGTTAACTGGCTGCCGTTGTGCGCCGATGTACACGGATTTACAGTCAATAAGGCGTTGTTTGAGAAATACAATATTCCTCTGCCCTCGGATTATGACAGCTTTGTTTATGCTTGTCAGGAGTTTGAAAAGGTCGGTATCCGCGGCTATGTCGGCGATTACGCCTATGACTATACCTGTATGGAGATTCTTCAGGGCTTGTCCATTCCCGAGCTTACTTCTGTTGAAGGAACAATGTGGAGAACGGCTTATTCCGACCCTGCTATCCATGAACGTGTAGGACTTGACGAAAAGGTATGGCCGGAAGTTTTTGAAACTATGGAAAAGTTTATAAAGGACGTAAACCTTACTCCCGATGTTCTGAAGCTTGACTATAACCCTGTTATAAAAATGTTCACAAACGGCGAGGTCGCTATGATTGGCGGCACTACGGGATATGTTCTGGATTTCCGGAGTCAGGGCATGGACGTTGTTTTTCTGCCTCATTTCGGACAGAATGGGGAGTCGTGGCTCATGACCACTCCCAACTTTCAGGTGGCTCTGAACAAAAACCTTGAAAACGACGAAGCCCGTTGTAAAAAGGCAATGAAAGTCCTCAACACTATGCTCTCCGAGGGAGCGCAGACTGAGCTTGTCAATGGGCAGAATGTTCTTAGTTACAGCAAGAATGTCCCTATGAAGCTTTCCGACCATATATCAAACATTAAACCCATAATTGAACAAAATCACATGTATATCCGTATCGCCTCAAACGATTTCTTCTCCATATCAAAAGACGTGGTTTCAAAGAT
>SFJQ01000030.1 GCA_004555855.1 [Eubacterium] saphenum | reverse complement strand
CGTTTCACGTCATAAATCCTCATTATACTTATTATACAATTTTTTTCTCATAATTGCAATAAGATTTGTAAAAAAACTCGCTTTTTTAGTAAATAGTCTTGATTTTATCGCGGCTTTGAGGTATAATAATTATAACTTGGTTTGTGTGTGAACAAAAAGTTGAAATCTAGTGAATTAAGTTTTCTTGCTTATCCTTGAATAGCGGAGTTGGGTTTGCGAATTATTTTGCGGTCGCAAAAAAATTGGCAATGGTCGCTAACAGGAGTTCAAGTCGGTTTGCTGATTAGAAGAAAGCGAAAGCGTCCGTTTTATGGATTATACGCTTCGCTTCAGTGCCTCCGGCGGCAAGAAACCTTTTTCTGAAGAAAAAGGTTAGGGAAACCGAAGGTTTCTCGGTGACATTCCAAAAAGACTTTTTTCGCTTCGCGCGAAAGACGCAGATTACTGCAAATTATCTTCGGAAGGTTGATTTTATGAAAGACGGTTTTATAAAATGCGCGGCGGGAACGCCCGATTTAAAGGTCGCGGACTGTGCCTATAACGCAGATAAAATTATTGAGCTTATCGGCGAAGCAAGCGCCGCGGGCGTGAAAATCCTCGCGCTCCCCGAGCTTTGCGTCACAGGCTACACCTGCGCGGATTTGTTCTTGGCGAAAACTCTCCTCGACGGCGCGGAAAACGCTCTCAAAAAAATCCTCGCCGCTTCAATGGGCAAGGATATCCTCGTTGCCGTCGGCTGCCCGCTTCGCGTCGGCGGAGAGCTTTTCAACTGCGCCGTCATTTTGCAGAACGGTCGCGTGCTCGGCGTTGTCCCGAAGAAGTTTTTGCCGAATTATAACGAATTTTACGAAATGCGCTGGTTTACTCCCGCCGACAGCCAAAAGCGCGATATAAAGCTGTTTGGCGTGGTTGTGCCGTTTGGCTCTGGGCTGGTTTTCGAGTGTGAGAATTTGCCGGAGCTTTCGGTTGCCGTTGAAGTCTGCGAGGACTTGTGGTCGCCCGAGCCGCCGTCTATCAAGGCTGCGCTTGACGGGGCAACGGTTATCCTCAATCTTTCCGCTTCAAACGAACTTGTCGGCAAGGCTGAGTACCGCGAAAGCCTTGTAAAAGGGCAGTCTGCGCGGCTTATCTGCGGGTATATTTTCGCGGGAGCAGGCGATGGCGAGTCCACGACGGACTTGGTTTTCGGCGGCGCGAGAATTATTGCCGAGAACGGAAAGCTTCTCGCCGAGGGGCAGCTCTACACAAACGGCTTAACGATAACCGAAATCGATGTTTCGCTGCTTGCAGCCGAGAGAATGCGAAACACCACTTTCCGCGGACGCTGCTCCGAGAGCGACGCGAAATTTGTCCTTTCAGACGAGCAGACAAAGCTCACCCGTAAAATCGAGCCGCTGCCGTTTGTACCCGCCGAGGGAAGCGCAAACAACTCGCGCTGCTCGAAAATTCTCGCGATGCAGGCTCACGCTCTCGCAAAGCGCGTTAAACACACGCACTGCCAAAAACTGCTCATCGGCATCTCTGGCGGCTTGGACTCTTGTCTGGCTCTGCTGGCAAGCGTCGAGGCGCTGAAGGTTCTGGGCAGACCGATGACCGATATCACCGCAGTTTCGATGCCCTGTTTCGGCACGACAACCCGCACAAAATCCAACGCGGAGCTGCTCTGCACGGCGCTTGGCGTGGATTTCAGGCAGATTGACATAACCGCTACCGTGAAGTCGCATCTCAAGGATATCGCTCACGATGAGAACAACTTCAACGTTGCCTATGAAAACGCGCAGGCTCGCGAGAGAACGCAGGTTCTGATGGATTTGGCGAACGATTTGAACGGAATGGTTGTCGGAACGGGCGATTTGTCAGAGCTTGCGCTCGGCTGGGCAACCTACAACGGCGACCACATCAGTATGTACGGCGTAAATTCGTCCGTGCCGAAAACGCTGGTTCGACACATCGTTCGTTACTGTATGGACAGCGCCGCGGACGAGCGCCTGAAAACGGCTCTCGGCGATATTCTCGACACGCCGGTAAGTCCCGAGCTTCTCCCCGCGGAAAACGGCGAGATTTCGCAGAAAACCGAGGATTTGGTAGGACCTTACGAGCTTCACGATTTCTTCCTGTACTACGGTATCAGATACGGTTTCACGCCGAGCAAGGTTTATCGGCTCGCGAAGTACGCATTCAAGGGCGCGTATTCCGATGAGATAATTCTCAAGTGGGAAAAAGTTTTCTACAAGCGCTTTTTCGCTCAGCAGTTCAAGCGAAGCTGCCTGCCCGATGGCGTTAAAATCGGCTCTGCGGCGGTTTCACCGAGAGGCGACCTCAGAATGCCGAGTGACGCGGAAGCGGCGCTTTGGCTGGAAAATATCGACAAATAAGGGCGTTTCAGATGACTTACAAAACGAAGAAAAAGCTCATTCATTTTTACTCAACGGGAGCTGTTGCCGAGGACTTTGCCGCGTCGAAAAAGCAAAAGCTCGCGACCTTCCGAAAAATCATCAGAGCGTGTTTTTACGTTCAGCTCGGCGTTTGCGCGATTTGCGCGGCGATTGGCTTTATATCGGGCTTTTCGGGAGCTGTTCCCGTGGCGGTTTGCACGGGGATTTTGGTTGTCGTGGCGTTTTTTGCGGCAGGCGGAACAACTGCGGTGAAAATTCTTTCGTGCGTGCTGGATTTTCTGGTATCCGCGGCGGGAATTATCGCTTGTATCCTCACGCAAGAGCCGGCTTACGGAGTTTGCGGAGGGATAATGCAGCTCGGGCTTGCGGCTGCTTGCGTGAGCCTTTGGTGCTGGTTTTGCAAGGAGTTTCTGGCGGGGTATTCGGCGCGGCTGATTAAGCGCGAGGACTACACGCTTTTGCGGAATTTTGCCGATGAACAGCCTTCGGACGCACCGCTTATCGAGAATTTTACGGGTGACGATGAGCCGCCCGAGCTGCCGCAGCTCACAAGCGAAATGCGCGAGCTTGCGAACAGACTTTCGGATATTCTGAGGGAAAACCCGTGAAAATTACCGTAAAAAAACTTTGCGTCGAGGCGCTTTTTATCTGCATCGCGGCGGCTCTTTCCGCATTGGAAACGCTTTTACCGCCGTTTGTGCCGATACCGGGGATACGCGTGGGGCTGGGAAACATCGTCACGCTTTTCGTGCTGTACATCGGCGGCGCGTGGCGCGTTTACGACGCGTACATAATCGCGGTTTTGCGCTGTTTTCTGGCGGCGCTGGTCACGGGTTCGCTGCTGAGCGCGGCTTACGGGCTGGCGGGGGGAGTGCTTGCTTGTACGGCGATGTTCGCGGCGCGAAGCCTGTTCCCGAAAGGCAAAGCCGAGTTCCCGTTTGACCTGCAGTTTCTCCCGTTCACGGCGGTTTGCGGCGCGATTTTTCACATCGCGGGGCAGCTGCTCGTGGCAATACTTTTCTACGGCTCGAAATATGTGCTTGCGTACACGCCCGTGCTGCTTGCGTCGGCGATTATCGGCGGCATTTTCACGGGATTTCTCACGATGCTTTTGCTGAAGAAGCTGCCGCGGAAATTTATCAAGAACATCAGACTTTCGTGATTTTGCACAAAATTGATTACAAGGAGTATAAAAATGAAGCTTCTTTTGATTGACGGCAACAGTATAATGAATCGCGCGTTTTACGGGATTAGGCTGCTTTCCAACAAAAAAGGTGTGTTTACAAACGCTCTGACGGGCTTTCTGAACATATATATGAAGCTCGTCAAAGAGGAAAATCCCGATAGGATTGCCGCCGCGTTTGACCTGAAATCGCCGACATTCCGCCACAAAATGTACGGCGAATATAAGGCGGGACGGCACAAAATGCCCGACGAGCTGGCGATGCAGATGCCGCTTATCAAGGATATTTTGCGGGCGCTCGGCGTGAAAATCGTGGAGTGCGAAGGCTACGAAGCGGATGATATCATCGGCACGCTTTCGCGCGTTTGCTCGGAAAACGGCGGCGATTGCCTTATCAGCACGGGCGACCGCGACAGCTTTCAGCTTGTTGGAGAGCACGTAACGGTGCGGCTTGCCGCGAACAAGGAGGACGTTTTTTACACGCCCGAAAAAATCCGCGAGGTGTACGGAGTTTCGCCGCGCGAGATGCTCGAAGTCAAGGCGCTGATGGGCGACAGTTCCGATAATATTCCCGGGGTTGACGGTATCGGAGAAAAAACCGCACTTTCTCTTGTGCAAAAGTACCATACGGTAGAATATATCTATCAGCATATTGACGAAATCGAGATTACACCGAGTATAAGGAAAAAGCTGGAAGCAGGAAAAGAAAGCGCCGAATTATCGAGAAAACTCGGCGAGATTTGCTTAACAGCACCGATTTCCGAGAATCTGGACGATTACATTATCGGAGAGGGCGACAAGGAAACTGCCAAAGGCATTTTACAGGAACTGGAAATGAACAGCGCGGTGAAAAAGCTCGGTCTTGACGGGACAGCCGCGAAAAAGGTTGAGATAGCCGCGCCCAAAACCGCAGAAAAGCTTGATGTACCGCCGATTGTTGCCGATGACGCAGCTTTTGATGAGGATGCGCTCACGGTTTTTGTGGAAAATGACGAAATCGTGGTTTACAGAGGCAACGAGCGTCTTGAAAACCCGCTTGAAATTCTTCAAAACGAGGAGCCGAAACACACCGACAACGCAAAAGCGTTGTTTTATCGCTGTCTGAAGCAGAATGTCGAGCTGAAAAACGTCACTTTTGACGCGACATTGGCGGCGTATCTGCTGGACGTGAACGCGAAGGATTACGATTTGGCGCGGCTTTACGAGAAATACGGCGTTGACGGAGTGCCGAGCGAGCGCTTGGAACGGCTTTGCAAAGCGCTTTTTGCCGAGATTTGCGCGAACGGAATGCTGAAAGTGCTGCGCGAAATCGAAATTCCGCTTGCTGAGGTTCTTTCATCGATGGAAATAGTAGGAATTGCCGCGGACGCCGACAGTTTAACCGCATTCGGCGAGGAAATTCTCCCGCAAATTGCCGAAATTGAGAGCGAAATTTTCGAACTCGCGGGGCATAAATTCAACGTAGGAAGCCCGAAACAAATCGGCACGGTGCTGTTTGAGGAGCTTGGGCTGCCCGCGGGAAAAAAGCGCAAAACCGGCTGGTCAACCGACTCTGACACCCTCGAAGAAATCGAGAAATATCACCCGATTGTCCGAAAAATCCTCGACTGGCGGAAGCTCTCGAAGCTGTACAACACCTACGTCAAGGGGCTTCTCGGCGCGGTTTCCGAGGATGGGCGAATGTACACGACATTCAAGCAGACCGAAACGCGTACCGGTCGCATTAGTTCAGCTGAGCCAAACATACAGAACATTCCCGTGCGCACGGAAATCGGTCGGAATTTCCGGAAATTCTTTACAGCGGGTGACGGGAAACTGCTCTGCGACGCGGATTACAGTCAGATTGAGCTGCGCGTTCTGGCAGCGCTGGCACACGATGAGGTGATGACGAAAACTTTCGCGGAGGGGCGCGATATCCACACGGAAACCGCCGCGAGCGTGTTCGGGCTGCCCGAGGATTGGATTGACGCGGACACCCGCCGTAAGGCGAAAGCAGTAAATTTCGGCATCGTGTACGGCATCGGCGCGTTTTCGCTTGCGAAGGACATCGGTTCAACGGTTGCCGAGGCGAAAAAGTACATCGAGGATTATCTCGGGCATTTTTCGGGCGTAAAGCAGTATATGGAAAATGTTGTAAAATCTGCGGAAGCGACAGGCTATGCGGTGACATTTTTTGGAAGAAGGCGTTTTATCCCCGAAATTCTCGCGACAAATAAGACCGTCAAGGCACTCGGCAAGCGCATCGCGATGAACACGCCCATTCAGGGAACCGCCGCCGATATCATCAAAATCGCGATGATTAGGGTGTACAATCGGCTGAAAAAGGAGCTGCCCGAGGCGCGGCTGATTTTGCAGGTTCACGATGAGCTGATTGTTGAAGCGCCCGAAAATCTTGCCGAAAAAGCAGCGAAAATTCTTCGCGAGGAGATGGAAAATGCTGTAAATCTCGGAGTGCCGTTTCCGTGTGAGGCAAAAATCGGAAAAACCTGGTTTGATGTGCATTGAAAGGAAAATTATGGAAAATAACAGCTTAGCGCCCTATTTCAGAAGTATTGCGGAGCAGGATAGAAGCGCCGTGGTTATATGCAATCTGCGCCACGAGATAATTTATTTGAATCCCGCTGCGCGGACGCGTTATGGAAAGTACGGCGAGCTGGTCGGAAAGAGCATTTTCGACTGCCACAACGCCGATTCTAACGCGAAAATCCGCGAGGTTGTCGAGTGGTTCGCCAAGAGTCCCGACAACAATCTTGTGTTCACCTACCACAACGATAGGGAAAACAAGGACGTTTATATGGTCGCGCTGCGCGATGAAAACGGCGCGCTTATCGGTTATTACGAGAAGCACGAGTACCGAAATCCCGAAACTATGAAGTTGTATGATTTGGTATAACGCGCGAATTTGTTTTTAATATGTAATATTCTGCGGAAATTTAACGAATTGTATTGTTGCAAATTGTAGAATTTTCTGTAAATATTGCAAAATGTATAAAAAAGGAAGGTTTTTATGACAGCTTTTTCAACAGCGGACATCTTGCTCCCAAAGCTCACGGGCGAGGAAATGACGAAATGGTCGGTTGTCGCGTGCGACCAGTACACGGGCGAGCGCGACTATTGGCAGAAAACCGCCGAAATCGTCGGAAAGTCCCCGTCAACGCTGAAGTTGATTTTGCCCGAGGTGTTCCTTGGGGACGGTGACGAGGAGGAGCGAGTTGCCAAGATTAACGGCACAATGAACGAATATTTGCAATCAAATTTGTTTGATTTGCACAAAAATTGCTTCGTACTCACCAAAAGGACGCAGGCTGACGGACGGCTGCGTCCCGGTCTTATCGGCGCAATCGACCTTGAAATGTATGACTACAACAAGGGCAGCAAGTCGCAGGTTCGCGCGACTGAGGCGACCGTTGCCGCGCGCATTCCGCCGAGGGTGAAAATCCGCCTGAACGCGCCGCTGGAGCTGCCGCACATTATGATACTCATTGATGACCCGCAGAAAACCGTCATCGAGCCGCTTCTGGAGCGGGATTTGCCCGAGCTGTACAACTTTGAGCTGATGCAGAACGGCGGGCATCTCGAGGGCTTCGAGGTGAGCGGGGAAGCCGCAGACGGCGTTCTCGCCGCGCTGGACAAGCTTGCCGACAAGGCTGCGTTTAACGAGCGCTACGGCTTGAACAACGAGGAGGTACTTTTGTACGCGATGGGCGACGGCAACCACTCGCTCGCAACCGCCAAGGAGTGCTACGAGCGAAAAAAGCGTGAGGGCAGTCCTGATGCGGCTTTAGCGCGTTACGCTTTGGTCGAGGTGGTCAATCTTCACTGCGACGCGCTGGAGTTTGAAGCAATACACAGAGTAATATATAATGCAGATTTCGACAAATTGTATAAAGAAATGACGGAATTTCTCGGGCTTACGACAGAAAAAGCCGCGCAGGAATTTTCGGTTGTATTTAGCGGCAAAACCGAGAAATTCGGCATAACAAAGCCAAATTCAAACCTTACGGTCGGTTCGCTCCAGCGCTTTATCGATGATTTTCTTGAAAAGAACGGCGGCGAGGTCGATTACATTCACGGCGAGGACGTTGTGCGGAAAATCTGCGAAAACGGGTCTGCGATGGGATTTCTGCTCCCTTCTATGCAAAAAAGCGAGCTGTTCCCGACGGTTGTCAAGGACGGCGCGCTCCCGAGGAAAACTTTCTCGATGGGTCACGCAAACGACAAGCGTTTCTACTGCGAGGCGCGTAAAATTTCTGTTGAAAAGTGATGGGATTTGAATTACTTTGGGTATAATTGACGAATTATATTACGTTGAGCGATCTTGCTTTGGCAATCCGTGGACGGAGAAAATGCTCGAATGTGAAATAAATAGCCTGCTTTCGGTTCTCGAAACCGAGGAGCGCGACGGGAAAATTGTCGGCTACGCGCTCGGGCGGGTGGTTGCGGACGAGGCGGAGCTGCTGAAAATCTGCGTTCTCAGCGAGTGGCGAAAGCAGGGAATTGCCGAAAAAATGCTCGTAAGGCTACTCGGAAAAATGCGTGAAAACGGCGCTGCTGCGTGCTTTCTCGAGGTGCGGAGCAAAAACGCGCCTGCGCTCGCTCTGTACGAAAAGCTTGGTTTTCAGAAAATCGCGCTCAGGCGGGACTATTATCCCGACGATGACGCGGTTGTGATGAAACACACCGAAACGACCTGATTGTATAAATTTCAACATAAATAACGAGCTGAATTATTTCGGCTCGTTATTTTTTATGCTCTTGACAAAAAAACAGGCGCCTGCTTTAGCAAACGCCTGTTGGATTTTATTCGGTGGGCTGTTCAGTGGTTTCGGACGGTGCTTCTTCAGCCAAAGCCTCTTGTGCAGCTTCCTGAGCGGCTTTTTCTTCTTCCGCTTCTTTTGCAGCCTTTTCAGCTGCGATAAGTCCCGTTCCCGCAGGGATAAGCTTGCCTATGATGATATTTTCCTTCAGACCGGTGAGCGGGTCAACCTTGCCGCGAATTGCCGCTTCGGTGAGCACTCTCGTGGTTTCCTGGAAGGACGCCGCCGACATAAAGCTGTCGGTTGCCAGCGACGCCTTTGTGATACCGAGAAGTACCGGCTCGCAGCTCGGATAAACAACAGCTTCGCCGTTTTCCTCGCGCTTTTTCAGGTCGTCGATAAGCTCTGCGTATTCATTCTTGCCGAGAACCGTTCCCGCAAGCATATAAGTGCTGCCCGGCTCTGTTATGCGAACCTTTCTCATCATCTGGCGAACGATTACCTCGATGTGCTTATCGTTGATATCAACACCCTGCAGACGATAAACCTTCTGAACCTCGCTGATGATGTAGTTCTGGACTTCCTTTTCGCCCTTGACTGCGAGAATATCGGGCGGGTTTACGGAACCTTCGGTCAGCGCGTCGCCGACCTCAACTCTGTCGCCCGTCTGAACCTTCGGACGATATCCGTAAGGAACTGCATACATTTCCTCGGTTCCATCGTCGGCTGTGATAATAGCGTGGCGGGTTTTCTTGATTTCCTCAAAGCGAACCGTTCCCGCAATTCTTGTGATAATAGCGGCATTCTTCGGGTGACGGCTCTCGAAAAGCTCTTCAACACGCGGAAGACCCTGCGTAATATCCTCGGCAGACGCGATACCGCCCGTGTGGAACGTTCTCATCGTGAGCTGTGTACCCGGCTCGCCGATGGACTGCGCCGCGATAACTCCGACTGCTTCGCCGCGGTTGATAAGCTGACCGTTTGCAAGGGACGCGCCGTAGCACTTCGCGCAAACGCCGTTTCTCATTTCACAGGTGAGAACCGAGCGAACCTCAATCTTCTGAACGCCCGATTTAACGATTTTCGCAGCGTCTGCGTCATCGAGCAGCTTGTTCTTGCTGATGGTGAAAGAACCGTCAGGCGCTGTGAAATCCTTCGTGAGGTAACGTCCGACAAGACGCTCGTGGAGCTTTTCGACAAGCTCGCTGCCCTCGCGGATTTCGTAAACCTCAATACCGTTTTCTGTACCGCAGTCGTCGCCTCTGATGATAACCTCCTGAGATACATCGACAAGACGTCTTGTCAGATAACCCGAGTCGGCTGTACGAAGCGCGGTATCGGCAAGACCTTTACGCGCACCACGCGAGGAGATGAAGTACTCGAGGACGTTCAGTCCTTCACGGTAATTCGCTCTGATAGGCATTTCGATTGTCGCACCGGAGGTGTTCGCGATAAGTCCGCGCATTCCGGCAAGCTGTCTAATCTGCGCCGTAGAACCACGCGCTCCCGAATCAGCCATCATAAAGATGTTGTTGTACTGGTCGAGGTTGTTGGTAAGAGCCGCAGAAACGTCGTCAGTTGCCTTGTTCCAGATGTTGATGAAGCTCTCCTTGCGCTCGGCGTTCGAGATGAAGCCGCGTCTGTACTGCTTGGTGATTTTTTCGATTGCCTTGTCCGCTTGTGCGAGGATTTCCGCCTTCTGCGGAGGAATTTCCGCGTCGCAGACCGCAACCGTTATACCCGAACGAGTTGAGTATTTGTAGCCCATCGCCTTGATTTTATCGAGAACCTGAGCTGTGGTGCTTGTGCCGTGGATTTTCAGGCAGCGGTCGATAATCTGACCGAGCTGCTTTTTACCAACCTTGAAACCAATCTCATAATCGAGCTGGTGGTCGGGGTCTGTTCTGTCAACGTAGCCCAAATCCTGCGGAATGTGCTCGTTGAAGATGATTTTACCTGCGGTTGTCGGGACAATTCGGGAAATGGTGATGTCGCCGATTTCCTTGGTAACGCGAACCTTGATTGCCGCGTGAATTGTGATAACGCCGTCCTGATAAGCCATAATCGCCTCGGCAGCGTCGCGGAACACCTTGCCCTCGCCCTTTTCGCCTGCCTTGTCGATTGTCAGATAGTACGAGCCGAGAACCATATCCTGCGTAGGAACGGTTACGGGCTTTCCGTCTGACGGCTTGAGCAGGTTTTTCGCAGCAAGCATAAGGTTTCTTGCTTCTTCCTGTGCCTCATCGGAAAGCGGGAGGTGAACTGCCATCTGGTCGCCGTCGAAGTCCGCGTTAAATGCGGTACAGCAAAGCGGGTGGAGCTTGATTGCTCTGCCCTCGACTAGAACGGGCTGGAACGCCTGAATACCGAGTCTGTGAAGCGTAGGCGCACGGTTAAGCAGAACGGGGTGGTTCTGGATTACGTTTTCGAGCGAGTCCCAAACCTTGTCGTCCGAGCGCTCAACCAGCTTTTTCGCCTGCTTGATGTTCGGGGAAACGCCCTTCTTTACGAGGTCGTTGAGCACGAACGGTTTGAACAGCTCGAGCGCCATTTCCTTCGGCAGACCGCACTGGTCCATCTTAAGTTCGGGACCTACAACGATAACCGAACGTCCCGAATAGTCAACACGCTTACCGAGCAGGTTCTGACGGAAACGTCCCTGCTTACCTTTAAGCATATCGGAAAGCGACTTGAGCGCACGGTTGTTGGAGCCGGTGTACGCTCTGCCGTGTCTGCCGTTGTCGATGAGCGCGTCAACGGCTTCCTGAAGCATACGTTTTTCGTTTCTTACAATCAAATCGGGAGCTTTCTTGTTGAGAAGCTCTTTAAGACGGTTGTTTCTCATAACAACCTTGCGGTAAAGCTCGTTCAAATCGGAAGTAGCGTATCTTCCGCCGTCGAGCTGTACCATCGGACGAATATCCGGAGGAATTACGGGAATTACGTCCAGAATCATCCATTCGGGACGGTTTCCGCTCTGACGGAACGCCTCAACAACATCAAGACGGCGCAGCAGCTTAATCTGCTTCTGACCTGCGGACGTTGTTTCAAGCTCCGCTCTGAGTTCATCGGCGAGAGCGTCGAGGTCGATTTCCTGAAGCAGCTCCTTGATTGCCTCCGCGCCCATTCCCGCACGGAAATGGTAGTCCTTTCCGGAGTATTTCATAACAGCCTGACTGTATTCTCTTTCATCGAGAACCTGCTTCTTGACATAACCCGTGTTCTCGCCGGGGTCGATTACGATATAGCTTGTGAAATACAGCACCTGCTCAAGAATTTTCGGAGAAAGGTCGAGGATTTGTCCAATTCTTGAAGGAGTGCCCTTGTAATACCAGATATGCGAAACGGGAGCGGCAAGCTCGATATGTCCCATTCTCTCGCGGCGAACCTTGCTTCTTGTAACCTCAACTCCGCACTTTTCGCAGATTTTGCCCTTAAAGCGGATTCTCTTGTACTTTCCGCAGTTGCACTCCCAGTCCTTCTGCGGGCCAAAAATTCTCTCGCAGAAAAGACCGAATTTTTCGGGCTTCTGGCTGCGGTAGTTTATGGTTTCGGCGCGCTGAACCTCGCCGTGCGACCATGCTCTAATCTGCTCGGGGGAAGCAAGTCCTATTTTCATAGACTCGAATACACTAAAACCCATTATATACCTCTCTATCTGATTTGCAGTTTAACGCGCTTGTCACGCGCTAAACCGCTCACCGAACTTCTCATCTGTCGTCTTCGTCGTCGAAATCGTCGTCATCGTCTTCGTCGCCGAAATCGTCATCATCGTCAAGACCATCGTCGAAATCGTCATCGAAATCATCGTCGCCGAATTCATCATCGTCATCATCGGTTACCATTCCGAGGTCGCCGTCTTCGCCCGCGATTTCATAGCCTGCTGCGTTGAACGAAGCGTCGTCCGAGCGATAATCGCTCTCGAAGCCGTTCTTGTAGCTTGCGTTGTCATCTTCATCGGGGTCTTCGGTGAGGTTGATTTCCGCGCCGTTTTCATCGAGAATCTTTATATCAAGACCCAAGCCCTGAAGCTCGTTCACCATAACCTTGAACGACTCGGGAACGCCGGGCTTCGGCACAGGCTCGCCCTTGACGATTGCCTCGTAGGTCTTCTGACGTCCCATAAGGTCGTCGGACTTGACCGTCAGGATTTCCTGAAGCGTGTAGGCAGCGCCGTATGCTTCCAGCGCCCATACTTCCATCTCACCGAAACGCTGTCCGCCGAACTGCGCTTTACCGCCGAGCGGCTGCTGGGTAACGAGTGAGTAAGGACCTGTTGAACGCGCGTGGATTTTATCGTCAACGAGGTGGTGCAGTTTGAGGTAATACATATATCCAACGGTAACGGGGCTGTCGAACTTCTCGCCCGTTCTGCCGTCGATGAGCTGTGTTTTGCAATCGCTTGTCCACGAGAGCTTTGTGAAGTCAAGACCTGCGGAATCCTCGCCGTCAAGCTCGTTTTTCTTCTCGCGGGCGATATCGTAAAGCTCTCTGATATCCTGCTCGTGAGCGCCGTCGAATACGGGGGTTGCAATCTTCCAGCCGAGCGCTCTTGCGACATATCCGAGGTGAACCTCGAGAACCTGTCCGATGTTCATACGGGAAGGAACGCCGAGCGGGTTGAGGACGATATCAAGCGGAGTTCCGTCGGGCAGGAAAGGCATATCCTCCTGCTTCAGAATGCGTGAAACAACGCCCTTGTTTCCGTGACGGCCCGCCATCTTATCGCCGACCGAGATTTTTCTCTTCTGCGCGATATAAACGCGAACCTTTTCGTTTACTCCCGGCGACAAATCATCGCAGTTCTCGCGGTTGAACACCTTTACGTCAACCACAATTCCGCTTTCGCCGTGAGCAACGCGCAGGGAATTGTCGCGAACTTCTCTTGCCTTTTCGCCGAAAATCGCTCTGAGGAGCTTTTCTTCTGCGGTAAGCTCGGTTTCGCCCTTCGGAGAAACCTTTCCGACAAGGATATCTCCCGAGTGAACCTCCGCGCCTATTCTTACGATACCTCTGTCGTCAAGGTCCTTGAGAACCTCGTCGGAAAGATTCGGGATATCGCGGGTGATTTCCTCCGGACCGAGCTTGGTTTCGCGGCATTCAAGCTCGTATTCCTCGATATGAATAGATGTGTAAACATCGTTGTAGACGAGTTTTTCGTTTATCAGAACCGCGTCCTCGTAGTTGTAGCCCTCCCACGTCATAAAGCCGATGAGAGCGTTCTTTCCGAGCGCGATTTCACCGTTCTTGGTTGCGGGACCGTCTGCGATAACGTCGCCTGCCTTTATCTCGTCACCCTTGTCAACAATCGGGCGCTGATTTACGCAGTTGCCCTGATTGGAGCGCTTGAACTTGATAAGACGGTAACAGTGCTCTCTGCCTTCCTTGTCGGTGATGACAATTCTGTCTGCGGAAACGTCCGTGACAGTGCCGTCCTCCTTCGCGCACACAACAACTCCCGAGTCAACGGCAGCCTTGTATTCCATACCGGTGCCGACAATCGGAGTCTGCGTTACCATAAGCGGAACAGCCTGACGCTGCATGTTCGCGCCCATCAGAGCACGGTTTGCGTCGTCGTTTTCGAGGAACGGAATCATCGCCGTTGCAACGGATACAACCATCTTCGGCGAAACGTCCATGAAGTCAACCTTTTCGCGCTCGATTTCGAGGATTGCGTCACGGCAGCGCGCGTTTACACGCGGTCTTGCAAAGCAGCCGTTTTCATCGAGCGGCTCGTTCGCCTGAGCGACAACGTAGTTATCCTCAACGTCAGCGGTCATATAGACAACCTCGTCGAGAACGCGTCCGGTTTCCTTGTCAACCTTGCGGTAAGGCGCTTCGATGAAGCCGTAAACGTTGATTTTCGCGAAAGTTGCGAGATAAGAGATAAGACCGATGTTCGGACCTTCGGGCGTTTCAATCGGGCACATTCTTCCGTAGTGCGAGTAGTGTACGTCACGAACCTCAAATCCCGCTCTGTCACGCGACAGACCGCCCGGACCGAGCGAGGAAAGACGGCGCTTGTGAGTAAGCTCTGCAAGCGGGTTGTTCTGGTCCATAAACTGCGACAGCGGCGAAGAACCGAAGAACTCCTTCATTGTCGCGATAACCTGTCTTGCGTTAATCAGCGAAGCGGGCGAAACCTTTTCGGTATCGTTTGCCTGAAGTCCCATTCTCTCACGGATTGTCTTTTCCATTCTTGAGAAGCCCATTCTGAAGTGGTTCTGGAGCAGCTCGCCGACGCAGCGGATACGTCTGTTTCCGAGGTGGTCGATATCGTCGATTTCGCCGACGCCTTCGTTCAGGTTGATGAAGTAGCTGACGGAAGCGAAGATATCTTCAAGGGTGATGTGCTTGGGGATAAGCTCCTCAATTCTCGCGGAAATAAGCTCTGCGAGCTTTTCCTCATCGCCGTCTGCTTCCTCGAGAATTTCGGTGAGAACGCCGAACGAAACCTGCTCGTTTACGCCGAGAGCCTCGATGTCGAGATCGCCGGTATAGAGGCTTGCGTCAACCATTCCGTTGCCGACAATCTTGATTGTGCCTTCACCCTCGGGTTTGTAGACGTCTACGGAAATAACGCCCGCGTTCTGGATTTCGAGAGCCTTTTCGCGGGTAATCACATCGCCTTCAACCGCCAGAAGCTCTCCCGTAAATGGCGAGGAAACGTTCTCGGCAACCTTCTGTCCGAAAAGTCTTGCAGAAATGCCGAGCTTTTTGTTGTACTTGTAGCGTCCGAAACGCGCCAAATCATATCTCTTTGCATCGAAGAAAAGGTTGTCGAGAGCGGTTCTTGCGGACTCAACGGTCGCGGGTTCGCCCGGACGCAGCTTTCTGTAAACCTCGAGCAGCGCCTCTTCTTCGTTTTTGGTGTTGTCCTTGCCGTTTTCGATGGCAACGGTAATTCGCGGGTCATTGCCGAATTTATCGGTCAAATCCTTGTCGCCCGAAACGCCGATTGCTCTCAGAAACGTGGTGCAGGGGAACTTTCTGTTCTTGTCGATGCGAACGTAGAACACATCGTTGGAGTCCATTTCAAGCTCCAGCCACGCGCCTCTGTTCGGGATAACGGTCGCCTTGAACAGCTTTTTCCCCGTTTTATCGTAGTCAAAGCCGTAGTAAACGCCCGGCGAACGAACAAGCTGCGATACCACAACGCGCTCTGAACCGTTGATTACAAAGGTTCCGCTGTCGGTCATAAGCGGCAGGTCGCCCATATAAATCTCGTTGTCCATAAGCTCGCCGGTTTCTTTGTTGAGCAGGCGCGCTGTCACTCGCAAAGGTGCTGCGTATGTCGCGTCGCGCTCCTTGCACTCCTCAATGGAGTACTTCGTGTTCTCGTCAAGTCGGAAATCCACAAACGAAAGCTCGAACTTTCCGTTTGAGTCCACAATCGGAGAAACGTCCTTAAAGACCTCTTTGATGCCGTCGGATAAGAACCACTCATACGAGTCCTTCTGAATACCGATTAAATTCGGCATATCGATGACTTCGTTAATCTTTGAAAAACTCTGTCTTGTGGTTTTTCCCAACTTGAGGGGCTTTGTGTTCACCATCGGCTTTTTTCCTCCTGCTTTTGCTCACTCGGTTTCGCAAAAAACACGCTTTTCTAACGCACGTTTCCTGCTGTCCGAGATAATTCTCCATTATGATACATTTTAATATTTTACCACAAATTAATCAATTTGTCAAGCTGTTTTTTGAAAAAATTTTTTCTTCCCGCTTATTCCAACAAGATGCACCAAAAGTCGATAAGTTGCACGAAAAGACATCAATAATCGCTCGTTTGTGCTTGACAATGGAAGGAATTGTGTGGTATAATATCGATTAGCAATTCAATTAAATTAAGAAAGGAACAGAACAATGGCAATTTCCGTAAACAATATTGTCAAAAAATACGGCGAATATACAGCTGTAAACGGACTTTCCTTTGAGCTGAAGGAGCCGGGCGTTTTTGCGCTTCTGGGAACAAACGGTGCGGGTAAAACCACCTCAATCCGTATAATTCTCGGTATGCTTGCCGCAGACAAGGGCGAGGTCCTCTGGGACGGCAAGCCGTTTTTGGCGTGTGACAAGCCGATTGGCTATCTCGCGGAGGAACGCGGTCTTTATCCGAAATTCAAGGTTATGGACCAGCTTATGTACTTTATGACGCTGAAGGGAATGACGCCCGACGCAGCGAAAAAGGCTATCGATTATTGGTTTGACCGGCTTGAGGTGAACGAACACCGCAACAAGAGAGCCGAACAGCTTTCCAAGGGTAATCAGCAGAAAATCCAGCTTATCGCGGCGCTTGCCCCGAACCCCGAGCTTATTATCCTCGACGAGCCGCTCTCGGGACTTGACCCCGTAAACGCGGAGCTTTTCAAGAGCGTAATCCGCGAGGAAATCAAGAATAACAAATACATTATAATGTCATCTCACCAGATGACCACAATCGAGGAGTTCTGCCGCGATATAGTTATCCTTAATCACGGAGAGGCTGTTCTTCAGGGAAATCTGAACGCGATTAAAAAAGGTTACGGCAGAGTCAAGCTCACGGTAAAAGCCGAGGGCGATATCACGGGAATGGCTCAGCAGTGCGGTCTTACCATTACCGAGGAAACTCCGAACGGCTGCTCGTTCAACGTTCAGAGCGAGGAACAGGCTCACAAGCTGCTCAATATGATTATTTCAAGCGATATCCCGCTGATAAAGTATGAGCTGCGCGAACCGAACCTGAACGAACTCTTTATTGAAAAGGCAGGTGCGAAGAATGAGAACTAAAG
>SFJQ01000136.1 GCA_004555855.1 [Eubacterium] saphenum | reverse complement strand
CTCACCTCAATGGAATTTTGTTCTCACCTCAATGGAATTTTGTTCTCACCTCAATGGAATTTTGTTCTCACCTCAATGGAATTTTGTTCTCACCTCAATGGAATTTTGTTCTCACCTTAAAGTCTGAAAACGCGCATAAACACTGGCTTTTTTGATACCCGTAATCAAGTAGGTAATCAAGGGCGTAATCAAGTAGGTAATCAAGTCTATCAATCAAGAGACAACGCGGCCTACGGCTGCTGATGACAAAAGGGTGGGGCTTGCTGCCCCACACCCCGCAGCGCACAAATGCGCGATAGTACCTTTTGCCCCCGTAAAATGCTTTTTCAAAAACGTTTTTGCAGAATCTCAGCACAAATTTGCTAAATAGGGCGCAAGCGCCCAGAAACGAGAACAGCAACTCAATTTTTTCGGTATTCTGCTCGGGAAATGTTTCACACAAGGGCGCAAATGAAACACTATATCTTGTGGTCGGCACGACCACCTTATCTGCAAAAGATCCTTGAAAATCTCACTTTTGTGCCGTTTTTACCTCTCTCCCCCAGCTTCCGGCGCTCCTGAATTGGACAAAATAATGATTTTGGCTTATTTCGGTGTAGGTGAGCAAAGAATCGACACCTTACACGCGAAAATACGAAATAGCTGTAAACGGCTCTAAAATCGTCTGTAATCGATTTTTACCATTGAACGGGTAATTTCATGCTTTTACCATAAAAATAGATTTTATGGGCATTGCAGACGATTTAAACGCTATCCCAATGCCAGATTTGCAACCTGAAATGCAAAACGAGCCGGTTCCACACATGGAACCGGCTCGTTTTTTCGTGACGTTTTTAATTTTTCCGCCCGAAAAATCTTTCCCGCAGCGTCAGCGGGCGCTGCTTTTCACTCTCCAACTGCTGCCGGAGCTGCTCGATCTCGGCTTGCAGCTGCTGCTCTTTATCTTCGAATGCTTTTGTTGCCTCTGAAAGCTTCAAATTTGCGCTCTGTGCGCTTTTTTCGGCATCAGCGAGCTTTTGTGCTTTCGCTTCGTTATCGGCTTCCAGAAGCTTGATCTGCCCTGCTTTTTCAATCAGCGCTTTATTTTCGTTAAGCAGCGCTACGGTTTGTTTGAGTAAGTTGTTGTTTTCATCCCGCAGGTTCTGCAGCTCTTCGTCTTTATCCTGTTGGTAGACGATAACGGGATTTCCCTCGCGGTGCTTATCGAGAATGGCAACGGCGGTTTCATCAAGCAGCTGCCGCCGGTGATCCACCACAATATGACCTTCAAGCTCGTTTTTGTAGCGACTAATTTGTTTTCGGATCGCTTCATAGGTGACACCTTTTTGTTTGGCGTAGTCTTTGATCGAAATAGGCGGCATAATGGCACTCCTTTTTTAGTGGGACATCTTTTGTACGATGTTTGCACAGCGTTGCTATGCAATATTGTACAAACATCGTACAAAGAAAGTTGCATAACGCCAGTATATCAAAAAAATCGAGTGAAAGCAATATGAAAATTGTTTTTATGAAATTCGGCACGAAGCGACAGCTTTTTCTCAATTTTGATGTTATGCTACTGACGCCGGTTTACCTCGACATTTTTTAGTGATATGAAGAAATGAGAAGAGCCCTGCGGTGTGAGCGGGGCTTTTTTCATTTCCGCGTAGCGGTAAAAAGCTCCGATTGGGAGCTTTTTCTCTCATGCGTCGAGCTAAATTTTTTCATGCCAGGGCTGGACAAATGCAGCGAGTGAGCGTATAATGCAAACAGAGGCCTCGCCGCTTGAGAGCGCCGATAGACACGTTTGTGCAAAATCTGACGATTTAGCACAAACGTGTTTCGGCGCTCCTCCCGGAGCGGGCGATTGTCCCGGGGATAACCCGGAACAAAACTGCTGCGGCAGAAAGGGGATTTAGAGATGCTGCATCGTGTAATGATAAAAGCGACACCGCTGCATGATGTTGCCGGGCGAGTGGATTATATCAGTAATCCAGATCGACAAGAGCAGCTCGTATATGCTAACGAAGCCTGTGCCGATTTTGGCTTTTGGAAAGATCTCGCGGCGTATTGCCAAAAGTCTGCACCGGGGAAGAGAGCGTGCGAAGGACGCGAGTTAATTATCCCTCTACCTAATGAATTTAGTAAAAAAATTCCGCCTGATAGTATCGCTGACGCCTTTCAAAATTTGTTGGAGCAGGAAACCAGAACAAAATGGGCGATAGCCCTTCATTGGAATAAAACGAAGCAGTCCTACCACCTCCATGCGGTAGGATCGGAGAACCCTGAAGCGCGTGAGAACGGTGTGACGCCGGAATCTATAAAGGCCCGAAAGCCGCTGAAACGGGACACGTATTTTGATGCGGATGGTAAACGCAGCGTAAAGCAGAAGTGCATTGATCCAGAAACGAAGGAGCTGCTGCCGGGGTGTTTTTTAGTCAAAAAAGGAGAGGTGCAGCCGGCGCGAGCGCCGGAACGCTTCGGGCAAAAGGTTCGGCGTATGACTCAAAAGAGTTTTTTAAGAGAAGTAAAAGCCGACGTTGCGGATTTGATGACCGAAATGTGTAGGTATGCCGATATAGATAAGGAATTTGTATTGGCAGATTTCATCAGGGAAGACACGCTGTATTTGAAGCAAGTCTCCCGGAAAAAAGGATTGCCAGAGGAAAAGAGCAAGAAAGCCGACGCATACAACAAGACTGCTCAGGAGTATAACGAAGCCGTGGATGCACTTGTGCAACACTATCCAGAAGCCGCCCATACCGATGAATTGGAGCAGATCGCGCAGCTGATGAACCGCAAGAGTGCAGCTGATCGAGACGGTTTTGTCGGTGCGGTACGCGAAATCACAAAGGCGTTGCAAATGCAATTTGCAGCAGCCAGAGCAGCTGCGGCACGACCGAAAGTAAGCAGCGTAGCAGATTTTGCGTCGCGGTATCGCGAAAAAAGTAGTCTTGACGCTGCCGACCACAACCTCAACCGTGTGCTCAGATACTTTAGAGCAGCGATAGAAGATGATGATAAAGGCGCTGCGCGTAGATACTATGAAATGACCGCCAAGAGAGAACGAGATGATCGAGAAGAAGAGCGCTGAAGCACTCTTCGGCGGACAAATAAATAAGTAGTATAAAGAAATTCGTTTACGAAAATTTTTATGCTAATCTATTGATAGGCTTTCCCCTAAACTAATGAAGTGAAATATTTGAGATGTTTTTAAATAATGAATGCAATGCACTTGCAATGCGCTTAAAAACGAATATAATATAAGGTGAGATTACTTGGTAAAGGAGTTTTTAATATGGCAAGTAAAAGTAATATGACGCTTCGAATTGAAC
>SFJQ01000029.1 GCA_004555855.1 [Eubacterium] saphenum | reverse complement strand
CGGCTCGTCCCAGTTGTGCCAGACATTCTGCACGTCGTCGTTATCGTCGAGCATATCAAGAAGCTGCGCCATTTTCTTGAGCTGGTCCTCGTCGGTGAGCGTTGTATAAGTAGAAGGAACCTGCGCCGCCTCAGCAGAAATTACCTGATAGCCGCGCTTTGTAAGCTCCTCGGCAACAGTTCCTACAACAGCAGGGTCGGTTGTAATCTCAACAACCCCGTCCTCAAAAGCGAAGTCGTCCGCGCCGCTCTCGAGAATGTCCTCCATCGCCTTGTCCTCGTCGATATCGCCGTCCTCGTTGTTAAGTACTACAACACCCTTGAGCGAGAACATAAACGAAACGCAGCCCGTGGTTCCCATATTTCCGCCGGATTTATCGAAATAGTGGCGGATTTCGCCCGCAGTACGGTTTCTGTTGTCGGTGAGGCAGTCCACGATTACCGCAACTCCGCCCGGTCCGTATCCCTCGTAAACGCAGTTTTCGTAGTCGTTCTTTTCACTGCCGCCCGCTGCCTTTTTGAGCAGTCTGTCGATGTTATCGTTCGGGATATTGTTGGACTTTGCCTTTTGAACAAGCGTCGCGAGCTTTGAGTTGTTGGCGGGGTCTGCGCTGCCTGTTTCCTTGATGCAAACGAGAATTTCACGGCTTATCTTCGTGAAAACCTTTGCTCTTGCGCCGTCTTTTTCACCCTTTTTGCGCTTGATTGTGCTCCATTTTGAATGTCCTGACATAAATCTTCTCCTTTATAAAATTTGTAATATAAACTAATTCAGCTTGGTAAAACCCTCGCCGTAAACCTCGTTCGCGCTTGTCGTGATGACGAACGCTTTCGGGTCGGCGGTTTTAACAATGCGTTTAACCTTGGAATAGTTGCTGCGGTGAACAGCCGTTGCGAGAACCTGCCGCTCGTTTCCGCTGTAAGCGCCCTCTCCCTTGAACAGCGTGACGCCGTTGCTCTGCTTCAAAATCTCCTCGGCAATCTTCTTGTAGTTTTCCGAGAAAATCAGCATAAATCTGCTTTCCTGACTGCCGTAAACGATGGTATCGGTGAGCTTTGACTGCACGAAAATCGCAATTGCTGCATAAAGCACGGTGTTGACGTCCCTGAAAACCGCAAATCCCAGCACAACGACAATCCCGTCAAGCGCCGCCTGAATTGCCCCGAGCTTAAAATCGGAGTGGTATTTTCCGATAATTTTTGTGAGGATATCCGTGCCGCCCGAGGTGCTTTCGCGGTTATATCCGAGCCCCAGACCGATACCCATAGCCGCTCCGCCGAAAATTGCCGCAATTACGCCGTTTCCGCCCGACGCGTCATAAACGGGAACGAACATCTCCGCTAAATTCGTGAAAACGGTTATCAGCGCAACCGAAATCATCGTTTTAATCATCGTTGTTTTGTTCAGCAGGATAAATCCCGCGATAATCAGCGGAATATTCAGCAGGAAAATCAGCGTGCCGACGCTAATCCCCCAGAACTCTGTGAGAATTATCGCAATTCCCGTCACGCCGCCCGGCGCGATATCGTTCGGGGAGATGAAAATGTGTACTCCGAGCGAATATATCGCCGCGGCTAAAATCATAACCAAAATGTCAATTACCCAACGACGAATTTTCTTTTTCATTTGCTCAACCTTCCTCGGAAAACGTATTGATGATTGCGTCAAAAAGTTCTCTCAAACGGTCGTTTTGCTCGCTCAGCGCGAGATACCCGAAAAGCGTTTCGAGAGCGGTCGCGCGGCGGTATTCAGAGGCTTTCGCGCTCTTCGGAATTGAAATTCCTCCCGCGTTTCGTCCGCGCCGCAGAATATCGGCTTCCTTCTCCGTGAGAAGCGGCTCGACGATATTCACAGCCTCGGACTGAAAGCTCGCGCGAACGCGTTTTACGGCAAGCTCGTGGAGTTTACCGGCGTTTGTCTGATGATTTCGGACAATGTTCTCGCGAACCAGCGTTTCGTAAACCGAGTCCCCGTAAAACGCGAGAACGTTCGGCGAATAAGCCGCCGCTTCCTTTTCGGAGAGCGGCTCACTTTTCAAGAATGTAGTAGACAAAGCTGTACTCCTCGCTGTGCAATTCAAACATATACATCTCTTTGTTCAGCTCCGAAATTCCCGTTTCCTCGCCGTCCTCCGAAGCGCCCTCAAGCTGCTGCATAGCGGCTTTGAGCGGCTCGTAAAGGCCGTGCGTCCAGTCGGTTTTCGGGGCAATGTAAAAATCGCGGATTTTGAAGCCCTGCTCCTTTGCGTTTCTCAAAACCGCGTCCAGCGCCTCGGGCTTTCCGAAACGGCGCTCCACATAACACTTGGTATCCGGCGACGGCTCGATTAGCCAGCAAAGCGTCCTGAAAACCGCCGTGCCGCCTTTTTCAAGGCTGTCGTAAATCTGCTCCAGCAGCCGCGCCGAGCCTTCAAGCGAAGACACTCCGTTGTACCAGATGAAATCCCACGCAGGCTCGTTTTGCGGGATTTCAAACGGCATCACAACTCTTGCCGAAAATCCCATAGCCGATGCTCGTTGTGCACGAAACTGCTCGTTAAAACACGCGCAAACCTCCGCGCCCGTCTGTTTTCTGACAAGCGTTGGCGTGAAATATTCATCTCCGATAAACAGCGCGTTTTTCGGCGAAACGTTCCCGCAAAGCGAGAGAACCTTCTGAGCTGTTTCATCGCTGCCCGCTGTCGGACGTTCAAGACCGTTGATTAAATTGCCGATTGAACTCATAAAATGCACCTCCCGAAATCCCGCTCTCGGAAGAATTTTCTTTATCTGACGTAATTGAACTCAAAATCGTAGATGGAAACCACGTCGTCCTCTTCAATTCCCATATTCTCAAGCTCGTCTATAATGCCGCTCTGACGGAGAACGCGCTGGAAATATTGCAGGCTCTCGTAGTCCTCCATATTGCAGTTGTACAAAATCGGCGCAAGCCAGTCCGCCGTGACGATAAACACGCCATCCTCGTTTGTGATGCTGAACGCGCGCTTCTCCTCGGACATTTTCTCCAGCTCCTCGAGCGAAAGAGGAGTCGGCTCGAAGCGCTTCACGGGCGGCAATTTGTCAAGCTCCGCGCAAGCCTCGTCCATAAGCGCTGCGGTGCCCTCGGTTGTCGCCGCGGAAATTTTGAACAGCTTCAGACCTTTTCCCGCGATATATTCCTCAAATCGCGCAATCTGCTCCTCATCGGCGAGGTCGCACTTGTTTGCCGCGACAATCTGCGGCAATTCGGACAAATCCTCCGAGAAATTCGCAAGCTCGGCGTTGATTTTTTCGTAATCCTCGATAGGGTCGCGCCCCTCAACGCCCGAAACGTCCACAACGTGGATTATCAGACGGCAGCGCTCAACGTGCCGCAAAAACTCGTGACCAAGCCCCGCGCCCTCCGAAGCGCCCTCGATAAGTCCCGGAATATCCGCCATAACAAAGGACTTTTCGCCGCGCTTTACCACTCCGAGAACAGGTGAAAGCGTGGTGAAATGGTAGTTCGCGATTTTGGGCTTCGCGGCGCTCACAACGCTGATTAAAGTGGATTTTCCAACATTCGGAAATCCAACAAGACCAACGTCCGCGAGCAGTTTAAGCTCCAGAGTAACCTCAAATTTCTCGCCCGGAAAACCCGGCTTCGAGAAGCGGGGGATTTGGCGTGTGGGAGTTGCGAAGTGCATATTTCCCCAGCCGCCCTTGCCGCCGCGCGCGATTACCACGGGTTCATCGCCGGAAATATCCGCCATAATTCTGCCGGTTTTCGCGTCTTTTACCACGGTTCCGCGCGGAACTCGGATAACGGTCGGCTCCATCGACTTGCCCGAGCAGCGTTTTGCGCCGCCGGGTTCGCCGTTCGGGGCAACGTATTTTTTCTTGTATCGGAAATCTATGAGTGTTGACAGGCTGTCGTCCGCAACGAAAACGATGTCCGAGCCTTTTCCGCCGTCACCGCCGTCAGGTCCGCCCGCCGCAACGTACTTTTCTCTGTGAAAGGACACCGCGCCGTTTCCGCCGTCCCCCGCCTTTATCGAAATATCAACCTTATCCGCGAACATGAGCGCGCCTCCTTTTTTATACTTTAACCGAAATTTTTCGGTCTATTCCATCACCGCTAAAACGAGAAATAAGCCGGATAAAGACTATCCGGCTTTTTTGTACTCATCGAAGGTTAATTATTCAGCCTCGGCGTAAACGCTTACCTGTTTTCTGTCGCGGCCAACGCGCTCGAACTTAACGGTTCCGTCAATGAGAGCGTAAAGGGTATCGTCAGAACCCTTGCCAACGTTGTTTCCGGGGTGAATATGAGTGCCGCGCTGTCTTACGAGAATATTTCCCGCAGGCACGAACTGACCGTCAGCGCGCTTTACGCCAAGTCTTTTGGACTCGGAGTCGCGGCCGTTCTTGGTCGAACCCATTCCCTTTTTATGAGCGAAATACTGTAAACTGATTTTAATCATTTTCTTTTCCTCCCGACTTGATTTCGATTTTTACCTTTTTGTAATCCTGCGCTATCTTTTCAATATGCGTATAAAACGACTCCAGAAGCTGTTCCGAGGGCAGATTTTTTTCTTGAATTAAAAGTGTGATTTGGTTTTCGAGAACCTCAACATCAGCTTTTGCCTTGAAAAAATCGGTTATGGTGTTGCATACAAGCATTGTGCTTGAACTCACCGCGGCGCACACAACATCGCCGTTTTCGGTTTCGTAGCCTGCGTGACCGCTTATCCGAAAGCCCGAAAAGCTCCCGCCGTTCTTATAGAACACGCATTTCAGCATTACGCGTTGATAGCCTCAATCTGAACCTGGCTGTACGGCTGTCTGTGGCCCTGCTTTTTCTTGATGTGCTTCTTCGGCTTGTAGGTGAAAACGGTGATTTTCTTTGCCTTGCCGTTCTTGAGGAGCTTTGCCTTCACGGAAGCGCCCTCAACATAAGGAGCGCCAACCTTTACGGAGCCGTCGCCGCCTACCATAACAACCTTGTCGAAGGTGATTTCGCCCTCTGCGTCAAGCTTCTCGATAAAGATGGTGTCGCCCTCTTTAACCTGATACTGCTTTCCGCCTGTTTCGATTACTGCGTACATATTTTTTACCTCTTTTTCATAAGAACTCGCTGTGAAAGGGTAAAGCCGAATGCTTTTTTAAAATACCCTGCACAAGCGGCTTAATTATTATACCATACACAAATCGTTTTGTCAAGCCTTTTCACAGAAAAAATTCAGTTTTTTCCTCAAAGCGCCGCCGTTTCTTTGAGTTTTTCCAAAAAACGGCAAATTCCCGCATTTGTGAAAACGTTTTCAGATATTTTCACGCAATTTGTGGTCAATTTGTTTAATAATCGCGAGGGAATTTGTAAGATTTGTTGAATTTTGTGGAAAATGACATAAAACTATTGACAATTCCCGCTTTTTGCTGTATAATTTAATCAAACAAAAGATTTTGGTTGTGATAAACTTCCATGTCGTTTGTTTGTTTAGTTGTCTCCTTTCTTTTGTTCTACACATAATTTTATCATTTGATTTAAGGGTTCTTTCTGAAGAACCCCGTTTTTTTGTCTTTTTTCACAAAAAATATATGGAAATCCGCGAAAGAATGTGTTATAATAATATGGTATAGTTATAAATCCGGAATTATATGCATTAGAGTTTATTCGGGAGTTGATTTTTATTTTTGAACGAAAACAGATTGCAGACGGCGTGTTTTTCAACAGAATAACCGACCGCCGCTTCAAGGCAAACAGAATAAGCGTGTCGCTTTTCACGGAGTTTGACGCTCTGCCGCGCGCGGATTGCGCGCTTGCGGCGTACGCGCTCTCGGAGTGCTGCGCGCTTTACCCCGATTACAGCAAGCTCTCCGCGGCGCTGCTCGATTTATATGACGCGTCGGTTTCCACGTCAACCACCTCGCGCTGGGACAAGCGCTGCACGGAAATCGTCGGCTCGGCTCTTGACGACCGCTACGCGCTTTCGGGAGAAAAGCTGGAGCGCGAGCTGGCGAAGCTTATGTGCGAGTGCCTTTTCCGTCCGAAAGCCGAAAACGGCGCGTTTGACGAGAAAGTCACCGAGATGATGCGCGCGGAGCTTATCGACGCAATCGACAGCGTTATCAACGACAAGTCGCGCTTTGCCGCTTTCAGAGCCGCGAAAACCGCTTTTGCCGGCGAGCCGGACGAGCTTCCTCCAACGGGAACTCGCGAGGAAGCCGAAAAGGTTACGGCAAAGTCGGCTTATGCGGCTTATCGGGAAATCCTCGAAACCGCGCGCGTTGAGATTTTTGCGGCGGGCTGCTCGGATTTTGCGGAAACCGTGGAGATTTTCGCTCGGGAGTTTTCTGCGATAAACAGGCGCAGTTCAGTGGCGGAGCTTGGCTGCAGACCGTCCGCGCTGAAGAAAGAGCCGGCTTACGTTGAGGACTGTTTCGATATGCAGCAGGCAATTCTGCGAATGTATTTCAAAGCGCCTGAGCTTTGCGACCGTCCCGCGAATTTCATTCTCGCGCGCATTCTCGGCGGTATGACAACCTCGCGATTTTTCACGAATATCCGCGAAAAGCAGTCGCTGTGCTATTATTGCAGCGCGTACACCGACAGAAGCAAGCGCACGCTTACCTGCTATGCGGGAATTGAACCGAAGAACAAAAAGCGTGTTGAGGAAGCGATTTCAAAGGAGCTTCGCGAAATCTGCGAAAACGGCGTAACCGATGACGAGCTTTTTCGGGCGAAGTTGGAGCTGCGAAATCAGCTCAAAACGGTTTACGACAGCGCAAGCGCGCTTATGAACTGGTTTTCCGGTCAGCTTTGCGATGATGTAATTCTCTCGCCCGAGGAGTTCGGGGAGCTTTGTGAGGCGGTTTCAAAGGAACGCGTCCGGAACGCCGCGCGGGAGTATTCACTCGACACGGTTTACACGCTCAGCGGGAAAGATGACGAGGAATAACGCTTATGATTGAGAAAATTTACGATAAAATAACCGGCGAAACCTGCCTGAAATACGTTCACCCGAGCGGTACGGAAATCTTTATGCTGCCTATGGAGGGATATTCCTCGGCAACGGCGCAGTTTTCCGTGAAATTCGGTTCGCAGGACAACAGCTTTCGCACGGCGGACGGCGAATTTGTGAAAATCCCCGACGGCACCGCGCATTACCTTGAACACAAGCTCTTTGAGAGCGAGGAAAAGGACGCTTTTTCGCTTTTCGCGCAGACGGGCGCTTCCTGTAACGCGGGAACGAGCTTCGATTACACGCAGTATTATTTTTCCTGCGCGGACAAATTTGCACAAAATCTCGGGATACTGCTCGATTTTGTCGCAAATCCTTATTTCACCGAGGAAAACGTTGAAAAGGAGCGCGGAATTATCGCGCAGGAAATTACGATGTACCGCGACAATCCCTCGTGGCGCGTTTTCACAAATCTTCTGGAATCGCTTTACGAGAAAAATCCCGTGCGGCTGGACATCGCGGGAACGGTTGAGAGTATCGCGCAAATCACCCCGAAAACGCTCTACGACTGCTACAACACGTTTTACAATCCCTCGAATATGTTCCTTTGCGTTTCGGGGAATTTTGACCCGGAGGACGTCTGCCGAGTCTGTGAGGAAAAGCTCCGCGCGGGTAAAATCCACATTATCGAAACCGAGCCGTTTGACGAGCCATACGCCGTTTCAAAGAAAATCACGCGAATCTCGATGCCCGTGGCAAAGCCGATTTTTGAGATTGGTTTCAAGAGAAACGCGGTTTACGGAATGGGTGAAATCGAGGATTATATCTACTTCAACATTCTGTTTGATATGATTTTCGGCGAGTCGTCCGGTTTTTACGAAAAAATGCGCGAAAACGGTTTGCTGAACGACGAGTGGAGCGTGAGCGTTTTCAGCGGCAGAGGACACCTTTTCCCGACAGCGCGCGGCGAAAGCGAAAAGCCCGAGCTTATCCTTGAGGAAATGCAGAAGCTCATTCGCGAGTGCAAGAAAAATCCTCCCTCAGAGGAGCTTTTCAAGCGCGTCAAAAAGGCAACCTACGGTTCGCTTGTGCGGGATTTCAATAACGTTTCGTCCGTTGCGTCAACGCTTTCGGAGTCGGCACTGAGCGGAGTTTCGCCGTTTGCCGCGATAAACACCGCCGCTTCTGCCGATTACAAAACGCTTCTCGGAAAGCTGGAAAGCCTTGACGAGGAGAACGCGAGCGTTTCGATTGTAGAGAACAAATAAGATAAGGAGAATTAAAATGAGCGTAATGAATTTAGTCGCTGAGTCGGCTGTTACGGTTAAGAACAAGCTGGAGTTTCCGAATCTTTTCGGAGGCACGCAAATCGAGTATTACCGCGGATTTGAGGTTTTCGGAGTGCCGATTTACTGGTACGGCGTGCTGATTGCCGTGGGAATTGTTCTTGCGTGCGTGTATGTTTTCCGCCGTATGGAAAAGGACTTCGGACTGAGCAAGGACAGAGCGTTTGACGTGATTTTTGCGGCAACAATCGGCGGTTTTATCGGCGCGAGAATTTATTTCTGCGTGTTCACGTCGCTTGACCCGACATCCGGAAAAAAGTATGATTTCGTCACGACATTCACGGAAATCCGCGACGGCGGAATTGCGATTTACGGAGGAATTATCGCGGCGGTACTTGTGGGATTTCTGTTCTGCAAGCTCCGCAAGGCTAACTTTACCACAATGCTGGACGTTGCGGCGCTCGGTTTCCTGATAGGGCAGGCAATCGGCAGATGGGGAAATTTCGTCAATCAGGAAGCGTACGGCGCGGATTGCCCGACAGACTGGCTTTTCGCGATGAAAGGCTCTCTTATCACATCTCAGGGCATTACGGGAGTTGTACACCCGTGCTTCCTGTACGAGAGCGTGTGGTGCTTGC
Organism: [Eubacterium] saphenum; assembly: GCA_004555855.1. Lineage (GTDB taxonomy): Bacteria > Bacillota > Clostridia > Oscillospirales > Ruminococcaceae > CAG-115. The sequence continues at coordinate 8,402 of SFJQ01000029.1, read as the reverse complement.
TCGGGTTCATTTTCCTGCATATCTACTCGAAAAAGCTGCGTACATTTGACGGAGAGGTTTTTCTGCTGTATGTCGCGTGGTACGGGCTGGAGCGTTTCTTTGTGGAGGGACTCCGCACCGACAGCCTTATGGCGGGAGATTTCAGGATTTCGCAGATTGTCGCGGGAATTTCGTGCATCGCGGCGCTGATTTTGTTCGTAATCTTCAAAATCCTCACGAAGAAGAAAAACATTCCGCTTTATGTAAACTCCGACGCGAGCAAGGAGCTGCTTGAAAGTGACCGCAAGGCTGAGGAAGAGCGGCTTGCGAAGAAGGCTGAAAAGAAGAACAAAAAGTCGCCGAGCATTCTCGGAGAAGAAGCGGCTGAGGATAACGAAGAAAAACCGGCTGATGAAGATAATTCCGAGGAAGCCGAGGCTGTTGAAGAAGATTCCGAAGAAAACCCTGTTGAGGATACCGAGGAAACGGCTGAGGAAAAGCCCGAAGAAGCAGCCGAAGATACCGAAAAAACGGCAGAAGAAGCAGCCGAAACCGAAGAAAAGAGCGAATGATGAAGAGGATTTTTTCGGTAATTCTGGCGGCGGTTTTGCTTTGCGGCTGCGCGGATAACTCGGGGATTTTCATCGAGGAAAAGTCCGATATTTCCGCGGTTTCGCAAACCGAAAAGCTCCCAGAAGCAAACGCAAGCGACTTTGAGTTTAAGGAAACGGACGGCGGGGTTGCCGTGACAAAGTATGTCGGCAGTCAAACCGAGTTTTCCGTTCCCGAGAAAATTGGCGGAAAGCCCGTCGTTGAAATCGGAAGCGAGGCGTTTTGTGGGCGCGGGGATTTGACGCGGGCTGCGCTGCCCGATAGTGTGGCGAAAATCGGCAAAAGCGACGCGGTGAAATTCCGCGAGGGCGATGATATTTCGGGAGAGGTTATTCTGACGGGCGCGGGCGTTGAAAAAGCAAACGTTTATTTCGATGAGTTCAATTCTCAATACATTATCCAAATTGAGTTTACGCAAAGCGGCGCGGAAAAGTTTTCCGAGGCTACAAAGCGGCTTATCGGCGAAACAATATCGATTTGGGTTGACGGTGAGCTTTTGAGCGCGCCGTATGTCCACGAACAGGTTGTTGACGGCAGAACGGTGATTTCGGGGAAATTTTCCGTGGACGAGGCTGTGGAATATGCCGCGAAAATCAACGGAAATCCGTTTGAGGGCTGCACAAAAATCCGCGTTACATACAAGGGAAAAACCTATGGTTATGACGAGCTGAGCGAGTTGTATTCGGCTGTAAATTAAATTTTAAGGAGAATAAAAATGGCGAAGATTATTGACGGAAAAGCCGTTTCTGCGGCTGTTAAGGAGCAGGTTCGCGACGAAATCGCGCGCGATGGAATTAAGGCGGGACTGGCGGTTGTTATTGTTGGAAACGACCCCGCGAGCCGCGTTTATGTAAACAACAAGAAGAAGGCGTGCGAGTTCTGCGGTATTCAGTCGTTCGAGTACGCGCTCCCCGAGGAAACGACCATGGAACAGCTTCTGGAGCTTATCGACACGCTCAACGGTGACGAAAATGTCAACGGTATTCTGGTTCAGCTCCCGCTCCCGAAGCAGCTTGACGAGAAGGAAGTTATCGCGAGAATTTCGCCCGAAAAGGACGTGGACGCGTTCCATGAGCAGAATGTCGGCAAGATTATGATAGGAAATTACAGCTTTTTGCCTTGCACACCGTCGGGCTGTATGGACTTAATTCACAGCACGGGCGTTGAGATTTCTGGCAAGGAATGCGTGGTTATCGGGCGCTCGAATATTGTCGGAAAGCCGATGGCGATGCTTCTTCTCCACGAAAACGGCACCGTCACCATCTGCCACAGCAGAACGAAAAATCTTGCCGATGTGTGCAGTAGAGCGGATATTCTGGTTGCTGCTGTCGGAAAGCCGAATTTTGTTACTGCGGATATGGTCAAGGAAGGCGCGGTCGTCATCGACGTCGGAATAAACAGACTTCCCGATGGAAAGCTCTGCGGCGATGTGAAGTTTGACGAGGTAAGCGAAAAGGCGGGCTGGATTACACCCGTGCCGGGCGGAGTCGGTCCGATGACCATCGCAACGCTGATGAAGAACACGCTCACGGCTGCGAAACAGCAGAAAAAGTAACCGATGAATAAGACATCGAAATCTTTCCTCAAAAACGCGATTCTGCTTACAATCGCGCTTGTTGTAATCGCGCTTTTCATGCGGGAGTGGGGCGCGGCACAGATTATTATCGTGCTGCTTGTCGCGGGGCTTGCGGGAATGCAGTGGTTTCTGTTCTTCTATATGAAGAAAAAGTGATTTTTGGCGGAAGCACGGTTTTCGGGAAATTCTGATTTCTTGTGCATAACCCGACTTTGCGCGATGCGCGGGCGATTTTTCGGGCATCGAACCCGAAAAATCGCGCGGGTGCAGTCACGCCCGTTTACACGGGACGTTCGTGACTGCACCCGCATTTTAGCCTGCTTCGTGCTTTGGAACAAGCTTTGAATTATGCGCGCTCCCTTGCGATTTCGCCGGCGTCGAGCCGCCGAAATCGCCGCATTTTCATCGGCTCGCCGCCGATGAAAATGCTTGGTGGAAACTCTTTGTTTCCAGAAACGCTAAAGGCGTTTCTCCCCCAACCCCTTTGCGCTTTTGGGGCATATATCCGCGCTTCGCGCGGAGAAGCGCGGCTTCGCTCGCGGATGCCTCCGGCGGCTTAGAACCTTTTTCTGAAGAAAAATGGTAAGGAAACCGGAGGTTTCACTAGAACTCCAAAAAGACTTTTGTACGCTGCTAGTTTACAAGCCGAGACTTGTGGAAAGCGCGCTGTTGACCTGCGCCATCGACCTGTCGTCAAGCTCCCCCATTCGCTCCTTAAGTCTGCGCTTATCCAATGTACGAACCTGCTCCAGCAAGACCACAGAGTCCTTCGCAAGCCCACAGCTCGACGCCTGCACCGAAATATGCGTCGGCAGCGCCGATTTCTCCTTTTTACTGGTAATCGCCGCCGCAATCACCGTCGGACTGTGCTTGTTCCCGATATCGTTCTGCACGATAAGAACAGGGCGAATACCCCCTTGCTCCGAACCCACTACGGGACTCAAATCCGCATAATAAATCTCTCCGCGTTTTACTGACATCATATCCAAAACTCCTTTCTTTTGTCCCAAATATTTCTGTCGGAAATATTATTGACGAGCGATTTTTTATTATTCAGAATTATCCGAAATTTTTCGATATCAAATTTATAAGCGAGGTGCTTTTAAGAATGAAATTCAACTGGGAGCGGCTTCTCTGCGCCGAAAGAGAGCGCTCGTATATCTCCGCGAACCCGCTTGATATAAGAACCGAGTTCCGAAAGGACTATCACAGAATAATCGGAAGCGCGTCTTTTCGGCGACTTCAGGACAAGGCGCAGGTTTACCCGCTTTACCGCGGCGATTTTGTCCGCACACGCCTCACGCATTCGCTTGAGGTAAGTTCCTTTGCAGGCTCGCTTGGGAACACGGTTTTCCGGCGGCTGATTGACGCGAAAACTCCCGAAATTGACGAGCTTGTCCGCGAAAACTGCGCGGATATTCTGGAATGCGCGGGACTTATCCACGACATCGGAAACCCGCCGTTCGGTCATTTCGGTGAATTTGCAATAAGGCAGTGGTTTTCGGATAATCTGAAGCGGCTTGAGTTCAAGGGCAAGTCTGCGGACGAGCTGCTGACCGAGCAGATGAAAGCGGATTTTCTCAACTTTGAGGGCAACGCGCAGGCGCTTCGGCTGTTGTCGCGGCTGCACTGCCTGATTGATATGGAAACGGGAATGAACCTCACCTTCGCGCTGCTCAACACTATCATCAAGTACCCGACAAATTCGCTTGAAATCGACAAAAAATGCGGGAATATCTGCCGAAAGAAAATGGGCTATTATCTCGCGGAGGAGGAGCTTTTCCGTAAAATTACCGAGAAAACGGGCGTTGGAAATTCGCGCTATCCGTTGACTTTTATTCTGGAGAGCGCCGACGATATCGCTTATAAAACAGCCGATTTGGAGGACGCTGCCGTCAAGGGCTTGCTGCCTTTTGCAACGCTTGTCGAGGAGCTGAAGTCGGAAAAATACCGCGCAAAATGCCGCACGGACGAGGAAGCCGCAGAGCTTGAAAACGCCGCAAACGCGCTTTTGCACTCGAAGCAGTCCGCGGATAAATTCGGAATGAAGGACGCGGGCGTGAGGGCGATTTCGCGGTGGATTGTGAAAATGCAGACAAGGCTGATTTACGCGGCTGCTGACGGATTTTGCGATAATTACGAGAAAATTATGAACGGCGAGCTGAACGAGGAGCTTTTGTCGGTGACGAGCGTGCGTGTGCTCGCGGACGCGTTTTCGGATATTGCTTACAGATACGCGTTCCGTTCATCGGGAATTGTCCGCGATGAGCTTGCCGAGGACGCTGTGATGAGCTTTTTGCTGGACAAAATCACCCGCGCGGCGCTTGCGTTTGACACGGAGAATATGCGCGGCTATGAGCGCGATTTGACCGAGGTTCTGTCGGAGAATTATCTCGAAATCTGCAAAAAATCCTGCGAGGGAAAAAGCGACTCCGAGCAGTGTTATCGCAGGCTGCTTTTTGCGACAGACTGCGTTTGCGGAATGACCGACGGCTACGCAAGGGATTTTTACCACACGCTCAGAGGTTGAAAAGAGTTTGGCAAAACTGTTGACTTTTTTTGCAAAATATGTTATTATATGTATAAATTGAAACAGATGTGCAAAACGCAAATCCGATTTTGTGTATAACACTTCTTGTGAGGAATTGAAAGAAGGTTTTCTATGGGAAATAACGTAAAACTTGGCACGAGCCGTACGGTTAAAGGCAGAGTTATGCTGATGTGCCTTGTGATGACGCTCGCGGCGATAATCAATGTTGTGATTAGTCTTACTATGCAGACCACTCAGACGCAAAAGACGATTGAAAACACCCTGAACAGCAGTCTTGCAGGTATTTCAACCATCTCGCAGAACGGCATAAACAATCTGGTTATTCTTGTCGGCGACCACGCCCACGACTATGAGTTCAAAAACGGAACGGACGAGCAGAAAATCGCGCACGCAAAGGAAATTATGTCCTACGACGCGAATATTCAAGAGCTGATTTTTGTGGACGCTTCGGGAAAAAGCGTCGGCGGGGAAATTCCCGCTGATGTGAAAAAACGGCTCGGCTCGTCGAATTATGTTGTCGCTTCTCCCGACAACTCTGCCGACAGCTTCTACATAGCCGTGAAAACCGCCGAGGGCAACACGCTCTGTGCGAAAATGAACACCGCGAAGCTCTCAGGAGTTCTCTCGGGCAGCGCCACAGACACGTTTCTGCTTGCTTCGGACGGTACTGTGATTGCATCGTCGGGAGCTTCGGGAAATGCGAAATACGCCGATTTTGTTCAGAGCGGCGATGAAGCAAAGATTTATCCGAGCGTTGCGAGCGACAGCCAAAACTGCTATGCCGCGAAAAAGCTCGAAATCGGCGACAACTGGACAATTCTCGTCAGAACGCCTTCCGCAATTTATTATCGCGTGCAGGACACGTCAATTCGCCTGAACATCGGCACGCTTTTGGTTTTGATTGCGCTGGGACTTGGCGCGAACTATTTCTTCGGAAAGACCGTCACCAAGCCTCTCGGAAAAATCCAGAAGAAGATTATCGATATGTCGAACGGCGTGCTTTCGGGAGCGCCTGTTGACCACAGGGCGAACGATGACCTCGGAGTACTCGCGGACGCTGTAAACAGAATGGCGGATTACAACAACACCATAATTTCCGATATCAAGAAAACTGCCGAGGAAATTGCTTCGGATAATCTCTGCGTTAAGCCTAACGGCGAGTATAGCGGCGACTTTGTTCCCGTCAAGGAAGCGCTCGAGAAGATTGTCGAGTCAATTCGCTCGGTTATCGAGAACATCGAGGAGGCAGGACGTCAGGTTAGCAGCGGCTCCGAGGAAATGTCACGCAATTCCGCAGTGCTTTCGACAGCTGCCGAGGAGCAGTCTATCACCGTTTCCCAGCTCAACGACAGACTGAACTCCGTTTACGATGAAATCAGCAACAACGCGAAGGTTGCCTGCGAACAGGCAAGCGGCACTGCAAAGGAGTGCATGGAGCTTGTCAACGAGGGCAACGTCAAGATGGGCAGTATGCTTGAAGCGATGAACGAAATCAACGGTACATCGGCGCAGATTGCCAACATTATAAAGACAATTCAGGACATCTCCGAGCAGACGAATATTCTCTCGATAAATGCGTCCATCGAGGCGGCGAGAGTCGGCGCGGCAGGCAAGGGCTTTGCCGTTGTCGCAGGAGAAGTCGGAAAGCTTGCCGAAAAGACCGCGCAGGCGGCGAAGTCTACCACGAAGCTCATCAAATCGTCCATTCAGTCCGTCAGAAACGGCACGGTTATCGCAAACGAAACCGCCGAGATGCTCGGGAAGATTGTCGAGAAAACGGACGCAACCGCGAAGGTTGTCGAGGATATCGCCGACGCGTCTGCGAAACAGGCTGAAAGCGTGAAGGACGTGCTTTCGGGAATGAACATCATTTCCTCTGAGGTAAATCAGGTCAGCAACTCCGCGAGAGAGTGCGCCGACAGCTCCGAGGAGCTGGCAACGCAGGCGGTTATGCTCCATAACACGGTTGACAGGTTTGTCACCGACGAGAGAAAAGCCGCGAAAAAGGCTTCCAAGCCCGCTGCGCCGGCAGACGCCCTCAAAAAAGCTGCTCCCGTGAAGCCTGTTTCCGAGGCGAAACCCGCTCAGAAAACCGTTTCGGCAGCGCCTGCGAAACAGGTTTCCGCGAAGCCTGCTATACGTCTTGACGATAACGAGAAGAACGCGAAAAAGCCTGCTGCTCCCGCAGCAAAGCCGGTTCCCGAAAAGCCCGCTCCCAAGCCAACGATAAAGCTTGAAGAGCCTGCGGCAGCCGCGGTAAAATCGGACGCTGCTCCCGTTGCAAAGGCGACAATGCAGCCCGTCAACAGAACCATTTCACTGGACAATAATAAATATTAAGGAGAAAATTTATGGCTTCCGAAATCAAGGAATACGGCTTTTATCAAGGCTACAAGTGCTATCTGGTAACGCTTCAGAACGCGAAAATCAAAGCGAGCTTTCACAGCCTCGGCGCGTGCATTCAGTCAATCACAGTGCCCGACAAGAACGGCGAAAAGGTTGATGTTGTGCTGGGATATGACGATTTGAACGGCTATATCGAAGGCAATTCCTCGCACGGCGCAACCGTCGGACGTTTTGCAAACCGAATAGGCGGCGCGAAATTCACGCTTAACGGCAAGGAGTACAAGCTGTTCAAAAACGATGGCGAAAACACGCTTCACGGCGGCTCAATTTCGTTCAACAAGCGCGTCTGGACGGTTGACGAGGTGACGGACAACAGCGTTACATTCGGTTACACAAGCCCCGACGGCGAGGAGAATTTCCCCGGAACGCTTGCCTGCAAGGTGCAGTTCATGCTTCTTGACAACGGCGTGCAAATCCACTACACCGCGAAATCCGACAAGGACACGGTTGTGAATTTCACAAATCACTCGTATTTCAACCTCAAAGGCGAGGGCAGCGGCGATGTTCTCGACCACATTGTTGAGATAAACGCGCAAAAGTACACTCCCGTGGACAGCGGGCTTATCCCGACGGGCGAAATTGCCGATGTTGCGGGAACGGCGTTTGATTTCAGACAGCCGAAAAAGGTGCGCGAGGATATGGACAGCGGAAAGCTCCCGAACGGCTACGACCACAACTTTTTCCTTGGCGAAAGCAAGGAAGTGCGTGTTGCGGCGCAGGCTTACGAGCAGACGCGCGGGATTTTGCTCACGATGAAAACGAACAAGCCCGCGATGCAGTTTTATATCGGCATCGGCTTGAACGAGGACGGAAAAGGCGGAAAGCACTATCCGAAATACGGCGGACTTTGCTTTGAGAGCCAGTTCTGCCCCGACACGCCGAATAAGCCGAATTTCCCGAGCTGCGTTCTTAAAGCCGGCGAAACCTACGACTACACCACGGTTTACGAGTTTGAGGCGAAGTAAAATTGACAAAAAACCGCTCTCTTGGGAGGACGGTTTTTTTGTAAATCGGGATTTGGGAGAGAATTATGAACAAGGAATGGTCTGAGCTTAACAAAACAATGCAGGCTCAAATAAAAAAGAAAGATACTTTTGAGGCGGGAAAAGGCACCCTATTCGATTTGCGAAATCGGTTGATGCAAACTATGGTTTCCTTAAGAGATGAATTAAGCAGGGAGGATTTTGACGCAATTCCTTTTATAAATGCAGACGGATTTCACAGCAAGACCATTGCTTATTCAATCTGGCATATTTTCCGTATTGAGGATATTGTTGC
>SFJQ01000028.1 GCA_004555855.1 [Eubacterium] saphenum | reverse complement strand
CTTTCCCGTTTTTGTAAAACGCTTGTCAATAATCGGCGAAGGCTTATTATGAAAAATCCACTGCTCCGTGTGTTTCATATATCCGTGCAGACTTGTTAGTTATCCGAGAATTTCGGACACTTTAACCGTCACAGCCGAATATTCCGAAGAGTATCAATTTTTCCGCCCGAATCGAGTCCGGACATGCTCCGTCGAAGTTACCACGCCAGGCGTGCAATCTCCGACTTCATCGCCTTTGTTTTCAAAACTGCCCTACAGCAGTCGCCAAAGATTATTTTACCACACACAGCGCCATTTTTCAAGCGTATTCACAAAAAAATTCCGCCTTTACCATAGAGAATTTTTCTTGAATTTTACCCGACATTTTATGCACCTTGCACAAAATAAGCAATTTTCGACCATTTTCGGGCAAAATATACCATTATAATATAAGCAAATCTTAAAGCTCCTCGAGCGCCCCCGAAATCACTTCCGCCCACTGCCTCACGATAACATCAACATCGCCGGTTGTGACGAGAAAGCTGCTGTCGGCGGGGTTTTGGGTGACGGAGGAGAGGGCGGTTACCGTGGGAACGCCGATTGCCGCGACAGGAACGCCGAGCGTTTTCCGCGAAATCATCTCCCGCCGAGAACCCGCCCCCGAGCCGGGGATAAGCCCCGCGTCCGTTATCTGCACGGTTTTGCCGATGTAGCGCGGGTTGTTGCAGGCGAGCGCGTCAATCACGACAACGCAGTCCGCAGGAAGCTCTCGCGCCGCTGCCCGAACGAGCTTTGCCGTGTCAAGACCGGTTTTCGCGGCGACGTCGGTTTCGATTGCCGAGAGGAGAAAATGCCGTGTTTTGCGCTTGGTTATCCCACGAACGGAAAGCGCGCCGAGGCTGTCGGGGGTGATGTCGGGGTTGCCCAAACCCGCGGCAAACAGCCTTCCGCGCTCGGGAACAATCCTCAGAAGCGCCCTTTGCAAAAGCGCCGTCATACCGAAATCGGACGGCTCGCCCTCAAGCGTGATGTAGCGTCCCGCGCTTTTCCCGATTTCGCGCGCGGCGTTCTCGCGGATTTTCACGTCCGTGATTTTGACCGCGCCGATTGTCCGAGAAACCGCCGAAACGCCCTCTTTTTCGGTGAAAATCTGCGCTGCTTCCATCGCAAGCCCCGTCTTATCCACAAGAAACACCCCCAAAATTCAAGTAATTTCGCATTTTTTTCGTTTACCCCCTTGAAATTTTGCGGAAAATGTGTTATAATATCTAGTACTGTGAGAAAAATCCTGCCAAAAATGATTAAAATAGATAAATGGCGGGGGATTTTTGGTGAATATAAATAATTTTTCCCGAAAATTCTCGCAAAATTCAGTAAATAAATCAACAATCCAAAACGGAGGTGAAAAAAATGCCGAATATTAAATCCGCAAAGAAAAGAGTTCTTACTTCTCAGGCTAGAACCGAGGCTAACAAGAGCGCAAAATCCGCTCTCAGAACTTCGATAAAGAAGGCTCGCGAGGACGGAGCAGACGCTGCGACAGTCAAGGCTGCCGTAGTAAACGTTGACAAGGCTGCGGGCAAGGGTCTTATCCACAAGAATAAGGCTGCTCGTATCAAATCTCAGCTCGCTAAGAAAGCGAACGCATAAGAGCCTGTTTCACGTCATAAACGCCCGCAGCTTCTTGGTTTGCGGGCGCATTTTTTAAGACGAAAAGGGGGTATTTTTCAATGATGAAATTAGAGGAAATTACGGATATAAACGAAATCGACGCCGTTTTAAGCGACGCGCAGATGTGCAGAATTGCGCTTCTCGACGGCGACAAGCCGTATATTGCCCCGCTGCTTTTCGGGTATTGTCTTTCGGAAGGAAGCCCCGAGTTCTACTTCCGCTGCGGCGAAAAGAGCGAGCTTATCGAGCTTATAAAGAAGAACAACAGGGCGGCTTTTGAAACCGACCGGCTGTACGAGGTTGTTCCCGGCGAGGAAAACCCCAGCCTTTTCGAGGCTTCATACGAATATGTCGGCGGCACGGGTACAATCGAGTTCATCACGGGCATCGACAAAATCACCGGCTTCAGCCACATTCTCAAAAAGTACAACAAAAACGGCGGCGAATGCATTATCTCGGAGCAGATTTTGAACAGCTTTGCCGTATTAAAGCTCACGGCAACCAGAATTTACTGCAAAAAGCAACGCAGAGCTGTTGGTGAAACGAATGAAAATGAACAAGGAAACGCTTAAAATCAAGCTGCGGGAGCTTCAGGAAAACGAGGAATACGAGCTTATCGAGGAAACCGTAACGGCGCTCCCCGACAGCCTTATCGACGATGATATCCTGAATGTGCTTTGCTCGGCTTATTTTAATCTTGACGAATACAAAAAGGCAATCGCGCTTCTTGAGGGACAGCGCGAGCGTCTTGACGACGACTACAAGTGGAATTTCCGAATGGGACTTGCGCTCTACAAGGCTTCCGAGGACGAGGAGTGCGAGGACAACGATGAGCTGAAAAAGAAAATTCTTGAGCGCGCGCAGGTTTCCTTTGCACGGGCGATGAATATGAACCCGTCCGATGAAATTCTCGAAGCTGCCGATATGTATATGGAAAAAATCGAGGACGCGCTCGATGAGCTGTACGATGAACCCGAGGGCGACGAGTTTGCTCCCGAGATGTACAGTATGGAGGAAGTCGAGGCTGTCGAGGAGCATATCAAGGACTATTTCGGCGATTTCCCAACGGTTTTTCACGAGCTGGTTTCACCCGATATCCACTGCGATATCTACATAGTTCCCCCGAACGAAACGCAAAATTATTACACGCTTCTGACCGTGGGAATGGGCGCGCACGTTATGGATATACCCGAGGAGCTGGACGCGGAGAAACTCGGCAGAGCCGAGCTTTTAATCTGCCTTCCTCCCGACTGGAAGGTCGGCGAAAACGCTGAGGAATGGTTCTGGCCGATAGGTTTGCTCAAAGGTCTGGCGCGGCTTCCGATAAACTGCGAAACTTGGCTCGGCTGGGGACACACGGTCGATAACGGCGGGAGCTTTGCCGAAAACACCGGACTTTGCGGCTCGCTTTTGATTTATCCCGAGGACGTGGAGCAGGGCGCGGATTTCTGCGAGCTGCCGAGCGGAGAGCGCGTGAATTTCTTCGAGGTTATCCCGCTTTACCGCGGGGAGATGATGTTCAAGCGCGACAACGACACTCACGCGCTTCTCGAGAGAATGAGCGGCGTTTCGCACGTTGTGGATATAAACCGCGAGCCCGTCTGCGAGGAATACAACCTCATCGACGCGATGGCTGAACACGCGAAAAAAATTCTGGAGAAAGACCTGCCGATAAGCACGATAAACGCAGGAAATCATATTGCGATTTTCCTGCGCTGGTGCATCGAACACGACCTTTACAGCGCGGATTTCTTCGAGCCGTTTCCCGATGTAATCGAGAAAGTCAAGAGCGGAAATCCTGTCGATTTGCGAAAATTCCTCAAAATCGCGATGAACGGGGAGCTTGCGGTTTATCACTTCAGCTTTCTCGGCTATGCGTTCGCGCGGGATTATTACGACTTCAATCACCACAATTTTGAGTTCTTTTATCCCGCCGATGTTGACGCCTGCGCGGAGGAATATTTCGGGACGGAAAAGTACAATTCCGAGGAATTTAAAGACGAAGCGTATCTTTTCGCGCCGTTTGACAAGGAGTATTATCAAAGGCTGTCGAAATACATCGACCGCGCTTTCCAAAAATTTTATCCCGAGTTCAGGGATTATCAGTATAATCAGAACAAGCCGATTGTTAAAACCGCCGAGAAAATTCTCGGGTGCGAGTGCATTTTCACGAAAGAGCCGCGCGATATCGTCAAGGAGCTGAAAAAAGCGCTTGCCGAAAGCGATGAAAGCGGGCTGTTTCCGCTGGTGATGATTATCGATGACTGCGCGGAAAAGATTGACGAAAACGAGCTTGCAAACATTCTGAAAAACGGCGCGGAAAAATTTTATCTGCCTGTCGTCGTCGCGAAAACTCCCGAGGGAATTTTGGACAAATTCGCGAAAAAACAAAGCGCGCTTCTGAAATCTGCGGAGATTTCTTCGGCGGGCGAACGACTGGAGAAAATTTTCGGGGTAAAGCCCGCGGTGCTTGAAATTTTTGACACAAGCTCGGCGCTTTTGCTGCCTGATGACGATGGATATTTGCTGCTGAACGGAGATTAATATGACCGAAAAAGAAGAATTTATCTCGATTTTCAATGAAAACATAAAGCGCGAGGGTGCAGACAAGCTGCTTGATTTTCTCGAAAACAAGAGCGATTTTTTCACGGCTCCCGCGTCAACTCGTTATCACAATGCCTTTGAGGGCGGGCTATTGCGGCACTCGCTGAATGTGTACAAGTGCCTTGTGGCGTATCTTGAGCGCGGGCGTGTGAAAGATATGTACAAGCTCGAGGCAAGCGCGGAAACTGCGGCGATTGTCGCGCTGCTGCACGATTTGTGCAAAGTGAACATCTACCGCGTTTCCTACCGCAACTCCAAAAACGACAAAACCGGACAATGGGAAAAAGTGCCGTATTACGAAATCCACGACACGCTCCCCTACGGTCACGGCGAAAAAAGCGTGTATATGATAAGCGGGTTTATGCGGCTGACGCGCGAGGAAGCTATGGCAATCCGCTGGCACATGGGTTTTTCCGGCACGGAGGACAAAAACACCATAGGCAGAGCGCTCGAAAAATACCCGCTTGCGTTCGCGCTTTCGGTCGCGGATATGGAAGCGAGCTATTTCCTCGAGGGTTCGGAGGATTAAACCCGCGCAGTAACGCGCTTTAAAAAGTGTGATTATAAACTAAATCCCGTCAAAGCGTCGCTGCTTTGGCGGGATTTTTTTATAGAAAAGCTCTTACAATCAGCCAGATTATCAAAAGCCAAATCAGCACAATCGGGATTGCAAAATACCACTTCTTCGGCTTGCCGTTTTCCCACATTCCCTCGGAGAGCGCGCGGTTTTTCTCGAAAACGTCTTTGGGTATCAGCTTGACTGTAAGCGCGACAAGAGCCGGCAGCAGTATCAAATCGTCCAGATACCCCAAAATTGGGATAAAATCGGGTATCAGGTCAATGGGCGAAAGCGCGTAGGCAACCGTGACTGCGCCAAAAATTTTCGCTATTACAGGAGTGTCCTTGTCCTTTATCGCCAGAAATACGGCGGGAATGTCCGTTTTAAGCCGTTTTGCGCGTTCTTTCAGTTTCATCGCAGATTCTCTTTTCCATTTGCGTTTTCAGATAAATTATAGCACCAAATTAAACTCTTGTCAACAGCCGCGCCCGTTTCCCTGCATAAATCGCCAGACAAGTCATATAAATTTACAAAAAGTCCGAGCTGCACCGCGCATTTTTCGGCATTTTTTGCCGCGCGGTTTTGCCCGAACGAAAGGAGATTTTATGAAAAGATTTATATGTGTAATTCTGAGCGTCCTCACGCTGTTTTCTATCGGTTCAACCGCGGTTGCCGAGGACGAAACGGCGGTTTCTTCGGGGAAATCGGAAATTCTCTACGAAGCGAACACGGGGCAAATCCTCTGCTCGAAAAACGCAGACTCGAAGCTGCCGATTGCTTCCGTTACCAAAACGATGTCGCTGCTGATTTTCGCAGAGGCAATCGATAAGGGAAAACTCACGCTCGAAGAAAAAGTCAAAGCGTCGGGCGAAGCTGCGAAAACGGAAGGCTCAACGATTTGGCTGACTTCGGGAGAGGAGATGACGGCTGCCGAGCTGCTTGAAGCGGTTATCATAAACTCCGCGAATGACGCGTGCGTTGCCCTTGCAGAACACATTTCGGGGAGCGAGGCAGCCTTTGTCAAGCTGATGAACAAGCGCGCGAAGGAGCTTAAAATGACGTCAACGCGCTATAAAAACTGCACGGGACTTGACGCAGACGGGCACTACTCAACAGCTCACGACATCGCCATAGTCACCGCCGAGCTTATGAAGCACGAGGTTCTGCGCGGGTGGTTTTTGACGTGGGTTGACTACCTGCGCGGCGGCGAAACGCAGCTTGTCAACACCAACAAAATGATTCGTTATTACAACGGCATTCTCGGCGGAAAAACCGGCACAACGGACGCTGCGGGCTGTTGTCTTACCGTCTGCGCGGAGAGGAATAATATGCGCCTTGTCGCGGTAACGCTCGGCTGCGCGGAGGACAGCGAGCGCTTTGATGTCTGCGAAAATCTGCTTGACTACGGCTTCAATAGCTTCGAGCTGTTTTCGCCTGAAATCAACTTCAACAACCTCAAACCGATAAAAGTCACGCGCGGCACGCTCCCCGAAACCACGCCGATTATCAAAAATCAGGGCGAGGAGTGCGTTATCAAAAAAGGCAGAGCAAAGGACGTGAAGTACGAATACACATTTGTCGAGCAGCTTGAAGCGCCCGTTGAAAAGGGGCAGTTTGTCGGGGAATATCTCGTTACCGTTGACGGCGCGGAGGTTTTTCGCTCGGATATTGTCGCGAAGGACGATATCCCGAGAATGAATTTCTGGCTTTGCTTGATGAAGCTGCTACAGGCGATGATTTCTATGTAGCGCGTGTTCAAAAACACGCATTTTCTCACATTCTGAGCGCTTCCGCGGGATTGAGCCTTGCCGCTTTTGCTGCGGGATATGCTCCGAAAACCGCTCCCAGAAGCACCGTCACAGCCGCGGAGATTACAAGCGTGGCGATGTTTGCCGAAAACGGCACTCCCAAAATCACGCACCCCGCAAACGATACCGCAAGCCCCGCCACTATTCCCGAAGCGCTTCCCAAAAGCGTAAGCAGCACGCTCTCCGCGAGAAATTCCCCGAGGATATCCCGCTTTCGCGCACCGATTGCCTTTTTGACGCCGATTTCGCGGGTGCGTTCGCTCACGCTCATCATCATCGCCGTCATCACCGAAATCCCCGAAACCACAAGCGAAATTCCCGCAGTCATCGAAAGCGCTGTCGTGACAATCGACATAATATTGTCAAGCTGACTTTTCTGCGAGAGCAAATTGTTGCACATATACCCGTCAACGTGCCCGTTTCTGAGGTCGAGCGCATTTGTGACGGTTTTCGGGGAAAAGTCGTCCCCGCTAACCTTGACGGCAATTTTATCGTAGGTTGTTCTCCCGCAGAGATGCTGCATTGTCGTAATCGGGATATACATAAACCCCGGCATAATGTTCGACAGCATTCCCTGAAGCGACGAAAGCCCCGACTGTGCTATCCCGATTATCGTAAACTCGTGGTATTTCCCGCCGAGAAACATTCTGAGCTTCTTCCCGACAACGTTGCTTCTCCCGTAAACTTCCTCGGCAAACTGCTCGTCAATCACGCAGACCTTTGAGAGCGCGGCGCTGTCGGAATTTGTGATAAGCCTGCCGTGCTTCGCCCGAAGCGAAATCAGCTTGTCCGCAGACTTGTCCACTCCCCAGACGTAGCAGTCAACGCGCCTGTTTATCATTTTCGCCTCGGTGATACTCGCCATCAGCGGCATAACGTCTGTCACTCCGTCAATTTTCCTCACCTCGGAAACGTCCTCGTCCGTGAGCGTGACGGAAACCGAGTTGCTCGCCGCCTGCACCAAAAGCGTGTCAACACCCATTGTTATCAGCGTTGAACTGACCTGTTCCGTGCCGACAGCGCCGACTGTCGAGATGAGAGTTACCGAAAAAACGCCCACGGCAATCCCCGCGATTGTCAGCACCGAGCGAACCTTTGCACGAAAGATGTTTATCAGAATTTTAAGCATTTTCTCCCTCAACCCGAACGTATTTCTTCCCGTCAACCGCTTTCGGGTCGGAAAAAACCTCATCGTTTTCCGAAATTCCAAAGCGGATTTCCGTTCCATCGGCAAATTCCTCGCCTGTTTTGATATCGCGGCGAAGCGCCTGTCCGTCCTCGAAAACATAGACATACTCGCCCGCTTCGTCCTGTTCAATCGCGGAATACGGCAAAACCACGATTTCCCTCGGCTCGGACAGAATTACCGAAACATCTGCGGAAAGCCCCGATTTAAAGCGGCTGTCGGCAACGCAGGGAGTTATCCTCACGTCAACCACCGTTTCAAGCACCGCGCCGTTATAGCGGCTTCTGGCGGCGGAGGAAATCTCGCTCACCTTGCCGAAAAACACATCGTCGGGATAAGCCGCCGGCGTGAACATCACGTCCTGCCCGACCTCGACCTTCGCGATATCAAGTTCGCTTATCGCCGCGACAATCCCAAGCTCGCCGCCGCTCGAGACCGTGACAATCCCAGTACCGCTCTGAACCGCGCTGTTTGAGCCGCAGGTCGAGATAACGCGCCCCGAGCAGTCCGCGGTGATTTTTTCGGGAATGAGAGCGGTTGCCGCTCCTAAATCGGCTGCTGCAAAATTCAGCATATTCATTCGTCCGAGGCTTTGGATAAACGCCGCGGACGATTTTTTGTCCACAAGCGCCACAACATCTCCCGTTTCGACAAAATCTCCCTCCTCAACGTAAAGCCGCTCGATAACCACAGGCAGCGAGCAGGTGATTTCGCGCTCGCTTTTGTAGGAAAATTCCCCCGAGCCGCTCACGGTTTCGCAAAATGTGCGGACAGTCGGCGCGGTGACTTGGCAGACGGGCGCGGAGCTTTCGATTATCGTCGGCAAAAACGCGGGAACAAGAGCCGCCGTAAGCAAAAAAGCCGCAGCCGCCGCTATCAGTTTCTTCATATTATCAACCCCTTGGAAAAATTTTCACAAAGAATATTGTTGCGTATTTTCGGGGAATTATTCCGAAATTCCGGCGGGTTTTTTCGGTTTTTATGTTTCAAAGCGCGTGTGAAAAGCCCTTGACAATTCGGACAAACTGTGCTATAATAATAGAATGTTGAATTGTCTTTAAGGCAACTTAAAATATAGGAACGGAGTGAAAATTCTTGAAAAAAAGCAAAATCACAAAACCCGTTTTCTTTGTCGTATTTCTCCTGATAATCGCATTTACCGTGCTCAGCACAATGGGCGTCAAAACCTATAACGGCGATATCAAGAACTACTATGTCTGGGGAATTGACGACATAAGATGGGGAATAGACATACGCGGCGGCGTAAACGTAACGTTCGGCGTTCCCGAGGACTACGCAAAGGAAAACACCGTCACCGAGGACAACCTCAACGCCGCGAAATCCATTATGGAAACGCGTCTTGTGTCGAAGAACATCAACGACTATGACGTTTATGTCGATATCGCAACAAACGCGATTATCGTGCAGTTCCCGTGGCAGAGCGATGACAATTCCTTCGACCCGCAGCAGGCTGTCAAGGAAATCGGTGAAACCGCACTCCTCACCTTCCGCGAGAAGTACGAAACCGATGATGAAGGCAAGCCCACCGGCGATACCGAAAACGTAATCCTCACGGGCGCGGACGTTCAAAGCGCTTCGGCGGGCTATAACAGCCAGACCGATAAATATATCGTTCAGCTGAAGTTCAAGGACAGCGGCAAGGAAAAGTTCGCAGAAGCGACAGGAAAACTTGTCGGCGAAAAAATCTCGATTTGGATGGACGATTTGTGCATCTCCGCTCCCGAAGTTAACGAGAAAATCAGTGACGGTTCCTGCGAGATTTCGGGCAGCTTCACGGCTGAAAGCGCAAAAGAGCTTGCCGATAAGATAAATGGCGGTGCGCTTCCGTTCAAGCTTGAAGTAAAGTCCCTCTCGACAATTTCGCCCATTCTGGGTACAGGCGCGCGTGACGCTATGGCTCTCGCGGGACTTATCGCGTTTGCTATTATCGCGATATTTATGATAGTATATTACAGACTGCCGGGCTTTGTCGCGGTAATCGCGCTCACCGGACAGGTTGCCGGAATGTTTGCGGCAATCACGGGCTTCTTCGCGTTCAACAACGCGTCCTCGCTCACTCTCCCCGGTATCGCGGGTATTATCCTGTCGATAGGTATGGG
Source organism: [Eubacterium] saphenum (assembly GCA_004555855.1). GTDB lineage: Bacteria > Bacillota > Clostridia > Oscillospirales > Ruminococcaceae > CAG-115. The sequence goes on along the minus strand of SFJQ01000028.1, from coordinate 7,378 downwards.
CGTTGACGCAAACGTTATTTCCGCGGAAAGAATTAAGGAAGAGCTGAAAGCGGGACGCACGATTGACGGCGCGCTGAAAAACGGCTTCTCGCGCGGATTTACGGCAATTCTCGACTCCAACCTCACGGTAATTATCGTGGCTCTTATCCTTATGGCAGTGTTCGGAACGTGGTTCGGCGCGTCAACCGAGGGCACGATTTACTCGTTCGGTTACACCTTGCTCGCGGGCGTTATTATGAACTTCATTATGGCGTGCTGGGCGACAAGACTTATGACCATCGCGCTTTCCAAGTTCAAGTGCTTCAGAAAGCCCGCGCTCTATGGCGTTTCCAAGAAGGATATGCCGACTGAAAATGCCGAAAAGGGCAAAACCACCGTCAAGAACATCGAGGTTCTTCCCAAGACCAACATCGATTTTGTCGGAAAGAGAAAGATTTTCGTTATCGCTTCCGCCGCGCTTATCGCAATTACCGTTGCGTGTTCGTTTATTATCGGCGTTGCCGTTGACATTCGCTTCAAGGGCGGTACGATGATAACCTACTCCTATGAGGGCGAAATCAGCACAAACGATGTAAAATCGCAGGTAGAAAGCCTCGGCACTCCGAGAGCAACCGTTACCACGGGAACCAGCTTCACGGGTAATCTGAACACGATTGTGGTATCTTTCGCGGCTGACGAGAAGATGGACGATGAGATGCTCCAGAACGTTTCCGAGCACCTCGAAAAAGCGTTCCCCGACAACAAGATTGTCAACCTCGACACCACGAACGTTTCCGCGTCCTCAGGCTCGCAGTTCTTCATAAGCTGCCTGATTGCGGTTGTTGTGGCGTTTGTACTGCTGGTAGTTTACATCGCGTTCCGCTTCAAGAAAATCGGCGGCTGGAGCGCGGGTGTAATCGCGATAATCTGCCTTCTGCACGACGTTGCGCTCACCTACGCTGTCTACGTTTTCGGCGGAATGGCGCTCGACTCGAACTTTATGGCGGTTATCCTCACGCTTCTCGGATACTCCATCAACAACACGATTATTATCTACGACCGTCTGCGTGAAAACCGCGCGAAATTCGGCGGAAAGTTCACCGACCGCGAGCTTGTAAACCTCTCGATAAACCAGACGCTGAGTCGCTCGATTATCACCACGGCGACAACCGTTACGGCGATGATTTCGATATCGATTGTCTGCACGCTTCTGGGTACGACATCAATTCTCTCGTTCTCAATCCCGCTTGCAATCGGAATGCTGGTCGGCTTCTACTCCTCGCTCTGCCTTGCAGGTCCTATCTGGATTTGGCATCAGGAGCGCAAGAGCAAGAAGAACGCTGCTGCGAAGTAATTGAAAAAAGCCGCTTTTGGGAAAGTCAAAGGCGGCTTTTGTTTAAGGAGAGGAAAATGAGCGAAAAAATCATAGCGGCTTGCGGAAACGACTGCGCGGCTTGTCCGAGATACATAAAGCCGCCGTTCGGGAAAACGCCCGAAGAGCTGCACAAGACCGCGGTTTTATGGCAAAAAATCGGTTATCGCGACCGCGTTGTTTCAAACGAGGAGATTTCCTGTATGGGCTGTACCGTGGATAATTGGTGCAGATATAATATCGTAAAATGCGTGAGCGAAAACAATGTCGAAAACTGCGGACAATGCGCGAAATACCCCTGCGAAACAATCCGCGAATGCTTCAAGGTAACGAAGAGCTTTATTCCCGCTTGCAGAGCCGCTTGTAATGACGAGGAATTTGACGTGATGAAACGCGCGTTTTTTGAAAAGGAAGAGAACCTGAAGTGAGAAAAATCCGTGTTTAATGCAGAATTAACTAAAAAAACAACCCGCCGAAAGCGCTCGGCGGGGTTTATAATATCAATAATCAAACCTTGCAGTAAACCACGCCATAATCAAACGGGGCAACGGTTATCTTCCCGTCTGAAATTCCCTTTTTGAAACGGTCAAACGCGGGCGTGAAATCCGTGAACATATCGGTGAACTCGTTCACGATATCGAAAGTGCGCGTTTGCGTGGACTTGTTGAGGTAGATTATCGCGCCATCGCGGTTTATCTTGTCGCAGCGCGCGAACACACAAACGTTGTCGTCAACCTGAATAAAGCGCAAATCGCCCTGTTCAAAGGCGCGCGTTCCACGACGAATCTGAGAAAGTCCGCGCGTGAACTCGATAAGCTCGATGTTTTCGTGTCCCCAAGGATAACAGCAGCGGTTGAACGGGTCGCGATAACCCTCCATTCCCGCCTCATCGCCGTAGTAAATGCACGGAATGCCCGGCAGGAAAAACTGCAAAACCATCGCGCATTTGAGCAGCGAAACGCCGTAAACGTACTCGGACGGGCTGAGATGACGCTCCGCCTGCCAGTCCTTGTTGTGCCAGCCGACTTCCTCGCCGCCAAGTCTGGTCAAAGCGCGCTCGGTGTCGTGCGTGGAGATGAAATTCATCAGCATATCGACAGCGGGCTTCGGATAATGCTCCAAAATCGTGAGGATTGAGTCCGTGAAAGCCCTTGCGTCAGCGTATTTGACGTAATTCAGGATAGCTTCCTTGAACGGATAATTCATCACGCTGTCAAGCTGCCCACCGATAAGATAACGTCTGCGAACGCCATAGCTCTCCTTGTTTGACGCGTCCTCCCAGACCTCGCCGTAGATAACCTTGTCCGCGCCCATTTTCTTGACGGATTTGTTGAGGTTGTCGAGGAACTCATCGGGCAGCTCGTCGGCAACGTCCAGTCGCCAGCCGCGCGCGCCGAGCTTAATCCACTTCTGCAAAATTCCGCCGTCGCCGCAGATATACTCGGTGTAAGCGGGATTGTTTTCATCGACATTCGGGAGCGTGGAAATTCCCCACCAGCTCTCGTATCTGTCGGGATAAGCCGTGAAGCTGTACCACGGGAAAAAGGGGCTGTTTCTGTCGCGATAAGCGCCCGTGTGTTCGCCATAGCGCCCGAACTTGTTGAAATAAATCGAGTCTGCGCCCGTGTGCGAGAAAACGCCGTCCAGAATTATATCGATACCCATTTCGCCCGCTTTTTTGCAAAGCTCCTTGAAATCCTCCTCGTTACCGAGAAGCGGGTCGATTTTTTCATAGTTTGCCGTGGAGTAGCGGTGATTTTCCTGACTCTCGAAAATCGGGTTGAGGTAAATCACGGTAACGCCGAGCGACTCGATATACGGCAATTTCTGAATAATGCCCTTCAAATCGCCGCCGAAGAAATCGTTGTTGCGGACAATTCCCTTGTCATCGGGACGATAGTACGGAATGCCGTACCAATCATCACGCAACACTCTGTCCGCGGGAACATTTTCGTGATGTTCGCCGCTTTTGGCAAATCTGTCGGGGAAAATCTGGTACATTATGCCGCCTCTGATGAAATTGGGCGTGTACAAATTCTCGTCAAAAACGGTGAGCTGGAACAACGCTTCCCCCTCGAAAACGCCGATGTTCGCGCCGGTTCGCTTTATGTAGCGGCGTCTGCCATCGATAACTCCCGTGAAATAATAGTGATGAACGCCAACATTGTTCGGTGTGAAAACGCCCGAAAAGATGTTGTCGTTGCCGCTCTCGTCCTGTAAATCAAGTTCGATAAAACGCTCCTTATACCCCGGACGGAACATAACAAGCGTAAGCCCCGAAACCTGAAAACATTTCGGAAGTCTGATGTTGAAAATAGACGGCTGACCGCGCCGAACAGCACCGAAAGGGTGCTTATATGACGTGTCAAAACAGTCGAAAATCGGCATTCCCATAAAAATCTCCCCTTACCCACCCTGCGGCAACGTCAGCGCTGTGGTAGTAAAAATAACAATATTTGTGCGCTTGTAACTTTTTGAGCGTAACAATCATCGGGGACTCGAACCCCGGCGCCTGCTCCGCAGCGCAACCTACTGTCGGGCTGATTCCTCCGTCCGACAAGAGGCAGCGCTCGCCCGTCGCCGCACTCAAAATTCAGATTACAAAAGCTCCGTGTTCCAGTTGATTGTCTGGATTTTCACATCGGTTTCGCGAAAATCCTTTTCAAGAGCGTCGTCCTGCCTGCGAAGCTCCGAAACCTTCACGGTACTCAAAATCCTGATTTCCGAGCGAAGCCCACGCGGAACAGTTCTCGAAGCCGCGTCAAGAAAGCTGCGGATAACCGAAATTTTGGTTTTCAGGCAATCCCTGTGTGCAATCAGCTCGGTCAGAGTTTTCCCCTCGGACTCGGTTTTCGCGTTTGTGATGTTAATTCGCGTAATCAGCTCTTCCTGCTGAGCGACAAACGCGTCAAGCTCCTTCATAAGCGCCTCGGGAGCTTCTGCGGGCTTTTCGCCTTCCTGAACGAGAGCGTTGTTCTGAAGCCGCGTGCTGAGCTGGGCTATTCTTTTTGCGATATCCGCTCTCAGATTGAGCGCTTCTGCAAGTTTCATAAACTCACCCCTTATACACCATTTCTCCCCCAAATGCAGGGGGAGAAACAACTAAGACTTTTTGCAAAATTACTTGAGGTTCCAGATGTCGCGAGCGTAGTCCTGAACAGCTCTGTCTGCGGAGAAACGTCCCGCGCCTGCGATGTTGAACAGCGACTTCTTGTTCCACTCGTTCGGGTTCTTGTAAACCTCCGACGCATACGCCTGAGTTCCGCGATAGCTGTCGAAATCCGCGAGCGCCATATAGAAGTCCTTGTTCTTGATGGAATCGGCAACCTCTGAGAAGGTCGCGCCGTTGATGCCATTGTACATTCTCTCGATAACGTTCTTGATAACGGGGTTGCTGTCGATGTAGCTCTGCGGGTTGTAGCCGCGCATTCTCATCTCGTTAACCTCGGGCGTTCTCATACCGAAGATGAAGATGTTGTCCGTGCCGACAGCCTCGTGAATTTCAACGTTTGCGCCGTCATAAGTGCCGAGAGTAAGCGCGCCGTTGAGCATCAGCTTCATATTGCCCGTACCCGAAGCCTCGGTACCCGCGAGAGAAATCTGCTCGGAAATCTCAGCGGCAGGCATAAGGATTTCGGAGAGTGTTACGCGATAGTCCTCGAGGAAAATAACTTGAAGTTTCTCGCGGAGAATGGGGTCGTGCTTCAGCTCCTCGCCGATGCACCAAATCATCTTGATAATCTGCTTTGCGATATAGTATCCGGGCGCTGCCTTTGCCGCGAAGATGTAGGTCTTGGGAACGAAAGGCGCGTTCGGGTTCTGCTTGAGGAAGTTGTAATCCGCGATAATGTTCATCGCGTTGAGCTGCTGGCGCTTGTACTCGTGCAGACGCTTAACCTGAACATCGAAGATGCTGTCGATATTCAGCTTTGTGCCTGTGGTTTTCTCAACATACTGCGCGAAACGCTCCTTGTTTTCACGCTTGATTTTGCCGAGTTTTTCGAGAACGGAAGCGTCGTTTGCGAACACCTGGAACTTGATAAGCTCGGAAGCGTCCTTCTTGAAGCCCTCGCCGATGCACTCGGAAAGCAGGTCGGTAAGTCCCTTGTTGCTCTGAAGCAGCCAGCGGCGATAAGCGATACCGTTGGTGACGTTCTTGAACTGATAGGGCTTGTCGAGCGCCTGCAGACGGAAAACATCGTCCTTGATAATCTGGCTGTGCAGTTTGGAAACGCCGTTTACGCAGTGCGAAGCCGCAACGCAGAGGTTTGCCATGTGGATTTTGCCGTCCTTCATTATGCACATCTTGCCCGCTTTTTCGGCGTCGCCGGTACGGTTCATGATGTCCTCGTAGTAACGGCGGTTGATTTCGCAGATAATCTGATAAATTCTCGGCAAAATCTTCTCAACAAGAGGCTGGTCCCACTTTTCAAGAGCCTCTGCCATAACCGTGTGGTTGGTGTAAGCAAAGGTGTTGGTGACGATATGCCAGGATTTCTCCCAGGTGTAGCCGCACTCGTCGAGCAAAATTCTCATAAGCTCGGGGATTGCGAGAGTGGGGTGAGTATCGTTGATGTGGATAGCAACCTTCTCGTGGAAGTTGTCCATACTGCCGTAAACTCTCATGTGGCGCATAATGATATCGCCGATAGAAGCCGCGCACATAAAGTACTGCTGGCGCAGACGGAGAGCCTTGCCCTCTGCGTGGTTGTCGTTCGGGTAAAGCACCTTCGAGATGGAATGCGCGATGTTGTTTGCGCCGAGAGCCTTGGTGTAGTCGCCCGTGTTGAACGCGTTCATATCAAAGGACATAGCCTCCGCGCTCCACAGACGCAGCTTTGAAACGCCCTTGCTGTCGTAGCCCGAAACGAACATATCATAAGGCACAGCATTTACGCTGTTGTAGCCGACATAATCAAGACGATGGTAGTTATTCTCCCAGCTCTCGTTGATGTGACCGTCAAAGCGAACCTCAACAGCCTGGTCGGGAACGGGAACAAGCCAAGCGCCGCCGCCCGGAAGCCAGTTGTCGGGAAGCTCGGTCTGCCAGCCGTCAACGATTTTCTGCTTGAAGATGCCGTATTCATAAAGAATAGAATAGCCCGTTGCGGGATAATCGCAGGTAGCAAGACCGTCCATATAGCAAGCTGCAAGACGGCCAAGACCACCGTTTCCAAGACCTGCGTCGGGTTCTTCCTCGAAAACTCTGTCGATTTTTACGCCAATCTCGTCAAGAGCCGCAGTAACCTCGTCCTGAAGACCGAGATTGTAAAGCGAAGTCTTGAGGGAGCGTCCCATAAGGAACTCCATCGACAGGTAGTAAACCTGCTTTCTGCCATGGGAGTTGCACTCGTGCATAAAGTTGTGGCGCTTCTCTTTCATATAGTTCACAACGATAGTGGAAAGCGCGCGGTAAATCTGAGTAACGTTCGCTTCCTTAGCGTCGGTTCTGTAATCGTATTCCAGAATGGTTTTAAGCTGTTTTAAAATCTCGTCCTTGGACATCGGCGATTTCATAATTTTATGTACCCCTTTCAGTTTGAAAAAAATTGCATTTGCACTCCTTAATATTATACACTTTTTCTACAAAAATTTCAAGGGATTTGAATGATAATCTAAAATTACAACAAATCCAACAGCGTATATTATCTATTTTGCACAAAAAACAAACCGTGCAGCAAGAAAGATGTTACACGGTTTGAGAATTATTTTGCCGCTTGCTTACTGTTTTCGTGCCAGCTTGTATTCATCATCGAGTTCGTAGTACGGGCAATCATAGTTTGTTCCCTGCAAAAACCTGAACATTTCGTCCTCGTCGAGATTTACAAGACAGGTGTAGCAATCGTCATATTCATCGTAAACGTAATTTACGCATTCATCGCAGTTTGAAGCCATATTTTCCCGCCTTACTTCAAAATCGAGGTGTAGAAGTCGTCCCACATCTGAAGAACGTGCTTTTTCTCGTAAAACTCGTTTCCACGTTTTGCGTTTTCGCAGCCCTTTTTGTAGTACTCCTTGTCGTCGCGC
>SFJQ01000135.1 GCA_004555855.1 [Eubacterium] saphenum | reverse complement strand
GTATAATAAAAGAAAAGGATACACGGGAGGAAAACAGGAGTGGCAATAACAGTGGAAATCTACGAAGAAATCAGACGGTGCCGTGAGAAATACGGCTATGGGCAGCGGCAAACAGCGCGGATGCTGAAGGTATCACGGAATACTGTCAAAAAATACTGGGACGGGTCAACAGTCCCATGGGAACGAAAGCAAGGAAGCGGCCGCAAAAACGACGTTCTGACCGATGAACATCTGAAATTCATCAGCGAGTGTCTTGAAGAGGACAAGCAAGCCCCGAAAAAACAGCGGCAAACAGCGCACCGGATATTTACCCGGCTGTGCGAGGAAAAAGGTTATACAGGCTGCGAATCGGCGGTGCGGGCGGCAGTAGCAGAACGAAGAAAGCGGATAACAAACTGCTTCGTTCCGCTGGCATACGACCCCGGCGAATCCATGCAGATAGACTGGGGTGAAACAACGGTCTTTCTGAAAGGTGTCAAAACCAAGATCAACATCTGGTGCATGCGGGAATGTTACAGTGCGGATATTTTCGTGATGGCGTTTATGAGGCAGAACGAGGAAAGTTTTCTTGAGGGAATTCTGAACGGCTTTGAGTACTTCGGCGGAGTTCCGAGGAAACTTATCTTCGACAATGCGAAGGTTGCCGTAAAGGACGGATTCGGAGCAAATGCCACAGCGACCGACAAGTACAAGGCGATGGCAGCGCATTACGCGTTCACGCCGGTGTTCTGTAATGTGGCTCAAGGTCACGAAAAAGGATTGGTAGAAGGGCTGGTTGGCTTTTCAAGACGAAACTTTTTTGCGCCATTGCCGCGGTATGAAAGCCTCGATGAACTGAATGCATATCTGCGAGAAAAGTGCATTGGCTACCGAAAAACAAAAATTCCGGGCAAGCCAATGAGCGTCGGCGAAATGGCGAAAGTGGCTTTGCAAAGCTACATTCCGCTGCCATCGTACAGGTTTGACACCTCAAAAACCGTTGAGCATAAGGCAGACAGCTTCGCGCTGGTAAAGTTCGATGGGAACAAGTATTCCGTGCCGTATCAGTACTCAAACAAGACAGTCACAGTAAAGGGTTACGGCGACAGGGTGGTTTTCATGTTCCACGGAGAAATTATTGCGCAGTACGACAGGGATTACAGGCATGATGAAACGAATTTCCGGCTGGAGCATTACATAGACCTAATCGAGCGGAAACCGCGCAGCGTTTATGACGCAGCGCCCGTCAAAAAGACGATTCCAAAGCAGATGTACGAGTTTATTCTGACGCTGGACAAGCCAAAAGAAATTATCCAGATCCTTCGATGTTATCTCAATGACCCCGACGCTGCTATGAAAGCGATTCCGGCGGCAAATTACGGAGAATTTCTTGTGCGGTATGAATTAGTCACAGGCAAGGAAATACCCCCTGCAGCAGTTTGCGGAAGCGTCAACATACCGGTTAGTCCGCCTCAGCTTGACCCATACGACGCTCTCCTGAGAAAGGGGGTGATCTGAGTGGAAACAAATGCGGCGAACGAGCTGATAAAGCTGTACGCAAAGGAGCTTCGGCTGCCTTCGTTCAACAAATATGCGAAGGTAGTTCAGCAACTTGAGCCAAACGAGAGCTATGCGGATTTCCTGCTGAAACTGATGAAAACCGAGCTTGATGACAGACAGCACACGGCGCAGGAAAAGCGCATCAAAACTGCGAAATTTCCTACAATAAAAACGCTCGATGAATTTGACGCTCAACGGCTTGAGCATGTCAGCGAAGGCTGTATCCGAGAGCTTTCTTCCTGTGATTTCATCGGCAAACGGCAGAACGTGATAATGGTCGGAAATCCCGGCAGCGGCAAGACTCATCTTGCGACAGCGCTTGGAATAAACGCCTGCTGCGCAGGATTCAAGGTTCGGTTCTGTACTGCTGGCTCGTTGGCAACGGAGCTGTCCGAGGCGCTTCAGGAAAGCAGATTATCCAGGCTTGAGAAATCCCTCAGGAAATTCGACCTGCTCATAATTGACGAGTTGAGTTATCTGACGTTTAACCGGAGCCAGTCTGAACTTCTGTTTCAGGTAATTTCCGAACGTTCCGAAAGGGCGAGCGTCATCATAACGACGAATCTCGAATTTTCACAGTGGACGCAGCTTTTTGAGAACGAGATGATGGTCGCGGCTCTTGTGGACCGGGTGACATTCAATTCGCAAATCCTCAACATGAACTGCACCACCTCCTACCGAATGGAAACAGCGCTGAACGGTCAGCCGGCGCGCCGCACATAGCCCCATTCCATCAGTCGCTTCGCTCCCTCTGTAATGGGGCTATGTGCGTTTCAACTTTGGACTTAATTTCAACACAAGTGGCTTAATTTTTTTCTGTCACCGGGTGGCTCATTTTTTTCTTAGCAAATGGATTAGTTTTTTCTTGACAAACGCAATTTTGCAAAGTCGCTGGCGCTTGATTGATTATTTCAATAAGAAAGTACATCTGAAAATCAGGTCGGCTGTGGAATTTGTATTGAAATTTCTGCTAATGATATATTGAGTAAGACCGGTTAACATTCTTCCCAGCAAATTCCCATTTATCGAGCAGATGAAATAAACAATTGAATAAGAAAATACAAGCAGTCGAGAAATCGGCTGCTTTTTTTATATACAAAAATATTTGGAAGGTGGTGATAGAATGGGAATATCCTTTTTCAAGGAAGAATACAACCCCGATGTGTATTGCGGAGTGGACAGCACGGATATTAAGGTAATTCATCTGGCGATACAGAACGGAAACAAGCTGAAAATTGACACTAACGGGCGTGTTTTTGATGAAAGCGGTCGCTGGATTGCTGACGGAATGAAGCGTGAAATAGCAAAAAAGGCTCTCAAAGGCGCAAGAACCTGAAAAAAGCACTTGACTTTTACGCTTTAATGTGATAAACTGTATTTAAGGAGGAAACTATGGCACGAATAGATGAAGTTCGTGAGAGGTATGAAAGCATTACCGAACAGCTCTACAAGAACAAGGAAACCTTTGCGGAGTATCTGAAATTTGCCGGTAAGTTCTACAAAATGCCTACGGCGCAGACTATGACGATGTTCGCAACCAACCCGAAAGCTACTATGGTAGCCGACTATGATACTTGGAAGAAATTCGGTCATTATGTCAAGCGTGGCGCAAACAGCATAGCAGTTCTTTGCGGAAATGGACTAAAGCATTATTTCGATATATCGCAGACAAACGGCGAAAGAGTACCCTATCAGTGGACGCTGGATAAGCAGACAGCACAGGAGTTTATCGCCGCCTTTTCCAAAGCCGAAGGCAGAGAGTTCAAGGGAGTTATTTTCTTCGGTCTGATGCTGACGGCAGACGGCCCTAAGGTTATTGAATACAAC
>SFJQ01000027.1 GCA_004555855.1 [Eubacterium] saphenum | reverse complement strand
CCGCTTTGAGCATCTCGATATCGTTTTTGTTGTCGCCGAAACAGACCATTTTCTCGACATTTAAAAGCGCCTTTACCTGTCGGACAGCCGCCGCTTTTCCCGCATTTTTATCGTAAATTTCGTACCATGTCGTGTCATCGTAGGTGTCGTGCTGAAAGTTGTGGGCAAAGCCGTTTTTTTCGGTGAAAAAGCTGTCGAGCAACTCGGTGTTTTCCGCGTTCAAAACGGTGATGTAAAACACGTTCCCCTTGAATAGCTCATCGTAATTTTCGGCTTTGCGAAGCCGTTTGTCGCCCTTTCGCGCGTTGATGTAGCTTCTCACGCAGTCGATTTTTCCCCCGAGAAACGAAACGCGTTCTTCGCCGTTGATGTACGAATAAACCAGCGGCGCGAAGTCATTTTCACGAAGAAATTTCTCGGCGATTTTCAGCGATTTTTTCGTAAAAACATTCTCAATCAAATGCTCGCCGGTTTGCGGATTAATCACGAAAACCCCGTTGAAAGTCACAGCGGGGCATTCGAGGTTCAATTTTTTAATCAGCGGCGCGGCGCTCGAAAAGGAACGCGCGGTCGCGTAGGTGAAAAGCACGCCGTTTTCGATGAGAGAATTGAGCGTGTTTATCGAAAAATCCGAAATTGTCGCGTCGTTTTTGAGCAGCGTTCCGTCGAGGTCGGTTACATAAAGCGTCATATCAGTAATCCTTGCAGCCGTCAACGACAAAGCGGTGCGTGAGCATATATTCGCGCAGCTCCTGAATTGACGGGAAGCTGAAGCCTTCGCTTTGAATTGCGCAGCAGCCGCAGGCGTTTGCACGAACAACCGCTTCGCTAAGCGGAATTTTCTCGATAACTCCGCTTATAAGTCCCGCCGCAAAAGCGTCGCCCGCGCCTGTCACATCGACAACCTTGTCCGCGCGGAATGTCGGCGCTTCGCCGCTTTCAACGCGGCTTTTGAAAAACGCGCCTTGCTTCCCGAGCGTAATCACTATTTTGTTCACTCCGAGCGAGATGAAATAATCCGCGATTTTCTCTGGCTCAGTCAGCCCGCAGAGCTGCTTCGCGTCCTCAACCGCAGGCACGAAAACCTCGGCTTTCAGCGCGAAATCCCTGATTATCTCGACATTTTCCTTTTCGCCGAAATTTCCCGGGTCGAACACAACGGGAATTTCAAGCTTTCTGCATTCCTCGCAGATTTTTTTTGCGAAGGAATACGAATTTTCGTTATCGAGAACAAATTCTCCAGTTATAAAAACCGCGTCAAAATCATCGGGCGAAACGTTGAAATTATCGTCGTTTTCCTCGGCAATCAAGCTGTCGTCAACGCCGTTTTTACGGAAAAACTCGCGGATAATATCGGAATAATCCCCGTCAATTTTCGCAGCGGCAGCAGTCGAAACGCCGAGCCTTGCAAGCGCAGCAGCCGTGTAAACGCCCGCGCCCTCGACATTTTTTCCGTCAAACCCTGCCTTGCAAAGAATTAAAGCCTTTTGCATAATTCCCTCCGACACTCAGAAAGTCCTGATATTTCCGTCCTCATAGGCAAAACCCGTGTAGCCGCCCGCCTGAAGCCTGTCCAGAAAACCTTTCATTTTCTTGGGCTTTTTGAACAGCGCGACATCATAGTTTTCGCGAAGCTCCTCGGCTTTTTTGTAAGCGCCGAGGTAATTCTCCTCGTAAAGAACCGCGATTTTTTCCTTTGCGGAAGTCTTGCGATTCATATCCGAAAGAATGCTGAAGATGCGCTCAAAGCCGATCGAGAAGCCGCAAGCGGGGATATCCTCGCCGATGAATTTGCCTATCAGCTTATCATATCTTCCACCTCCCGCAACCGAGCTTCCGAAATTCTCAGAGCGAACCTCGAAAACCGTGCCGGTGTAATAGCCCTGTCCGCGAACCAGCGAAATATCAAATTCCACGCCGTATTTCCCATCGGCAATTTCCTTGCTTACCGAAATAATTCCCGAAAGCCGCGCTGTTGCGTCCTCGCCGACGATTTCACGAACCTTGTCGATATCGAGCGGGAGCTGTTTTAGAACATCGGCAAATTTATCGACAGCCGCCTTTTCGAAGCCCTTTTCAAGCAGCTCCGCGACAACTCCCTCAGCGCCGATTTTGTCGAGTTTATCGAAACTCACGCACACGGAAGCGAGTTGTTCCTCGGAAAAACCGCAGCTCGAAAGCAGCGCGTTCAGCACGGTTCTGTCATTTACACGAACGGTGAAATCGCCGATTTCAAGCGCTTTCAGAGCCTTTGCGGTAACGGCAATCAGCTCGATTTCGCACCCTGCCGAGTCGTCGCCGATTACATCGATATCGCACTGCATAAACTCGCGCAGGCGACCTTTCTGGGGGTTCTCCGCGCGATAAACCTTGTCCATCTGAATTGCCTTAAACGGCATCGTGAGGTTCTGGCGGTTTGCCGCAAAATAGCGCGTAAGCGGGAGCGTGAGGTCGTATCTCAAGCCCATATCGCACAATTCTCCGCCGTTTTCAAGCGCGCTTCTGAGCTTATCGCCGCGCTTTAAAATCTTGAAAATGAGGTTGAGGTTGTCGCCGCCGTCGCTTTTGTCGAGGTTTTCGATATCCTCAACAGCGGGCGTCATAATGCGGGAAAAGCCGTTTTTCCTGTAAATCTCGAAGATTGTATTCTGAATATTTTCGCGAAGCTCCGCTTCTTCGGGGAGGTAGTCGCGGGTTCCTTTAACGCATTTTATTTTCATCTCAGATTCCTTTCGTTAAACCAAATCATAGTATATATAAATTATAACATTTTTCGCATATTTTGTCAAGAATGTTTGAGCGGACGGCGAAAATTCTTGCGAAATTATTCCTCAACCAAGAGTATGGGATAACCGTTGATGTAGGGCTTAACCATATCGGGATGCGTCTTTGCGGCGGCGAAGAGCATCTCTGCGAAACCGTCTTTTTGTACAAAATCGCTCAGCGTTTTCAGCGGCAGTTTTGACACGCTTTCGCAGACCGGCGACACTGTTATCACGCGAAAATCGCCGAGTTTATTCACGCGAAACGGCCAGACCGCGCAGTCAAACGGCTTAAGCTCGCCCAAGGTGCAGCCGTTTTCGGAAACCGCAGGGCAGTAAATGACTTTTTCTCCGTCAAAATTCATCGGCAAAACGTACTCCTCGCCACGTTTTTCGAGCGTTACTCCGAGCTTTTCTTCAACTTTTTCCTTGATTTCACGGAAAATCAGCGGGATTTCCCACTTGTCGCTTTCGACAAACCCACAGCAAATTCGGCATTTTGCACAATCATTTTTCGACAAAATTTCCTTCAGCATCTCAATCATACCTTCCTTATCGATAATTCGTCTTTTTATCATAGAATATGAAAATAAAACAGCGGCTTTTATAGTTAATAATAGTGGGATTTTTCTGCCTTTGGATTAATTGTAAACGATTTTTGAACGTTTGTCAAGAGAGAATATTTGCCCGATAAATTGTTTGCATATAAAATTATTAATGATAATAAACAAAAAATAGAAAAATGATGTCTTTTTAAACGATATAGACTTGACAAGCCTGTAAAAAGAAGTATAATAAAAATAGGTAATATTCTATAATCAGGAAAAATCTGAAATTTATCTGAAAGGATTGTTTTAATGAGGGCTGCAAACAATAACTTTATTGTTCACGAAAGCAACCGAACTCTTCAAATATTTAACGAAGCAAGTTTTCTGTACGGAGAGTTTATCAGTGCGGAAATGGAACGTATCGGAATGAGATATTCGTACAGATATGTGTTAAATCCGCTGATGGAAAATGAAAGTCTGACGCAGCTTGAGCTGGTGAGGATTACGGGACAGAAGCCTCCGACAATAAGCATCACTTTAAGAAATATGGAGCGCGAGGGGATTGTAGAGCGCGCGAAAAACGGCGGCGACAAGCGCGAAACCCATGTATCTCTTACCGAAAAAGGGAAGAAGATGTACGCGAAGGTTCTGGCGTCGCTTGAAAAGATGGAAAAGGCTGTTCTGAAGGGCATAAGCGAGAAGGAACTGAATGCGATGAGCTCAACGGTCGAGAAGATGAAGAAAAACATCGAAACCGCTTTGAAATAATACATAGAAAACCAAAGGCTGTACTTTTGAGGTACAGCCTTTATTTTAATCTCTTTCAAGCGCCGTAATTCCCGAGCGCACCATTTTGATAATTCCGAACGGCTTCAGCAGGTCGAGGAAGCTGTCGATTTTCGCGGGTTCGCCGGTAAGCTCCAGCATAATGGAATCTTTTCCCACATCAACCGGCTTTGCACGGTAAAGATTTGCGATTTCGATGATTTTGTGCCTGTCTTCTTCGGAACGTCCCGCTCTTATCAAAATATGCTCGCGGGTAACAGCGTCCTCAAGAATTCTCACCTCGTGAACGTCATAGAGCTTCAAAAGCTGGTTTTTAATCTGCGTCAGCACCTTCAAATCTCCCGCAACGACAATCGTCAGACGGGAAATGTTCGGCTCCTCTGTTTCGGCAGCGTTGAGGCTCTTGATGTTGAAGCAGCGTCTGCTGAAAAGTCCCGAAACGCGCAGAAGAACGCCGTTGTTGTTGTTTACTTTAACCGAAAGTACATATTCCTGTTCCATTTTCACGCCTCCAAGTCAATTTCGGTAATGGGATTTACCACGGGTTTTCCTGCGGGAATCATCGGCAGAACGTTGATGTCACGGTCGATTTTCACTTCAATCATACAGGGCTTGTTCTTGGAAATCTCGAGCGCTTTTTTAAGTACAGGCTCGATATCTTCGTTCTTTTCGATAACGAAGGTTTCGATGCCGAAAGCCTCGCCGAGTTTAACATAATCGATGTGACGGTTATCGAGGGTTGTCTGCGAGAAATGTTTGTTGTAGAACAATCTCTGCCACTGGCGAACCATTCCGAGAACGTTGTTGTTGATGACGAGCTGGATTATCGGGATGTTGTGCGCGTATGCGGTGATGAGTTCGTTCAAATTCATCGCGAAGCTGCCGTCGCCCGCGATGTTTACCACGGTTTTCTCGGGGCAGCCGACCTTTGCGCCGAGCGACGCGCCCAAGCCAAATCCCATTGTGCCAAGACCGCCCGAGGAAATGAAGCTGCGCGGGTTTTTATAGCGGTAATACTGCGCCGCCCACATCTGATTTTGTCCGACTTCGGTTGCTATCACAGCGTTTCCGTCAGTCAATTCGTCCAGCTTCTCGATAACCGCTTCGGGCGTTACGGGAAGCGCTTCCGTGCCTTTCTGAATGGGTTCGCCGAAATCCTTTGCGATAATCTCGTCCGTCCAGGCGTTTTTCTTCTGCGAAACTTTCTTGCAAAGTTCCGCGAGGGCAACTTTCACATCACCCGCAATCGTTGTGTAAACCTCGACGTTTTTGTTGAACTCGGCGGGGTCGATGTCTATGTGGATAATCTTCGCGTTTTTGCCGAAAACGGTCGGGTCGCCGATAACTCTGTCCGAGAAACGCGTGCCGATACCGATAAACAGGTCGCAGGAGTTGAGTGCAGCGGCAGCCTTTACCGTGCCGTGCATTCCGAGCATACCGATATACTTTCTGTCGCGCTGGTTGAACGCGCCTTGACCCATAAGCGAGCAGGAAACGGGCGCGTCACAAAGCTCCGCGAGTTTCGCGAGCTCTTCTTCGGCATTTGCCGAGATAACGCCGCCGCCTGCGTAAATATAGGGGCGTTCGCTCTCGTTGATAAGGCGCGCCGCCTCGTTCAAATCCGCTTCGCAGACTTCGGCGGGCTTGTCGGGAACGGACTTTCCGAGCGGTGTGTAGTCGATTTTCGCCGCAGTGATGTCCTTGGGGATATCGACAAGAACGGGACCTTTTCGACCGCTTCCTGCGATTTTAAACGCGAGGTGAAGCGTAGAAGCAAGCTCGTTTATGTCCTTGACGATGAAATTGTGCTTGGTTATAGGCATAGTAACGCCCGTGATGTCAACTTCTTGGAAACTGTCCAGACCGAGCAGACTGCACGCAACGTTTCCCGTAATGGCAACAAGCGGGATTGAGTCCATATAAGCGGTGGCAAGACCTGTGGTAAGGTTGGTTGCGCCGGGACCCGATGTCGCGATGACAACGCCGGTTTTGCCGGTTGCTCTCGCAAAACCGTCAGCCGCGTGACAAGCGCCCTGCTCGTGGGAAGTGATGATGTGGCGGATTTTATCGCTGTACTTGTAAAGGCTGTCGTAGATGTTCAGCACAGCGCCTCCCGGATAACCGAAAACGGTATCCGCGCCCTCTTCCAAAAGGCACTCGACAATAATATCCGAACCGGATAAAATCATTTTAAAAACCCTCTCTCTTAACTTAAATTATATACATTAATATTGTACCACAAAATGCAGTTTCTGTCAACGACATAAAGCATATTTTTTCTTGAATTTCCGACGCATATTTGAACAAAATAGCCAAAGAGGTGATTTTATGAGGAAGTTTTTTGAAGGCACGCTTTGCGGGTTTTTGAACGGTTTTTTCGGGAGCGGCGGGGGAGTGCTTGCCGTGCCGATTTTGGAGAAAGAGGGCTGTGACGCAAACGAAGCGCACGCAACGTCGGTTGCGCTGATTTTCGCGCTGAGCCTTGTAACGGCGCTGTTTTACGGCTTTTCGGGAAATCTCGACTTTGCGGGCGCTTGGAAATATATCCCATTCGGCGTTGCGGGAGCGCTTTGCGGGGCGTTTTTCCTGAAAAAAATCAAGTCAATCTGGCTGAAACGGATTTTCGGCGGGATAATAACCGCGGCTGCTGTGAGGATGCTGCTGGTATGATGGAAGCGATAATCGGCTTTGCAACGGGGATTTTGGCGTCTATGGGGCTTGGCGGCGGGTTTATTCTTGTGGTGTGGCTGACGCTTTTCGAGAATGTCGGTCAAAAAGCGGCGCAGGGGATAAATGTGCTGTTTTTTCTCCCGATTGCGTTTATCGCGCTGCTTCTGCACCTCAGAAATCACCTTGTCAACAAAACGCTCGTCAAGAAAATGCTGCTCGGCGGGATAATCGGCGCGGTTATCGGAACGCTTGGTTCAAATGTTATCGCGAACGATTTGCTTAGAAAACTGTTCGCGCTGTTTCTGATTGCGTTTGGCTTGCGGGAGTTGTTTTCACCGAACAAAGCCGCCGATAATCAACAATCAGATGACCATAATCAGCGTTCCCGCGCCGATTAAAATGCAGCCGATAAGCGATTTTACGGTAAATTCCTCGTGCAGGAAAATGAACGCCAGAATCAGCGTTATCACCACGCTCAGCTTGTCGATGGGAACGACCTTTGACGCTTCGCCGAGCTGAAGCGCGCGGTAATAGCAAAGCCACGAAGCGCCGGTTGCAATCCCCGAAAGCGTCAGAAAAATCCAGCTTTTCCGGCTGATTTCGGGCAGTCCGCTTTCTGCATGCGTAAGAAAAACCATTCCCCAAGCCATTATCAGCACAACCGCGGTCCTGATTGCGGTTGCGAGATTTGAATTCACGTTCTCGATGCCGACCTTCGCGAGAATTGATGTCAGCGCCGCAAAAACCGCCGAAAGCGCGGCAAACAATAACCACATAGCTGTCACCTCTTGAATTATGAAAATTCTACAATAATTATAGCACCAAATCCCAAAAAGTCAAGTGAAAAATCCGCCTTCGTGATAAAAGCGGATTTTTGGATTTCGGATTATTTTGACGGCACAAGCTCGATAACCGCGCCGATTTCTCTTTTTCCAAACAAAAACCCTCCGCAGCAAAACCACGGAGGACTTGTTTGATTGAACCGAATTACTTGAGTTCGATTTTAGCGCCTGCTTCTTCGAGCTTAGCCTTGAGTTCCTCAGCCTCAGCCTTAGCAACGCCTTCCTTGATAGCCTTAGGAGCAGCCTCAACGAGCTCCTTAGCCTCCTTAAGACCAAGACCGCAGATGTCCTTAACAGCCTTGATAACAGCCATCTTAGCGTCACCGAAGGAAGCAAGTACAACGTCGAACTCAGTCTTCTCTTCAGCAGCACCAGCGCCTGCGCCTGCGCCAGCAGCGGGAGCAGCAGCAACAGCGGCAGCGGATACGCCAAATTCCTCTTCGAGAGCCTTTACAAGCTCGTTAAGCTCAAGAACGGAAAGTTCTTTTACTTCGTCAATCATCTTTGTAATCTTTTCAGAAGCCATTTCAATTTACCTCCATAAAATATGTTTTTGTTGAATTACGCGGCGGTTAAGCCGACTTTTTTCCGCAGATTAAGCGGATTCGCCCTGTTTTTTCTCGATTTCGCTGATAGCGATAGCGAGGCGCTGAATGGGCGACTGCAGCATAAATACAAGCTGAGAGAGCAGGGTTTCCTTGGACGGGAGCTTTGCGTAAGCCTCAACCTCTTCCTTGGAAATAGCCTTTCCGTCTACGAAACCGAGCTTGATGGAGAACTGTCCCTTGGAATCCTCAGCCTTTTTGTTGAGAACCTTCGGTGCGATAATGATATCGTCGTTTGACAGCGCAATTGCGGTTGTACCCTCAAGAGCGGAATCGAGTCCCTCAATACCTGCAGCATTTAACGCACGCTTGAGCAGGGTGTTCTTAACTACGAAATAGTCAACGCCGTTTTCACGAAGCTCTTTTCTGAGCTTGGTATCGTCTTCAACGGTGATTCCCTTGTAGTCAACCAGCACGCCGCCTGCCGCATTCTTCAGCTTTTCCGTCAATTCCTCAACGAACTGCTGCTTCTTTGCGATAACGCTTTCACTAGGCATTTTTTTCACTCCTTACATTAAATTTGCTGTCAAAAAACAAAATCCCCTCTGCAAAAAGACAGAAAGGGAGAACAGATTTCATAAATCAAATCCCGTTCTTCGGCAGGCGCGGCAAGCCGCATTATAGAATTGCTTCCACCTGCTGTCTTTAGAACAGCAAATATATTATACCACGGCAAAATCGTTTTGTCAATAGTTTTTTTAAAAAAACTTGACTTTTTTTGAAATTTGGTTTACAATAAGTACAGAATCCGAAAAGGCGGTGATATTTTGAGAAAATTAGCGGGAATTTTGCTCTTGTTTGCAGTATTTTTGCTCACCTCGTGTACAAAAGCTCCTGAAAAATCCGAGGAATATTTCTTCGCGATGGATACATATATGACAATAGAAGCATACGGCGAAAGCGCGGGAAATGCCGTTTCACAGGCGCGTTTGCGTGTTGAGGAGCTGGAAAAGCTCTGGTCGGCAACCGATAAAAACAGCGAAATCTACGCGCTAAATCACGGCGAAAATCCCGAGCTTTCCGCGGAAACTCTCGATTTGCTCTCGTTCACCCTCGAAATGTCCGCGAAAACAGGCGGCGCTTTTGACGTGACAATCTATCCCATCTTGACCGCGTGGGGCTTTACAACAGACGAACACCGCGTTCCCGATGAAGCCGAGCTTGCCGAATTGCTGGAAAAAGTCGGCTATGAAAAGGTTTCTGCTGACGGGAAAAAGGTTGAGCTTGAACAGGGAATGATGCTGGATTTCGGCGGCGCGGCAAAGGGTTACGCGAGCGATGAGTGCGCCCGAATAATGCGTGAAAGCGGAGTAAAATCCGCGCTGATTAACCTCGGCGGAAACGTGTACGCTGTCGGGAAACGCCTCGATGGAAATTTATGGAAAATCGGCATAGCCGACCCGCTGGGCGAAAACGCCGAGAATGCGGGAATTGTCGCGGTTTCGGACTGTGCTGTCGTCACCTCGGGCGGCTATCAGCGCTATTTCACTCAAAACGGCAAAACCTACTGCCACATAATCGACCCGAAAACGGGATTCCCCGCCGACAACGACTTGCTCTCCGTGACGGTTGTTGCCGAGGAAGGAAGGCTGTGCGATGTGCTTTCAACCGCGCTTTTCGTTATGGGCAGGGAGCAAGCCGAGCGCTTTTGGCGGGAAAACGGCGGGTTTGAGATGATTTTGATTGACAAAAGCGGCGGGATTTCCGTTACCGAAGGGATTGTTGAGAATTTTTCATCGGATAGGACGGTTAGCGTTATAAAGTAACGCGGATTAAGGAGGAGCGCTATGAACCAATTTATGGAACTTGCTGTAAAAGAGGCGGAGAGCGGGATTGAAAAATGCGAGGGCGGACCTTTCGGGTGCGTTATCGTAAAGGACGGCGAGGTTGTCGGGCGCGGTCACAACGAGGTCGTGAAGCAGCGTGACGCAACCTGTCACGGCGAGATGATGGCAATTCGCGACGCCTGCAAAAATCTCGGCACGTTCAACCTCACGGGCTGCGAGCTGTACACCACCGGCGAGCCTTGTCCGATGTGCTTCGGCGCGATTTTGTGGGCGAATATTTCCAAGGTTTATTTCGGCTGCACAGTTGAAGATACCGAGCTGATTGGTTTCCGCGACAAGCGTTTCTACGAGGACTGCGACAAACTCAAGCAGGCGCTTTTCACCGAAACCGACCGCGCCGAGTGCCTTGAATTGTACAAAAAATACAACGCGATACGGCGCAAAACCAACTATTGAATATATGGCGGCTGAATTTTACGGTTCAGCCGTTTTGTTTCTGCCGAGTTTTCGGTAAACGGTGAAGTACATTGTAAAAATGCAAGCAATCCCGCCGACTGCGTTTGAAATCGGCTCTGCGAGAAAAACGCCGTCAATACCGAAGCCGATTTGCGGGAGAATTATCGTGAGCGGGATAACGATTATCGCTTTTCTGAGAAGCGAGAAGAAAATCGCGCGTCTTGAGTAGCCGAGCGCCTGAAAAGTCGATTGTCCCGTGAACTGAAACGCCATAAAAATAAACCCGAAAAAGTAGATGTGCAGCGCGGGAACACCTTTCTCAATCATCTGTAAATCATCGGTGAACGCGGATATCAGCAGCCTCGGCGCGATAAGCACGAAAATCCAAGCAATCGCGGTGTAGACGATTCCGAGAAACGCCATAAATTTTATGCCTTGCTTAACGCGGTCGTGTTCGCGAGCACCGAAATTATAGCTCAGAACAGGCTGCGCGCCGCTTGTGATGCCCTGAACGGGGAGATGAAGTATATCACGAACCGAGTTGATTACCGTCATAATCCCGACATACAAGTCGCCGCCGACTGTTTTCAAGGTCGCGTTGCACACAACCTGAACCGCGCAGTTTGTCGCCTGAACGATAAACGCCGACAAGCCCAGCGACGCGATTTTTCCCGTAAGGCGAAGGTCGATTTTCAGGTATTTTCTTTGGATTTTCAGTAGCGCTTTTTTGCCTGTCAAAAATTTCAGCACCCACAACGCCGATACAATCTGGCTGATAACCGTGGCGATTGCCGCGCCTTTTACGCCCATCTCAAACGCAAAAATGAACAGCGGGTCAAGCGCGAGGTTGAGCGCTGCGCCGATTGTTGTGGTTAACATTCCGATTTTCGGGAAGCCCTGCGCGTTGATAAAGCCGTTCAGTCCTGTCGAGAGCATCAGAAACGGCGTTCCGACGAGGTAGATTTTCAGGTAATCATCTGCGTAAACGTAGGAATTTTCGCTTGCTCCGAACAAAAACAGCACGGGTTCGCGGAAAATATAGCACGCGCCGAGCAGAACGCCCGAGCTTATCAGAAGCAGCAAAAACGTGTTCCCGAGGATTTTTTTGGCTTTTTCTTCGTCTTTTGCACCGCGCGCTATTGCAAAAAGCGGCGTGCCGCCCATACCGAAAAGGTTGGTGAAAGCCGCGATAAGCGTTGTTATCGGGAAAACCAGACCTATTCCCGTGAGCGCCATGCTGTCCGATTCGGGGAGATGTCCAATGTAAATTCTATCGACAACGTTGTACAAAAGCTGGGCAATTTGTGCAAAAACCAGCGGAACTGCCTGAGAAACAATATTCTTTTTCACCGAGCCTTTGGAAAAATCGTTCGCCATAATATCGCTTCTTTCGTTATTTTCTACATATTATTATACCAGTTTTGCACGTTTTTGTCAATCAACGCGAAATTATCCTTTTGACTTTTTGCACAAATTTTTTTCTTTTTGTGGAAATTGCTTGACAAATTCTTAAAAAAGAGGTATAATAAGTGTATCAAAATTTTGGAAAAGGAGTTTTTGCCAATGAGCGATTTTGAGAACAAATGTTTCGGAAAGTCTGATTTGCCGATTTCAGGCGGCGCGGAGGACAGTTTTTCCACCGAAGCATACATAGACGGTCTTTGCGGATACATCGGGAGCTGCGATACTCCGATGACGATTTCCATTCAGGGAAGCGGCGGAAGCGGACGTACAAGTATGCTGAAAATGATAAGTGAGAAGCTGGTGGAGAAAAATATCACCGTTATCGGCATTAATGCGTGGCAGTCCTCGCAGTTTAACGTCGGGCTTACGTTTTCCGTAATCTCGCTTCTCATCAAGGAGCTTAACGAGGGCGGCGCTCATTTCCGCAACGTTATGAACCTGTTTTCCAGCATTGCCGAAAAACCCCGCAAGGCTGAAGACGCATGCGCGGTTGTTGATGAAATCCGTGCGCTCAAGAACGAGTTCCAGGCAGCGGTTGACCAGAAGCTCCGTGATACCGGCAGCGACAGAATTGTTTTCTTTATCGATGACCTTGACCGTTTGCAGCCCGTTAAGGCAGTTGATTTGCTTGAGTATCTGAAAATGTTCATCGACTGTAAAAAGTGCGTGTTTGTTCTTGCGGTGAACAGCAATACCGTAAACGAGGGCGTTCGCCAGAAATACGGAATGACCGACGGCAGAGATTTCTTTGATAAGATGATTCAGCTTCCGTTTAACGTTCCCGTTGAAAAATACAACATCGAGAAGTTCGTCAGAGATGAATTTGACTCCTGGGACGAAACTATCCTTAAAAAGAACGATATCAATCTGTTTATGAGCCTTATCGGAAACTCCATAGGCTTCAATCCCCGCGCTATGAAGCGTCTGTTCAACACATTCCGCCTGCTTGACGCCACTATTGATATCGAAACCGAAAATGCCGAAAAGGAAGCTCTTGCAAGAGGCGAAACAAAGTCCTCCTCAGAGCCGGCAATCAGCAAGATTTCCAGACAGCGCGCTTTGTTTGCGGTAATTTGCCTGCAAACCAGCTTTGAAAAGCTGTACTGGTTCCTGCTTTCGTCCAGCAGCCTGCTTGACGCAAACTCGCTTACCGTATTTATGAACGATGAGGAGCTGCGCGGCAACGCTGAGATTATGCGTACCGTGTTCACGGACGAAGATGGCAAAATCGACGAGGAAATGCTCAGAAGAGTTCGCAAATTCACGCCGCACTTCCAGAGAGCAATCCGTGCGGGCTATTACGACAATGTTTCCGATGATGAAATTCTGCGTACTGTTATCAGAGAGGCAACCGTAACCTCCGTTGGCAATATGATTGTTTCCAATGACGAGGATAAGCAGGACGAAAACCGCAGACTTGTTGACAGCATTAACGCCGAGCTTAAATCTCACTATAAGAACAGCGTTTACTTCCAGCCGTTCTATCAGAGCGGTACCACGGAAGCGTGCGGATATTCGGCGTTCAAGGCTTACGCAGGCTTCGAGTTCTCGGTTGTATATTCAATAAGACACACGATTAAGAACACGCGCGTTGTTAAGTTTATGGTTAAGAATCTGACCAAAGCGCCCGCAAATGCGCCTGTTGAAGATGATTTGTGGAAATACTGCAAGAACGACATTATGTTTGACACTCTCGGAACCGACCCGCTCAATCTCGGAAGAAAAGCCGAAAGCAGCTTCTCGGGCAAAAAGCTGAGTATGGACTACGATTATGTCGGAGAATTTGCCGTTAAGGACAGCGAGGGAATTAAGAAAATCATCATCGATGTGATGGAAAAGGCTATCGAAACCGTCAGGGTTCACGAGCAGCCGACTATCCTCAACTAAATTTAATAAAAAAAATCACCGGCGGGGTTTTTCTTCGCCGGTGTTTTTGTGCAATTTTACTTCTTGTCGGGAAATCCGCTTTTTTCAAGCTTTCGCATTGCCTTAAACTCGAGAAATGCCATCAAAACCGCGGCTGCTGCGGAAATCAAATCCGCGACAGGTCCCGTGTACAAAATTCCGTCAATTCCGAAGAACATCGGCAGTACAATCAGCAGCGGCAAAAAGAAAATAATCTGTCTTGTGAGCGACAGGAAAATGCCCTTAATCGGCTTTCCTATTGAGGTGAAGAAGGTCGCGGTTACGGGCTGAATGCAGACGAGCGGCGTCAGAAGCAGGAAAATACGGAAAAATCTTTCGCCAAATTCAAAGTAAATTTCCGGCTCGTCACTCCCGAAAAGCGCCAGAATTTCCCGCGGGAAAAGCTGGTACGCAACAAACGAAGCAACCGAAATCGCTGCGGCAAGTCCGAGCGCGAGCATATACGCTTTTCGCACCCTGTCGTATTTCCGCGCGCCGTAGTTGAAGCTCTCAATTGGCTGAGAGCCTTGTCCAAGACCGATTACCACGGAGAAAATCACCTGATTTACTTTCATCACAATTCCCGCGCACGCAAGCGGAATTGCGTCACCGTAAGCCGAGAGCGCGCCGTAATCCTTCAGCGAGTTGTTGAGGACAATCTGCACGACCATCATCGCGATTTGATTGAAAAACGAAGCCATTCCGATTGAGGCAATCCTCAGAGTTACCAGAAGATTTATCTTAAAGTGGCGCAGGGAGAGCTTTACCGTTTTAAACCGAAAAAGATACGCGATAACGATGACAGTTGAAACTATTTGCCCGATAATTGTCGCGAGCGCCGCGCCTTTCATTCCCCAGCCAAGCCCAAGCACGAAAATCGCGTCCAGAATTGTGTTGATGACAGCGCCGATGAGGTTGCAGAACATCGTCATACGCGGGCTTCCGTCTGCGCGGATTAAGTGTCCGCCGCCGGTTGATAAAATGAGGAACGGAAAGCCGAACGCGGAGATTTGCACATAGTCCTGCGCGTAGGGGAGAACGTCGTCGGGTGAACCGAACAGCCTCAGAAGCGGCGTGAGGAAGACGAGCGTGACTGCCGACAAAATCACTCCGCAGACCGAGAGCATTGTGACGGAATTTCCGATGAAAAGCGGCGCTTTTTCGGTTTCGCCCTTGCCCATCGCGAGGTTAAAGCAGGACGCACCGCCTATTCCGAAGAGCAGCGCCAGCGCAATACAGGACGTTGAAAACGGAAAGGCAACGTTTGTCGCGGAGTTTCCCAAAAGTCCGACAGCCTGCCCGATGAAAAGCTGGTCAATAATGTTGTAAAGCGCGCCGACAAGCATCGCGATTATGCTCGGCACGGCAAATTTCACCATCAGTTTCCCGACAGGCTCAACGCCCAGCGGGTTTTCTTTTACATTTTCCGACATCTTTCTATCCTTTTCAGTAGTTAAGTCGGAGTTTCCCCCGCCGTTTTCACTAGTTTTCACCGAGAATTTTTCTCAGATAATCGCTCGCGCTGCCGTTATTCATCAGCGTTCTCACGATATCGATATAGCTGAACACGGGCGTTGCCCCATCGCGAATAAGCGCCGAAGTTCCCGCAAAACGTGCGTCTAAAATGTTGTGCGGAGGAACGGCAAAAACTTCTCGACCTTGCTCGAGAGCGTGCTGCGCTGTCAGCAAACAGCCGCTGATTTCGCCCGCCTCCAGAACCAGCGTACCCTCGGAAAGTCCCGAGATTATGCGGTTTCTGTGCTGAAAATAGCCGCCCGATGGCTTTGCAAAAGGCAAAAGCTCGCTTATAACCGCGCCGCCTTGTTCAACGATTTTTCGTTTCAATTCGCCGTGTCCCTTGGGGTAATCCACCAAAATTCCGCACCCGCAGACGCCGATTGTCCGTCCGCCCGCGTCAAGACAAGCCTTGTGCGCGGCAGAATCCAGCCCGACCGCAAGCCCGCTTGTTATCACAGCGCCGAGCTTCGTTAGGGAAGAAACAAGCGATTTCGTCACGGAATAGCCGTAATCCGAAGCAAATCTCGTTCCGACAACCGAAAGCGTGAACGCTTCGTCAAGCCCGCCGATATCTCCCGCGCAAAACAGCACGATAGGCGGATTTTCGATATTTCTGAGCAGTTTCGGGTATCTTTCATCGTCAAGCGTGATGATATCGACTGCGTTTTCCTCGCAAACCGCCAGCACGCTTTGCACAGCGCCGCTTCTGATTTCGGCAGCCCTGCGCTGTTCTTCTTCCGAAAGAAAAGGAATTTCTCCATCGCGGACAGCTTGGGCGGCAGCTTTTGCGTTGTAATCGTACTGCGACAAAATCAGCGTGGTTTTCGGGTTGTGCGGCGACATAACCATCAGCAGCCACAACCAGATTTCCACGGAGCTTGCTTCGGCTGTTTCGGACAAAATAATTCCTCCCAAACGGGTATTTTAGCGGTTCATTTCGGTCTGAGGACCGGTTGAGTTGTGTTCATCTATAATGCGCTTGATTTCCTTGAGGTCGGACGACGGCAGGTCGCCTACAATCGTGTTCTTGACTGAACATGTCGCGTTGCCATATTTCAGCACGGTTTCGCAGGAGAGATTGCTTGAAAGCAGTCCCGCAAGCACTCCCGAAATATACGCGTCGCCGCTTCCGATACGGTCGACAACCTCGATATTGCGATACGGCTCTTTCTCGTAGAATTTGTCCTCTTTGGAGTTGTAGATAACCGAGTCGAATGTGTGGATTTTCGGGCTGTGGACAACTCTCTGCGTAGCGCACATAATTGAGATGGGATATTCGCTGCAGAAGCTCACCGACGACTGAAAAACAAGTGATTATTCCATTTTTTACTTCAACAAATCGCTTGATACTTTTAAATTTGGCTTTATTATAACATATTTCAACAAAAAAATCAAGTGTATTTATCCGAAATATCCCGAAAAACCTAAACCGTGATAAAATCGCGGATATTTTCCAGCGTTTTCTCGCCGATACCCGAAACGTTTACGATTTCTTCAATGCTCTTGAACCCGCCGTTTTCGCTGCGGTATTTGACGATAGCGGCGGCTTTGGTTTCGCCTATTCCGTTCAACTTCACAAGCTCGCCTGCGGGAGCCGTGTTTATGTTGATTTTAGCGGTAATCTGCTTTTCGGGAGCGCTTGACGCTTCAAAAACCTCGTTCTTATCGGGCAGCGAAACCGCGCTGCTTTCGGGATTTTCGTTCGGTTCAACGGGAACAAATCTGTCGGGAACGGAGCTGCCTGAAGAAGCGTTTTCGGTTGAGCTGTCCGTGATTTCAGATGAACCGTATCCGGAGGAAACGCCCGCGTCTTCCAGCACCACGGCTTGCTTAACGTCAGGGAACGCGTTTCTGATGAACACCATCACAATCAGCGCGCCCAAAACCACGCGTATTGCCGTCTTGATAAAAAACGCGGCTTTGTCGGATTTTTCGTGCATTTTCGTGCCCCCTTTCCAAATTTCTACATTTATTTTACCACAAAATTCCTCAAATGTCAATTTCTTTCCCAAATGGTATTCAAAAATCTTAACATATTGACAAAAATTGCACAAAGGTGTATAATTATATTCGTATCTGAGAAAAGGGACTGATGAAATGAAAGAGAAAAAAACAAGCTCGCTGTAAGTATGGGCTTGCCGCCGCTTGTGGCGATTTTGATTTCGATGACAAATCTGACCTCTGCGGGACAGCTTGCCGGAGTTACCATAATAGCCGCTGGCGGAGGTTTTCTTGAAATGGCGATGGCGCAGCTTATCATAAATCTTCGCTATGCGCTGATGAGCCTGTCGCTGTCGCAAAAGCTGAACGGGCGCTACAACTTGCTTCACAGAATAATCTCCGCGTTCGGGATAACGGACGAAATTTTTGCGGTTGCCTCGGGAAAAAGCGGTGAAATTGACAAAAGATATATGTACGGGCTGATTACGCTTCCGTACATCTTTTGGGCTGCGGGAACGGCTGCGGGCGCGTTTTTGGGGGAAATTCTGCCCGAGGGCGTGAAATCCGCGCTGGGAATTGCCATCTACGGAATGTTCATCGCAATCGTTATCCCGCCCTCAAAAAAGAGCAGGGGAGTGCTTTTTACGGCGGTTTTAGCGGCGTTTCTGAGCTGCGTGATTTATTATGTGCCGCTGTTTGACGGCATTTCTTCGGGAATTTCTGTGATAATCTGCACGGTTATCGCGGCGGCTCTCGCTGCACTTTTGTTCCCGAGAAAAACCGAGGAGGCTGAACAATGAACGATGCCTCGTACCTTTATTTAAGCGTCGCGGTAATGGCGATTGTGACCTATCTTATCCGAATGATACCGCTTGCCGCGTTTCGCAAAAAAATCAAGTCGCGGTTTTTGCTGGACTTTTTGTACTACGTTCCCTACGCGGTTTTGAGCGCGATGACAATTCCCGCCGTATTTTACAGCGGAAACTACATAATAAGCGCCGCCGCGGGAGTTTTGGTTGCGTGCGTTCTCGCGTTTTTCGAGCGCGGCTTGCTCACGGTTGCCGTCTGCGCCTGCGCGGGCGTTTTCCTCACGGAGCTTGTTATGCAGCTGACAGGATTTGTTCAATAATCGCGCTTGGCGGGAATGTCAACACTTTTTGAGATATTTTGAAATTTGCAAAGGTGGTTTTATGGCAAAATATACTTTTAAATTTTGGTTTGAATGGGGCTGCAGAGAAGATTGGTGTCCCTGCTTGTGGGCAAACGATGATTATACACGAGATGTGTTCAACAATGGCATTAGTTGTACTAACAT
>SFJQ01000026.1 GCA_004555855.1 [Eubacterium] saphenum | reverse complement strand
CCTGAAGCTCACCACAGGCGATTTTTACGGAGGGAAAGACGAATGACGGCGATAATCAAAAGAGAAATTTCTTCGTATTTCACTTCTCCGCTGGGATATGTTTTTTTGGCGGTATTTTACGGCTTTTCGGGACTTTTTTTGTGGATGAACTGCCTGTCCTCGGGAAGCGCGGATATGTCGGGAGTTTTTGTGCTGATGTTTTTCATCATTCTGGTAATAATTCCCGTCCTCACAATGCGAACCTTTGCTGAAGAGCGCCGACAGAACACCGACCGTCTTGCGTTAAGCAGTCCGGTGAGCCTTTTCGGGATAGTATTCGGCAAATTCATCGCGGCATTTTTTGTGTATTTTTGCGCGGCGCTTGTGATGCTGATTTACGCGATATTCCTCGCTGTTGCTGTCGGAAACGGCGGCTCGGAGTTCGGCTGGCCGGCGTTCTGGGGAAATTTCGCGGGAATGCTGCTGATAGGCGCGGTTTTCACGGCGCTAGACGTGTTTATCTCAAGCCTCACGGACAACCAGATGATTGCAGCGCTCGGCTCAATCGGCGCGAATATTGTCATTTGCACGTTTGATATTATTTCGGGCTATGTGTCCGATGAGAATTTCAAAAAAGTCATAGATTTTCTGTCGGTTTTCGGGAAATTCTCCGAGTTTACCGGCGGGATTTTCAGCCTTGCTTCGGTTGTTTTCTTCCTTAGCCTTACGGGTATGTTTATTTTCTTGGCAACGCGCGTTCTTGAACGCCGCCGCAGAGCGTAAAGGGGGAAAAGTATGAGCAAGAAAAATTCAGCAAAAATCAATCGCGAAACGGTTGATGAAGCAAAGAAGAACGCTTTGGAAACGGCTGAGCAGGCTGTTGAAAACGAAGCTCCCGATACAAAAGCAATCAAAAAGCATCGCGCTTTGTCTGCGGTTTTCACGGCGGCGGTGCTGGCGGGAATAATCTTGCTGAACGTTGTTGTGGGAATGGTTTCTGAGCGTCTTGGCGCAGAGGCAGACCTCACGGCAACGGGTCTTTACACGCTTGATGAAAAAACCGAGGATTACCTTGAAAACACGCTTTCGCGAGATGTTTCGATAACGGTTCTCAGCACTGAACAAGCCTTTTCCGAGCAGGGAACTTATTATAAACAGGTGAGCGAAATTCTCCAAAAAATGGCGAAAAAGAGCGCTCACATAAATCTTGACTTCATTGACCTGACGAAAAATCCAACATTCGCTTCAAAATATTCGGGCGTATCCCTGAGCGCGAATAATATCATTGTTGAGAACGCGCAGAACGGAAGATACAAAGTTCTCACGCAGTCCGATTACTTCGGCTTGGACAACGAAATGGCGGCTTATTATTACTACTATTACGGCTATATCATGGGCTCGTCGATTGAGCAGGCTGCGCTTTCTGCAATGCTTTACGTTTCCGATGAAAATCCCGTGAAAGTGGCTTTCCTCGAGGGCTTTAACGAGAGCGACAGCTCAACGCTCAAATCGTTCCTCTCGAAAAACGGATACGAGGTTGAAGCGGTAAATCTCGCGAAAACTCTTGAAATTGACGAGAGCTTTGATTTCGCGGTTGTTTATGCACCGCTTACGGATTACGATGAAGCTTCGCTGAAGAAGCTGGACAAATTCCTCGACAACAACGGCAAGTACGGCAAAAACGTGTACTATTTCGCGTCAACCTCGCAGCCGAAAACCCCGAACATAGATTCGTTCTTGAGTGATTGGGGGCTGTCCGTGGGATTCTCGGTTATCGGTCAGAGCAACGCCGACAGCCGCATCATAATCAACGGTCAGCAGACGGCTTACGCGCATTTGCAGGAGGTTGTCGAGTCGAGCTACACCGGCGAATACGACGGCTACACAATGGGCGCGGATTTGCGTCCCGTTTATGCGCTGGAGCGTTCGCAGAACACGCTTGAGGTGCTGATGAAAACCAACCCGAACGCGTTCCTGTTCCCGCTCGACGCTGACAAGGACTTCGATTTCAGCACTGCCGAAACGGGTGTTTTCAACGATGTTATAATGTCCTCGAAAACCACCTCGGACGGTACCGCGAGCAGGGTTTGCGCGATAGGCTCGGACCAGCTCTCGGGCAGCTATTTCTTCGCCTACGGAAACGCGAACAACTCCGATTTCTTCCTCGACCTTTTCGACAGCGTTTCGGGCAAGGAAAAGACTGTTACGATAAGCCCGAAAGCGGTTTCGGATATCCGGTTTGAGATGACCGAATCGACCGCGAACGTGCTTGTGATAGTACTTTGCGCGGTTATTCCGACAGCGGTTGTGGTCTTGGGAATAGTGGTCTGGGTTCGCAGGAGGCACAGATGATGAGCAAAACCGCGAAAAAAGCGCTGATAGCGGGCGCGGCTTGCTTGGTTCTGGCGATTGCGGCGGTGATTTTACTGCTGACCGCGCCGAAAAAAGAGCAGGAAAACTCCTCGGAAGCGTCTGTTTCGCAGTCGCAGGAGGTTCAGATTATCGGCAAATCTGCGGACAATGTTCTCGCGATTTCCGTTAAAAACGAGCACGGCAGCTTCACTTTCAACCGAAAAACGCGCGCTTCATCAAGCGACGACGGAACGGTTGCCGCTTCATATTACTGGACGAGCGACGAGCTGCTCGGCGTTGGACAAAGCGACAGCGCTGTTCGGAGCTTTATCGGCGGGTTTGCCTCGCTGACAGCGAAAAGCGTTGTTGAGGAAAACGCCGAGGATTTGGAAAAATACGGCTTGAAATCGCCTCGGGCAACGGTTTCGCTGACCTTTGACGACGGCACGAAAACCGAGCTGCTTTTCGGTATCGAAAACCCCTCAAACACCTCAACCGTGTACTTTAAAGAGGGCGACAGGGTTATGCTGGCGTACACTGGTGATGTTTCGGGAGCGTTTGATGATATCAAGGATTACGCAAATCTGCTGATTACAAAGTCACTCGGCGATGAAGAAAATGTCGATTATATCACAATCACGCGCAAGGATTTGGAAGAGCCTGTTGAAATCCGCTATATGTCGGAGCTTGAGGCGGCACGCGATGATGAAAATTATGTCGTGTCAACGCTGAATACGCACCGTTTCACAAGCCCATATAACGCTGAGATTAACGTATCGAAGGGCGGCACGCTCGTTGGAGGCGTTTGCGGCTTGACGATGAAGGAGTGCGCGTATCTCGAGTCGAACGCGGAAAATATGATGAAATGCGGGCTTGACGACCCGTTCTGCACCGTGGTGTTCAGCTATGGCGGCGAGGAACGCACGCTTCTGCTGGGCGACAAGGTAAAACAAGTCGTATCGGAAAGCAGTTCGGATACCCCGCAGCTTTACGAGGTGACGGGCTATTACGCGACGCTTGTCGGAGTGCCGGGGATTTTCGTGATTTCAACGCAGGCGGCTCCGTGGTACGATTTCAACCCCGCCGATTACGTTTCGGCAAGACCGCTTTCTCCGTATATTTACGGCTGCGAAAGCGTTGAAATAAGCGTTTCGGGCAAGGTTTACACGTTTGAAATCAACGTGGAAGGCAAAACTGCTTTGCTCGGCGGAAAGACGCTTGACGGCGAGAATTTCCGCAAATTTTTCGAGCAGCTTGCCGGTTCAATCGGCGAGGAGGTTTACACGGGAGAAGCTGTCGGAGAACCGGCAGTTACCGTCAAATTCACCTATACCGAGGATTACGCGAAGCTCTATGGCGCAAAAGAGAACACGCTCGGGTTTTACGGTGAAAGCGAGCGCAAAAACATCGTCACGCTTGACGGAAAGCCGGTTTTCAAGGTGCGTTCGGTTTATGTCGAAAGGCTTCTGGAGAACATTCAAAAGCTGGAAAACGGCGAGGACGTAAATATTGTTTGGTAAGTAATTTTTAATACAGGAGGAAAAGAAAATGGCAGAGAATAAGTTGATGTTTTACAGAGGATATCCTTTAATCCGCAGCGGAAACACGATTTTTTACGGAAGCGGCGGTGATGATTTTGCGGCGAAGCTGACCATCAAGGACACGAAAAAAGTTGCCGACCTTGACGTTCCCGATAAGATAATGGTGCAGCTTGTTGCAAAAAATCCCGCTGATGTTGCAAAATCCAAGAAGGGCGATTTTGTAGGTTTTTACGAGGCTCTTGACGCAGCGTTTATCTGGCTGAACGAGGCGCTTTTCAGCTGATTTTAGTATAATTGAGAATACAGGCTGTCGAGAAAGGTGCAGATGTGCTTTTTATCGGCAGCCTTTTGTTCTCCTAAATCTTTTTCACTAAATTTTGGGGAAGTACTTGATTTTTTTGTCTATATGTGGTATAATCATAATGTATTTGTATATGGGAGTGAACCAATTAATGGCAAAACAGTCAAATTATGTTGATTTAAAAGCGCTCAAAGGTCCCGACAGAGTCCGCAAACGTCCTGCGGTAATTTTCGGCTCGGACGACGCGGCGGGTTGTCGGCACTCGGTTTTTGAGATTATCTCAAACTCAATCGACGAGGCGCGCGAGGGCTACGGAAAGCGTATTATAATCACGCTTCACGCGGACAAGTCGGTTACTGTCGAGGATTTCGGGCGCGGTATTCCGATTGACTTTAACAAAAGCGAAGAAAAATACAACTGGGAGCTTGCGTTCTGCACGCTTTATGCCGGCGGTAAGTACGACAACAACACCGGCGAAAACTATTCCTACGCGCTCGGACTTAACGGTCTGGGACTTTGTGCAACGCAGTTTGCCTCCGAATATATGGAAGTTGAGAGCAAAAACGGAACGTGGCAGTATAATCTGCGTTTTGAAAAGGGCTTCAACGTCACAAACGACGAGCGCGGCTTCACCAAAAGCAAAACCGATTTAACGGGAACAAAAATTCACTGGCGTCCCGATTTGGACGTTTTCACGGATATCGATATCGGTCTTGAATACCTCGATGATATGCTCAGAAGACAGGCTGTCGTAAACGGCGGGATTGAGTTTTTGAGAATTGCTGAAAACGAGGACGGAACGCGCGATGAGAAAACATTCTTCTACAAGGACGGAATTTTCGATTATCTGACGGAAATTCTCGGCGAAAAGTCCCTCACAACTCCGCAGCTCTGGCAAACTCAGCGACAGGGAAAAGACCGTGAGGACAAGGAAGAATACAAGCTCAAAATGAACGTTGCCTTTGCGTTCTCAAAGGAAATTCACTTCATCGAGCATTACCACAATTCGAGCTGGCTGGAGCACGGCGGTTCTCCCGAGGACGCGATGAAAAAGGCGTTTTTGTCGCAGATTGACGCGTATCTGAAGAACAACAACAAGTACAATAAAGGCGAAAAAGCGATAAAATGGGAGGACGTTTCGGACTGTCTGGTGTTCATCAGCTCGAATTTCTCTACGCAGGCAAGCTATGCAAACCAGACGAAAAAGGCGGTCACCAATGCGTTTATCAAGGAAGCGATGACAGATTGGCTCAAGCACAGCCTTGAGGTGTATTTTCTTGAAAATCCGGACGAGGCTGTAAAAATCGCCGAAAATGTTCTGATAAACAAGCGTTCGCGTGAAAATGCCGAAAAGGTTCGCACATCGTCTATCGCGAGCCTGACGCAGAAAATCGACCTCACCAACCGCATAGACAAGTTTGTTGACTGCCGCAGCCGTGATGTTTCCAAGCGCGAGGTCTATATCGTCGAGGGCGACTCGGCGCTTGGCTCGGTTAAACTTGCGCGTGATGCGGAGTTTCAGGCGGTAATTCCCGTTCGCGGTAAAATCCTGAACTGCCTCAAAGCTAGCCCCGACAAGATTTTCAAGAGCGAAATTATCACAAATCTGATAAAGGTGCTGGGCTGCGGAGTTGAGGTAAAGTCGAAGGCGAACAAGAAGCTCAACTCGTTCAATATCGATAATCTGCGCTGGAACAAGGTTGTAATCTGCACCGATGCCGATGTGGACGGATTTCAGATAAGAACGCTGATTCTGACGATGATTGAGGAGCTTTGCCCGACGCTAATTCAAGAGGGAAAAGTGTACATTGCGGAGTCGCCGCTGTACGAAATCAGCACGAAGGACAAGACTTATTTCGCGTACACCGAGCCGGAAAAGACGAAAATTCTCGGAATGATAGGCGATAAAAAGTACACAATACAGCGCTCAAAAGGTCTTGGCGAAAACGACCCGGATATGATGTCGCTCACCACGATGAACCCCGAAACACGGCGCTTGATAAAAGTAATGCCTGCAGACGCGGAGAAAACGCGGCAGATGTTCGATATTCTTCTCGGCGATGACCTTGCGGGAAGAAAGGACTTTATCCGCGAAAACGGCAGCCGTTATCTCGACGCGGCTGATGTGAGCTGATTTTCGGCTAACTTTGAATAAAGGTGTTATATGAAAATTTACACAATAATAGGCGGAACAAATGGCGTTGGTAAAAGCAGTTTTCTCGGCAGCTTGGACGAACAGCGTGATGATTTGGGCGTTGTTGTTGACGCGGACAAGATAAATCTGCGGTTCGGCGGAAACAAGGTCAAGGGTGGGAAAACCGCTTCTCAGATGATTTCCGACTGCCTAGAAAAGGAAATCAGTTTTACTCAGGAAACCACGCTTTCGGGGCATAAAACCTTGCGTACAATTAAGGCGGCGCGTGAGAAAAACTATTTGGTGCGCCTGTATTATATTGGGATAAGCTCCGCAGAGGAAAGCCTTTCTCGCATTGAAAACCGCGTGAAAAAGGGCGGTCACGGGATACCGGAAAGAGATGTTCTAAGGCGCTATCAAAGCCGTTTCGAGGACTTGTCGAGAATTTTACCTTATTGTGACGAGGCGTTTTTGTTTGACAACGAAAACGGCTTTGCAAAGGTTGCGGAGTATAAAAACGGCAAAATCCGTGTTGTCGGGGAGTACAAACCCGACTGGCTGAAAAAATTGATTGAGGTTGTGAACTAATTGAAGAAAAAAACACCAAAAAAGTCTGCGGCGAGCGTTTCGGCGTATATCGAAGGCTCGGGAAAAACCGTTGAAACGGATATAATAAGCACGCTCGAGGAAAACTATATGCCGTATGCGATGAGCGTTATCGTATCGCGCGCGCTGCCCGAAATCGACGGCTTCAAGCCCTCTCACAGAAAGCTCTTGTACACGATGTACAAGATGGGACTTTTGACGGGAGCGAGGACGAAATCCGCGAATATTGTCGGACAGACGATGCGCTTGAACCCGCACGGCGACGCTGCTATTTACGAAACGATGGTTCGTCTTGCGCGCGGAAATGAGGCGCTTTTGCACCCGTATGTTGACAGCAAGGGCAACTTCGGCAAGGCGTATTCGCGTGATATGGCGTATGCGGCTTCGCGATACACCGAGGCAAAGCTCGAGAGCATAAGCGGCGAGCTTTTCGCGGAAATCGACAAGGACGCCGTTGATATGGTACCGAATTACGACAACACAATGCTTGAGCCGACGCTGTTTCCCGTGCGTTTTCCGTCGGTTCTGGTAAACTCGAATTTCGGTCTTGCGGTTTCTATGGCAAGCAACATCTGCTCGTTTAACCTCGCGGAAGTTTGCGAAACCACGATTGCTCTCATAAAAAATCCCGAACACAACGCGCTTTCCACGCTCAAAGGTCCGGATTTCGCGGGCGGCGGGTATATCGTTTATGATGAAGCGGAAATGGAGAAGATTTATCGCACGGGACTTGGTGCAGTCAAGGTTCGTGCGGTGTACAATTTCGATAAAGAATCGCGCTGTATCGAGGTCACGCAAATCCCGCCCACGACAACCGTTGAAGCGATAATCGACAAGGTCGTCGAGCTTGTAAAGGACGGAAAAATCCGCGAGATTTCAGATGTCCGCGATGAAACCGACCTTTCGGGACTGCGGCTGGCGTTTGACCTGAAAAAAGGCTGCGACCCGGACGCGCTGATGAAAAAGCTGTTCAGAATGACGCCGCTTCAGGAGAATTTCAACTGCAATTTCAACGTTCTGATAGCGGGAACGCCGAGGGTAATGGGCGTTTACGAAATCCTGAACGAGTGGACGGATTTCCGCCGCGAGTGCGTAAAACGGAGAATTTTCTTCGATTTAAACAAGAAAAAGGAAAAACTCCATTTGCTGCTTGGACTGAAGAAAATTCTGCTTGATATCGATTATGCAATTCAGCTCATTCGCGAAACCGAAGAAGAAGCCGAGGTTGTGCCGAATTTGATGATAGGCTTTGGGATTGACGAGCAGCAGGCTGAGTATGTCGCGGAAATCAAGCTCCGTCACATCAACCGCGAGTATATCCTCAAGCGTACCGAGGAAACCGAGGCTTTGCAGGCGGATATCGCGGAGATGGAGGAAATCCTCAACAGCCCGAAGCGCATCGACAAGGTGATTATCGACGAGCTGCGCGAGGTTATCGCAAAGTATTCGCAGCCGAGAAAAACGATGTTCCTGTATGACGCTGACGCTGAGGAGGAAATCGAGGAGGAGCAGCCCGAGGGCTATCCCGTGAACATTTTCTTCACGCGCGAGGGTTATTTCAAGCAGATTACGCCGAAGTCGCTTCGTATGAGCGGCGAGCAGAAACTCAAGGAAAACGACGAGATTGTCTTCACCGCCGAGGTTTCGAGCAACGCCGAGCTGCTGTTTTTTACGAACAAATTCCAGTGCTACAAGTCGCGCTGCGCGGATTTCCCCGAAACAAAAGCGAGCGTGATGGGCGATTACGTTCCCGCAAAATTGCAAATGGAAGACGGCGAGTTTCCGATATTTATGGCGGCAACGGAGAAATTCGAGGAAACGCTCGTGATTTTCTTCAAAAACGGAAAATGCGCGAAAATCCCGCTTTCGAGTTACGAAACCAAAACCAAGCGCAAAAAATTACAGGCGGCGTATTCGGATTTAAGCGAGGTTGTGGGAATGTTCGTGATAAAAGAGGACAGCGACTTTATCCTGAAATCCACGGCGGGCAAGGTGATTTTGTTCAACACCGCGCTTGTTCTCGCAAAAACAACCAGAAATACGCAGGGAGTTCAGGTAATGCGCCTCACAAAAGCAGAGCTTGCGTCGGCGTTCCCGAAGGAGAGCGCGAATGTGGAAAACGTTGAGGATTTCCGCATAAAGACAATTCCGCAGGCGGGAATGCTTTCGGATATCGACCAGCTGAGGCTGGATTAATTGCAAAAAACCCGCGAAAACGGGATTAGAAAAAGGAGAAAAATTATGCTTACGGACATTGAAATCGCTCAGGCAACTAAAATGCTGGAAATCAAGGAAATTGCCGCAAAGCTCGGCGTTTCCGAGGACGAAATCGAGCCTTACGGTCACTACAAGGCAAAGCTCACCCAGAAACTGATTGACCGTGCGGCGGGCAATCCCGATGGAAAACTCATTCTTGTGACGGCAATCAACCCCACTCCCGCGGGAGAAGGCAAAACGACAACATCTGTCGGACTTTGCGAGGGTATGAACAAAATCGGAAAGAAGGCTTGTCTTGCCCTTCGCGAACCGTCCCTCGGACCCGTGTTCGGAGTAAAAGGCGGTGCTGCGGGCGGCGGCTATTCGCAGGTTGTGCCGATGGAGGACATTAATCTGCACTTCACGGGCGATATGCACGCGATTACCGCTGCAAACAACCTGCTTTGCGCG
Organism: [Eubacterium] saphenum; assembly: GCA_004555855.1. Taxonomy (GTDB): domain Bacteria; phylum Bacillota; class Clostridia; order Oscillospirales; family Ruminococcaceae; genus CAG-115. Next base: position 8,096 of record SFJQ01000026.1, on the reverse strand, counting down.
ATGATTGACAACCACATTCAGCAGGGAAATGAACTTAACATTGACGTTCGCAGAATTTTATTCAAGCGCTGCCTCGATATGAATGACCGCGCGCTCCGCAACTGCGTTGTGGGAATGGGTGGTAAGATTAACGGCGTTCCGCGCGAGGACCACTTCCAGATAACCGTAGCAAGCGAAATTATGGCAATTCTCTGCCTTGCGGCTGATTTGAGCGACCTGAAAAAGCGCCTCGGCGATATTCTCGTTGCGTATTCCTATGACAACAAGCCGATTTTCGCGCGCGATATCAAGGCTGTCGGCGCAATGACAGCGCTGCTCAAGGACGCGATAAACCCGAACCTTGTCCAGACGCTCGAAAACAACCCCGCGATTATCCACGGCGGTCCTTTCGCGAACATTGCTCACGGCTGCAACTCCGTTCGTGCAACCAAACTCGCGCTTAAACTCGCAGATTACACAATAACCGAGGCGGGCTTCGGCTCGGATTTGGGCGCGGAGAAATTCTTTGATATAAAGTGCCGTTTTGCGGGACTTAAGCCGAACTGCGTTGTTCTTGTAGCGACAATCAGAGCGTTGAAATACAACGGCGGCGTGCCGAAAGCGGAGCTTACAAAGGAGAACACCGAAGCGCTGAAAAAGGGTATCGTAAACCTCGGCGTTCATATCGAGAATATGCGTTTGTACGGAGTGCCGGTTGTTGTTGCAATCAACCATTTCTACACCGATACCGATGAGGAAATCAGAATTGTCCGCGAATACTGCGAGGAAAAGGGCGCAAAGGTTGCGTTCTCGGACGGATTTCTGAAGGGCGGCGAGGGCGCTGTTGAACTCGCAAACGCTGTTGTAGAAACGATTGAGAACGAAAAGAGCGATTTCAAGCCGCTGTATGACGAAAAGCTCTCCATAAAGGAAAAGCTGAATACAATCGCAACCAAAATTTACCGCGCGGACGGCGTTGTTTACAGCGCGGCTGCCGAAAAGGCAATCAAGGACATCGAGAGCCTTGGTCTTGACAGAGTGCCGGTTTGCGTTGCAAAAACGCAGTATTCGCTGTCCGACGACCCCGCAAAGCTCGGCAAACCCGAGAACTTCAAAATCACGGTAAGCGATGTTCGTCTGAGCAACGGCGCGGGATTTGTGGTAGCGTACACAGGCGATATTATGACAATGCCGGGACTGCCGAAAGTGCCCGCTGCGAACAACATCGATGTTGACGAAAACGGCGTAATTACAGGACTGTTCTGATGAACGAGGAGAAAATTTCGCACAGCGCCGAGGATACCGAAAAAATCGCGCTGGAGCTTGGAAAAACGCTCCGAGCGGGCGATATCGTCCTTTATGAAGGCGATTTGGGCGCGGGAAAGACAACGTTCACGAAGGGGCTTGCGAAGGCGCTTGGCGTGGACGATGTGGTGACCAGTCCGACTTTTGCGCTGGTGAACGAATATAGCGGTATAATTCCGCTGTTCCATTTCGATTTGTACAGGATAGAAACCTTTGACGATTTGTACGCTATCGGATTTTTCGACTACCTTGACAGAGGGGGAGTAATCGCCGCCGAATGGAGCGAAAATATCCCCGCTCTTGCCGAGGAGCTGAACGACGGAAAGCGCGCCGTTTACAAAGTCCGAATTGAAAAAACGGGCGATGACGAACGGAAAATCCTGATTTCAAGCGAGGTTTGCTTATGATTCTAGGAATTGACAGCTCTGCGATAACGGCAGGCTGCGCGTTGTATGACGGTGAGAAAATCCTTGCCGAGGAGTTTTTGAACGTTGCTCACACCCATTCGCAGACGCTTTTGCCGATGATTGAAACGATGTTCAAAACGTCCGGCAAAACGCTTTCCGATGTGGAGAAAATCGCCGTCACCACGGGACCGGGTTCTTTCACGGGACTGCGGATAGGCGTTTCCTGCGTAAAGGGAATGTGTCTGGGAGCGGGGAAACCGTGCGTTGACGTATCGACATTGGAGGCGATTGCTTACAATTTTGTCGGTGTTGACGGGATAATCTGCGCTTGTATGGACGCGCGTCTGAAGCAGGTGTACAACGCGCTCTTCAAGTCTGAAAACGGCGTTATAACGCGGATTTGCGAGGACAGAGCGATTGCTCTTTCGGATTTGTCCGAGGAACTGGAAAAGCTCGGCGGGAAGATAATTTTAGCCGGCGACGGAGCTGCTTTAGCGCACGGATTTACCGGTGAAAAGTACACGCTCGCGCCGCTTGCTCTGCGGTTTCAGCGCGGAAGCGGAGTGTGCCTTGCCGCTGAAAACAAGACTGTTATCGAAGCAGACGCGCTTATGCCAAAATATCTCAGAATGGCTCAGGCTGAGCGCGAAAGAGCCGAGAGATTACAGGCTGAAAAGTGAAAATCGAGCGGGAAAAATTCATTTACGGAGGAGAAAACTATGATTGCGATAGGCTGCGACCACGGCGGATTTGAGCTGAAATGCGCCGTGATGAACCACTTGCTGAACAAGAAAATCGAGTACGTTGACTGCGGCTGCGAGGGCGAGCGGTGTGATTATCCCGATATCGCCGAAGCGGTGTGCAAAAAGGTGACGAGCGGCGAGTGCGAACTTGCGATTTTGATTTGCGGCACGGGTATCGGTATGTCGATTGCCGCGAACAAGATTAAGGGGATACGCGCGGCGGTTTGCTCGGACTGGTATTCCGCGAAGTACACCCGCCTGCACAACAACGCGAATGTTCTTTGCCTCGGCGGAAGAGTTTTGGGCGTTGGACTTGCTCTGGAGCTGGTTGACGTGTTCCTTGAAACAGAATTTGAAGGCGGCAGACACAGTGACCGCATCGATAAAATAACAAAATTGGAGGAAAAGTAAAATGGAGAATTACGAAAATGTTGTACTCTGCGAGCACCCTCTGGTTCAGCACAAACTGTCCCTTCTGCGCGACAAACAGACGGGTTCAAAGGAGTTCCGCGAGCTGGTGAAGGAAGTTTCGATGTTCATCTGTTACGAAGCAACGCGCGATTTGCCGCTCAAGGACGTGAAAATCCAGACTCCGCTTGCACTTGCTGACGCGAAAATCATCAGCGGACGGAAGGTTTCATTTGTGCCGATTATGCGCGCGGGACTGGGAATGGTTGACGGCGCGCTGGCGCTTGTTCCCGCGGCAAAGGTCGGTCACGTCGGCATTTACCGCGATAAACAGAACGGCAATACAGCAGCTGAGTATTACTGCAAGCTGCCGTTTGATATCGCAAATCGCGAGGTTATCGTGATGGATTTGATGCTGGCGACGGGCGTTTCTGCGATAAAGACCGTGGATATCGTGAAGAAAGCGGGCGCGGTTCATATCAAGTTTATGTGCCTTTTGACCTGCCCCGAGGGCATTAAGGCGCTGCACGACGCGCACCCCGATGTTGAAATCGTGACGGGCGCAATCGACAGCGGTCTGAACGAGGATTTGTACATTGTTCCCGGTATCGGCGACGGCTCGGACAGACTTTTCGGCACAAAATAATTTCGGCTATAAACTTTCCTGCCCCCGCTGAAAAATCGGGGGCGGTTGTGTTTGAGGTTTTTGATGGATAAGAACGAGGTTTTGAGGAAATTTTTCGGTCACACGGCGTTCCGCGGCGGACAGGAGGCGCTTGTAGACTGCATACTGAGCGGGCGCGACTGCCTTGGGGTAATGCCGACGGGAGCGGGAAAATCGATTTGCTTTCAGGTACCCGCGCTGATGCTGAACGGCACAACTGTCGTGATTTCGCCGCTGATTTCGCTTATGCGCGACCAGGTGAACGCGCTTTGCGAAAACGGCATAAGCGCCGCTTGTATCAACAGCTCGGTTTCGGAGCTTGAGTCCCGCGAAACGTTTATGAGAGCGAGCTCGGGGGAATTCAAGATACTATACGTTGCTCCCGAGCGTCTTGAAACTGAGAGCTTCAAACGGCTCTGCGAGCGACTTGAGATACCGCTTGTCGCTGTTGACGAGGCGCACTGCGTTTCGCACTGGGGACAGGATTTCCGCCCGTCTTACCTGAAAATCTCGGGCTTTGTGAACTCGCTGAAAAATCGTCCTGTTATCGCAGCGTTTACGGCAACGGCAACCGATGTCGTGAAAAGCGATATTGTGAGCATTCTGGGGCTTCGCGAGCCGCTTTCGCTGACGACAGGCTTTGACCGCCCGAATTTGTACTTTGAGGTGCGAAAGCCCGACTCAAAGGACGCGGAGCTGCTGAAAATACTTCGGGACAGTGCAGGAAGCGCGATTGTATATTGTGCGACGCGGAAAAATGTCGAGAGCGTCTGCGAAATGCTGAAGAAAAACGGCATTAATGCGGCGATGTATCACGCGGGGTTCAATGCCGAAACGCGAAAAACCGCGCAGGACGATTTCCTGTACGACAGGGTTGACGTGATGGTTGCGACAAACGCGTTTGGAATGGGCATCGACAAGTCAAACGTTTCGCTCGTTGTGCATTATAATATGCCCAAGGACGTGGAAAGCTATTATCAGGAAGCCGGCAGAGCGGGGCGCGACGGCTCGGCGGCGAGGTGCGTTTTGCTGTTCAATTACGGCGACGTGGAACTTGCAAAATATATGATTGACGTGAGCCATGAGGACGCAAATCTCGATTTTTCCGAGCAAAAAGCGCTCAAGGAACGCGATATGAAGCGGCTTCGGAAGATGGTGAATTACTGCGACACAACGCGCTGCCTGCGGGAGTTTATCCTTGATTACTTCGGGGAAAAAGCGCCCAAGCATTGTGAAAACTGTTCAAATTGCGAAAAGGATTTCAAAATCGCGGACGTGACGGTGGAAGCGCAGAAAATTCTGTCCTGCATTTTCCGTGTAAAACAGCGCGGGAAGCGTGTTGGAAAGGTGTTGATTTGCCGTATTCTGATGGGCAGCCGCGACAAGCGCGTTCTGGAATTTGGTTTTGAAACGCTCTCGACTTACGGGATTATGAGCGATGTTCCGCGCAAGAAAATCACCGAAATCATCAATTTCCTCGAAGCTGAGGGCTATATCAGCGTTGACTCGGAGTATTCGGTGTGCGAGCTTACGCCTAAAGCCGACGAGTTTATAAAGAGTAAAAAGTCGATTGTAATGCGGGTTTCGGACACGAGCGAGCGCGTTCCCGTGAAGATTTCGCAGGACTCGGAAAACGAGCTTTTCCAAAATCTCCGCAAAATCCGCAGAAATATCGCGTCGGTGCTTGGAGTGCCGCCTTACGTTGTGTTTTCGGACGCAACGCTGCGCGATATGACCGCGAAGCTGCCCAGAACGCACACCGAGCTGCTTGAAGTATCGGGAGTGGGCGAGCTGAAAGCGGAGAAATATGGTAAAAAATTCCTTAGCGCCATTAACGATTACATAAGCACACAACACCCGTCCTCAGAGTGATTTTCGATATAAATTTATCTATTTTGACGAAATTTTTCTACATCAAGAAAAAGCCAAAAAACACCTTGACCGACACAATAAAATGTGTTATAATTATAATTAATCACAATTTCTTGTGGTTGGAAAACGATTTGAAAAGAGAGTGCTTGAGATGATAAGTATTATCAAAAAGGACAACACAAAGGAAGATTTCAATGTTCAGAAGGTCGTGAACGCTGTCAACAAGTCCGCGACGCGCGTTATGTACAAATTCACGCCCGATGAGCTGAATTTTATCTGCAAATACGTCACCGACAAGGCGCAGGAATTTGGCTCGGACGAGATACCGATTGCGAAGATGCACAACATTGTCGAGGGCGCTCTTGAAGCGACAAATCCTGCGGTTGCGAAAAGCTACAAGGACTACCGCAACTACAAGCAGGATTTTGTTCACATGTTGGACGAGGTTTATGTGAAATCGCAGTCGATTATGTACATCGGCGACAAGGAAAACTCGAACTCGGACTCCGCGCTTGTTTCAACGAAGCGTTCTCTTATATTTAACGAGTTGAACAAGGAGCTTTACAAGAAATTTTTTATGACCGCCGAGGAGCTTCAGGCTTGCCGCGACGGGTATATTTACGTTCACGATATGAGCGCGCGCCGCGATACGATGAACTGCTGCCTTTTCGATATGAAAAGCGTTATGGAGGGCGGCTTTGAGATGGGAAATCTCTGGTACAACGAGCCGAAAACGCTTGCTGTTGCGTTTGACGTAATCGGCGATGTAACGCTTGCGGCGGCTTCTCAGCAGTACGGAGGATTTACCGTGCCGAGCGTGGACGAGCTTCTCGAGCCGTATGCCGAGAAAACCTATAAAAAGCAGTACGAGCGCTATCTGAGCCTTGGTTTGTCGGAGGAAGTTGCCGATAGAGAGGCAATGAAGGACGTTGAGGTTGACTTCAGACAGGGATTTCAGGGCTGGGAGTACAAGTTCAATTCCGTTTCGTCAAGTCGCGGTGACTACCCGTTTATCACAATGACCTGCGGCGTTGGACGCGGAAAATTCGCGAAAATGGCGAGCATTTTGATGCTCGAAGTGAGAAAGAACGGACAGGGCAAGAAAACCTGCAAAAAGCCTGTGCTTTTCCCGAAAATCGTGTTCCTGTACGATGAAAATCTGCACGGCGAGGGCTGCGAGCTGGAGGACGTTTTCGAGGCGGGAATTGCCTGCTCGCAAAAGGCGATGTACCCCGACTGGCTGTCACTCACGGGTGACGGATATGTCGCGGAGATGTACAAAAAGTACGGAAAAATCATCAGTCCGATGGGTTGCCGCGCATTTTTGTCGCCGTGGTACGAGCGCGGCGGAATGAAGCCCGCAGACGATAACGACAAGCCGATTTTTGTAGGAAGATTTAACATCGGCGCGGTTTCGCTGCATTTGCCGATGATTTACGCAAAGGCGCAGCAGGAAAGCCGCGATTTCTTCGAGGTGCTCGACTATTACCTCAACTTAATCCGCCGTATCCACTGCCGCACCTACGAATATCTCGGCGAGATGAAAGCGTCCACAAACCCGCTTGCTTACTGCGAGGGCGGCTTCCTGGGCGGACATTTGGGCATTCACGACAAAATCAAGCCGCTTCTTAAAGCCGCGACCGCTTCTTTCGGTATAACCGCGCTGAACGAGCTGGAGCAACTTGCCGACAAGAAATCCATTGCCGAGGACGGCGATTTTGCGCTGAAAACGATGGAGTTCATCAACAAGCGTATTCAGGAGTTCAAGGAAGAGGACGGGCATCTTTACGCGATTTACGGCACGCCCGCCGAAAACCTCTGCGGTTTGCAAATCCAGCAGTTCCGCAAGAAATACGGCATTGTCGAGAACGTTTCCGACAGAGAGTACGTTTCCAATTCTTTCCATTGTCACGTTGCCGAGGACATCACGCCCATTCAGAAGCAGGACAGGGAAGAGCGTTTCTGGAATCTGTTCAACGGCGGAAAAATCCAGTACGTCCGCTATCCGATTGACTACAACAAGGGCGCTGTGAAATCGCTTGTACGCAGGGCGATGCAGAAGGGCTTCTACGAGGGCGTAAACCTTTCGCTTGCTTATTGCGATGACTGTGGTTATCAGCAGCTTGAGATGGACGTCTGCCCGAAATGCGGCTCGAAGAACCTCACGAAAATTGACCGAATGAACGGTTATCTGAGCTATTCGAGAGTTAAGGGCGACACGCGCCTGAATGCCGCAAAAATGGCTGAAATTGCGGACAGAAAGAGTATGTAACGGACAATGGAGAAGATATGCGTTATCACAACATAACAACCGATGATATGCTGAACGGCGACGGCTTGCGGACGGTGCTTTGGGTTGCGGGTTGCAATCACCGCTGCGAGGGCTGTCAGAACCCGATTACATGGGATATAAACGGCGGTATTCCCTTTGACGAGGACGCCGAAAACGAACTTTTCGAGAAACTCGCGCCGGATTATATAAGCGGCTTGACGTTCAGCGGCGGCGACCCTCTTCACCCGCAGAACCGTGCTGAAATAACGCGCCTTGCGAAAAAATCGCGCGAGCTGTTCCCGAAGAAGGATATTTGGGTGTACACGGGATATTCGTTTGATGAGATAAAGGACCTTGAGATTATGCAGTTTATCGATGTTCTCGTGGACGGGGAGTTCAAAATCGAGCTGCTTGATGAGAAGCTCCATTGGAAAGGCAGCGCAAAT
>SFJQ01000025.1 GCA_004555855.1 [Eubacterium] saphenum | reverse complement strand
CATCGGTTCCCGGAGACTGATAGGCTCCTGAGGATGCTTTCGAAAGCAGGTCGCAGTAGGCTTCCAGCTTGCTGTAACGTTCCTCTGCTTTCGGCTTCAGAAACTCCAGCAACGAACGGTCAACACCTCGGCATCTGTCTGCTTCGGGTGTCTGCTGATTGGGATGATGAGTCATTTGAGTCATTTTTGAATTTGGAATGTTGAGCAAGTGGATATGATTCTGTGCCAGTTGCAGGTGGCAACTAATAGTAATTTCTGATAATCAGCGCAAGCAGATCCTTCGGGTTGTTGATGGCCTCAGGATGGCTCTTCATGCGGAGCACTTTTCCAGATGGATAGAACACTGCTGCCACGCTGACGGCAAAGAGGAACAGAGACATGCTATTCATATAAGGTAAGGCGTAGCAAACCATCGAGAGCAGCAAGGTGGCGAACCACAGTCTTTTTCTCTCATGCAATAGATGGAACGTGCTTTCTGCGATTTTCTTGTTGAGCAGTACCAGAGTCAGGAGTGTTGACACTATGACAGAGAGATTGGGGGCCGTGACATGGCAACACCAGTTGATGAAGATAAGCATCAGCACGACCAGGTAAGCATAAAGATTTCTTGCACTCTGAAACATGGTCATTTTCCACATAAACCGCTTCAGGGGAAAGGCTTTTCAGCGGATTTGTTTGGCGTCTCCAACAAATTTTCCCGATATATTTTTTACGTCTTTCCCAAAATAATAAAAAGATAAAAATAGTGTTCTAATGGGAGGTATCGTAGCGGCTTATAAGGTGAAAATTTCTGCGGGCTTAACGGGAGAGTTGCGCCTGTCGGGAGTTTTTACGCATATTTTACGGCAAAAGCCGCATTTTCCAACAATTGTATATTTTTCCGCCGAAATTCGAGGTGCAGGGCTTTCGGCTCTGCTCACTAAATTGAGGAGGGGAAAACGACAATGCAAGTCGAACTGTATGTCGCTTTGCTTATCGGCTTGGCGGCATTGGTAGTCGGCGCGGTCGCGAGCGGTTTTATCTGCTTCAAAAAAGGCATAAAACACCGCATCAAAACCGCAGAAGCGCAGTTTGAGTCCGCCGAAAAGGAGTCCGCGAGGATTATCCAGGAGGCAGGCGAGAAAGCCGAGTCTATGAAAAAGACGGCGCTCGTTGAGGCAAAGGACGAGATTTACGCGCTGCGTACCGACGCAGAAAAGGAAATCAACAGGCTCAAGGCTGAAACCGAGAAAGAGCTGAAAGAGCGCAGAGGCGAAGTTTCGCGTTCGGAGCGCAGAATTGCTCAGAAGGAAGAAAACCTTGACAAGAAAACGGACAAGATGGAGAAGCTCGAAGAACAGCTCCATCAGAAACACAAGAAAGCCGATGAGAAAATCGCCGAGGCTGAACAGCTCAAGTCCAGCCAGATGGATATTCTCGAGAAGATTTCGGGCTTTACCGTGGAGCAGGCTAAGGACCACTTGCTCCAAATGCTCGACACCGAGCTGAACCACGAAAAGGCTCTCAAAATCTCGGCTTACGAGCAGAAGCTCAAGGACGAGTGCGATGAAAAGGCGAGGGAATACATATCCCTTGCGATTTCAAGACTTGCCGCAGATACGGTTTCCGAGTCGGCGGTTTCGGTTGTTGCCATTCCGAACGACGAGATGAAGGGACGTATCATCGGCCGCGAGGGAAGAAATATCAGAGCGCTTGAAACGCTCACGGGCGTTGATTTGATTATCGACGACACACCCGAGGCGATTACGCTGTCCTGCTTCGACCAAGTCAGACGTGAAATCGCGAGAATTGCTCTTGAGCGCCTCATTCAGGACGGCAGAATACATCCGGCGAGAATTGAAGAAACCGTTGACAAGGCGCGCAAGGAAGTTGAACTCCGCATAAAGCAGGAGGGACAGAGAGCCGTTCTCGAAACTAACGTTAACGGTCTTAACCACGAGCTGGTTCGCCTTATCGGTCGCCTGAAGTACAGAACTTCGTTCAGACAGAACGTTCTCAACCACTCTATCGAGGTTGCGCATCTTGCGGGCATTATGGCGAGCGAGCTTGGCGTTGACGCGGCGCTTGCGAGAAGAGCGGGACTGCTCCACGATATCGGAAAGGCGCTCGACCACGAAATTGAAGGCTCGCACGTTCAAATCGGCGTTGACGTCTGCAAGAAGTACAAGGAAAATCCCGAGGTTATCCACGCTATCGAGGCGCACCACGGCGATGTTGAGTGCAGAACGGTTATCGCGTGCCTTGTTCAGGCAGCCGACGCTATAAGTGCGGCAAGACCTGCGGCACGTTCCGAGAACTACGAGAACTACATCAAGCGTCTTGAAAAGCTCGAGGAAATCTGCAATTCTTACAGCGGCGTTGAGAAGTCGTTTGCTATTCAGGCGGGACGCGAGGTTCGCATTATGGTCAAGCCCGAGCAGATTAACGATGACGATATGAAGGTTCTGGCAAGAGATATTGCCAAGAGAATTGAAGCCGAGATGGATTATCCCGGACAGATTAAGGTTAATCTTATCCGCGAGAGCAGAACGGTTGATTACGCAAAATAACAGCTCTACGGCGGGAAAGGGAAAACTGCTCTTTCCCGCCGTGCTTTATCGGAATTTATACGCATTTTTCAGCAATTTCAGGAATTCAAAGGAGAGTCAAAATGATTACTTTCGACGCGTCAAAATGTGTTGCCTGCAACAACTGCGTGAGGGTTTGCCCATCGGTTGAAGCGAACGTGGTTGAACACGATGAAAACGGCAAACCCATTTTCAATATCAGACCCGATAAATGCATTCGATGCGGAGCCTGCGTCAAGGTTTGCAGCCACAAGGCGCGCAGCTATGACGATGATACCGAGCGTTTCTGGGCGGATTTGAAAAAAGGCGTGAAGATTGTCGGAATTTGCGCTCCCGCAGTCAAGCTGTCGTTTGACGGCTGCTGGAGAGGCGTGCTCGAGTTTATACAAAAAAACGGCATTGAAAAGATTTATGACGTTTCCTTTGGCGCGGATATCTGCACTTGGGCGCATATCCGTTACCTTGAAAAACACCCCGGCGAGAAGCTGATTTCTCAGCCCTGCCCCGCGGTTGTTAATTACATAAGAAAATTCTGTCAGGAGTCGCTGAAGCACCTCTCCCCTGTTCACTCGCCGATGCTCTGCACCGCGGTTTACCTGAAAAAATACCTCGGCGAAACCGCGAAAATCGTCGCTTTTTCTCCGTGTATCGCAAAGCGCGATGAGTTTATCGAAACGGGAATTATCGACTATAACGTCACCTTCGAGCGCTTGGGCGAGCTTTTGAAGAAAAACGGTGTTGATTTTGACAAGCTGATGAAAACGCGCTCGAATTTCGAGTTTTCGGGCACGGGTGGACAAATGGGAGCAATTTATCCTCGACCGGGCGGATTAAAGACTTGCCTTGAGCTGGAAAATCCTCACCTCAACATCATCACCTCCGAGGGCACCGATTCGGTTTACAAAAATCTCTCGCTTTATTCAAAGGTCAGCGAGCGCGATTTGCCCGATGTTTTTGACGTGCTTTCCTGCGACAAGGGCTGCGGAAGCGGTCCTGCAATCGGAAAGCAGATGTCGATTTACCGAATGAGCGGCATTATGAACGGTATCGAAAAATACAACCGCACAAAGCGCGTTAAATTCGACAGAAAACACCGCGACAAGCAGTTTTTGCAGTTCGACAAGATACTGAAAATCGAGGATTTCGTTCGGAAGTACAAGCCCGACGATATCAACGAAATCATCGTTACCGAGGAGCAGATTGACGAAATGCTCACGAAAATGGGCAAGACAACCGACACCGAGCGCAACTATAACTGCCACTCGTGCGGATTTGCGACTTGTCGGGAGATGGCGATTGCGATTTTGAAGGGCGTTTCGGATATGGGCTCGTGCAGGCAGTATATGCAGCATCAGGCAGATTTGCACCGCCGTCATATCGAGGACGCAAACCGTTCGATTGCCGAGGTTACGGGCGAGCTGAAGCAGGTTGTGGCAAATCTCACCGAGAACATCGGCGAGGTCAAGAACGCTGCGGGGAATATCTCCGAGCTTAATTCCACGAACTTCGACCAGATTTCGGGACTTTCGGACATTCTCGGCGAGCTTTTGAAGCTGAACGACAACATAAACGAGGCAATTCAGTCGATTAATCAGTCGGTTGCGGGATTCTCGGAAACCACTCAGAATGTAAGCGAAATTGCGCGTAGAATCAACATTTTGTCGATTAACGCGAGCATAGAGGCTGCGCGCGCGGGAGCTGCGGGAAAAGGCTTTGCGGTTGTCGCGCACGAGGTCGGAAATCTCGCGGGACACTCGCAGACTGCCGTAACCGAGGCGGAGCAGAGCAACCAGATGGTTTTCGGCGACATCAACACGGTGAACACCATTCTGAAAACGGTCACGGAGAAGATGGACGAAATCCGTCACATGATGACGCGCGTCAGCGAAAACATCACCACAACTCTCGAAAAGGGCAACGACATCAACAACTCGATGGGCAAGGTTGCCGATATCAACAACCGCGTCGAGGGGCTTGTATCAAAGGTTGAGAGCCTGCTCGACTAAACAGGACAGAAAAACAGCTCGGCTTTTTCACCGAGCTGCTTTTTTGATATTTTCCAGATAATCGGGGATAATCTCGCCGTTTTCGATGACAATATCGAGGATAAAATCCATCGCTTTGTTGTTTATTTCCTCAAAAACGGTTTCGGGGAGCAAGCCCTTTTCGCGGCAAATCGCTTCTGCGCTTTTCCCGTCACACATTTTTGCAAGAATTTCGCGCTCGTCTTTGGACAAACTTCCGAGAAATCCGCGCCATTCCTCGGGCAAATCTTCGGGCAAATCTTCGGGCAAGCTCTCGGGAATTTCGTCGGGCAAATCCTCGGAAAAGCTCGCAAATTCGGAGATTTTTTCGTCAAATTCCTCGTCGGAAATCATCTCGGAGAGCTGTTCCAGATAATTCTCATCGGGCGTTTCCTCGACAATTAGCTTTTTCGCGGTTTCCTCGGATTTTTCGCGGATTTCCTGCAATTTTGAGATGTCGATTGAGATATCTTTTTTGGTGTACTGTACAAAATCCTCGGAGTTTTTCGGGGATTTTTTCTTTGGAGAAATGCCGTTTTTCCGGCAAAATTCATCGACAGCGCGTTGAATTACCCGCGGAAATTCCTCGTCCTTGACGGCATTCAGGAGCTTCTCGCGGTTTTTGAAATCGTTTTCGAGCATATTTTCATTCGGCACGATTTTCCGCTTGAAGCCTGTGTTTACGCGAAGCTGCGCCTCTATGCTTTTCAGAACGTATCCGATAAACCCGCGCTGCGGCGTGAATGAAAAGCACTCGCGAACAGGCTCTCCGCGCCTTATGCAGTACCGCTCGGACGCGTTGATTTTCACTGCGTGAAAGCCGTCAGTTCTGTCGAGGTTCACGAGCGCGCCCTCAAACGGTTTCCACGCGTAATCCTTCTTCAGCTGTCCGCCCAGAAGCGTCTGCAATTCGATGTCCTTTTCCGTGAAATACCTGTCGAGCGCTTTTAAAACAACCTCTGATGCGCCGTTCAGAAGCGGCTTTGTTTCCTCGGAAAAGAAGCTGCTTTTTCGGATATCGTAGGCGGAATTATCCGCGAGAAAATCCAGCTTGCCGCGGAAATTCCTATCGAAAATCTCCTCAGAGTCTTGCTCGGCGGCGGATTTTTTCGATGATTTCAGGCAGTCGTTTATATCGGGGAACGCGTTTGATATATCGTTGAACGCGTAGAAATCCTTGAGCCAGCGCGGCATAAGCTCATCGAGATACTTTGCAAAGGAGCAGCCGTTCCACAGGTCGAGGAGTTTCCCGAAAGCGTCCTCGGAGGACAGCACGCCGATTTTATTCAGCAGCTCGAATGCGTACAGCAGGACGTAGGACTTATCGGTCTGATGGTAAATCCCGCGTCGCGCGTCGGTACGCCATGTGAAATAGGTTCGCAGCTGCGAGATGGACATCGCCGCGTACATCGGCGTCGGCATTCCGCAGAACGCGTTTCTGGTGAAATCATCGGTGACGTCCGCCATAAAATCGCCCTGCAGAACGAACGTTACCTCCGCGCAGCGCTGCACGATGTAGCCGTTATAAGTAAGCTCGCGCAGCTTTCGCATCTCGGCGATTTTCCCTACAAGCTGAGTTTCGCGCTCGGTGAGATTGTCGGGCAAACTCTCGTGCGGATAGGCGATTTCATCGGGAGTAAGCGTTGGCTTTACGGGAACTCTCTTTTCGGAAGCCCTCCGCTCGGGGATTTTCTCGGGCAAAGGGGAATTTTCGTTGTTTTCGGAAATGGATTTTGCTTCGCTGACAACCTCTTGAATTTTCCTGCGAATTTCCCGCTGAACGGTTTTTTCCGCTTCATCGAGAACGGTTTTAACGGCAGTTTTCGCGGTTCTTTTTGCCATTTTCTCGGCAATTTTCCTGATTTCATCAAGGCTTTTCCCGCTCGTGTCGATAAACTTCTTGAAATAATCGGACATAAAAAGCCCCCATTTCAGCAATCCGTGAACATAATCAGCTTTTCCCAGCCCTCGGGGAAACCCAAATCCGACAGTCTTATGACCTCGTTGTTTTTCTTCAGCATTCTTGAAATCGGCTTAACAACGCGCTCGTTCCAGTTATCGTGACCGTGGAAGAGCTGTTTCATAACGATAATGTAGCCGAAAACGTTTGGTTCAAGCGTTTCGGGGAAGTTGTCGGGCGTTTTCGGTTCAACGGGGAAAGTTGTCCCGTAGAGTCGGCAGTAGTGCGCGCAGGAGTTTCTCAGCTCGTTCAGGCAGAAAATCCAGTTGTCCAGCTCGCTTGACGAGCAGTTGTAGTACTCATCGGCAAGCTCCTTTTTATCGGGATTTTTCATATCCTTGTAGAAAAACGCAAGCGACCCGAACGAAAACAGCTCCATCATAACCCAAAGCGGGAATTTTCCGCCATATTTCGCGTTATAGTGTTTTACGAACTGCCTGTCTTCGTTGGACTCGATGAGGTGATTTATTCTGCCGAGAAAGCTCGCGTGATTGTGGGAGAGGTTAAAGCTCGCGGGATTGAGATAGCCGAGCGCGCCGTATTTCAGCGCGTGGTAGTTGGAAATTGCCGCACGAAGCGCGATTTCAACCTCCTCAAGCGCCGCCAGAAGCACGCTTCTCAGCTTTCTGTCCATCTCGTAAACGCGCATTATTTTCTCGAACGTTGTTCCGTCCTCGTACTTGTGCTTGCTCACGGAAAACGGCTCAAAATAGTTTGACAGGCGGTAGTAGTTGATGTATTTTAAGGTATCGCGCGCTTTTTTCTCGTCCTCGATAATACAGCCGCGCTGCTTTAATATCTTGATTTGCTCGTTTATCGTTGCAGGCGCTTTCTCGTGCATTTCCACCATCTCCGTTCAAAGTTTCATCTCACTCCGGCAAGGGGCTTTGTTCTTTTCCCGCTTCCTTCGAGTACGCGCTCCCTGCTCGGGCGGAACGCCCGTTTTTCGCTTCGCGAAAAACCTTCAGCGCTTCGCGCTGAAGCCTCGCGCCTTGCGCGAGGGGGCGTTTCGCCCACCCCGCCGATATCGCAAAGCGGGATAGGACAGCAAAGCCGCGCATCGCAGGACAAAGCCGGATTTTTCCGTCCGGCAGGTTTCGCTCCCAATTTTGTCGTGAAATCAGTCCGTCCAGTAGGTTTCGCGCTCGCTTTTTACGGCTCTGCCCATAAGCGCGGCGATTGAGTTTGTCGGGACAGCGCCGTCAAAGCAGATTTTAACGATTTGCTCGATAATGGGTACTTCAATTTTATGCTCGTTTGCAAGGCGCAGCGCGGTTCGGCTGTTGATATAGCCCTCAACCGTGCCGATTTGCGCGACAGCCTCAGCGGCGGAAGTTCCCTTTCCGATAAGGAAGCCTGCGCGGTAGTTTCTCGAGTGCTGCGAGGTACAGGTTACAATCAGGTCGCCGAAGCCCGCCATTCCCGTGAAGGTTTTCCAATTTGCGCCGAGTGCAACGGCAAGGCGCGTGATTTCGGTCATTCCTCTTGTGATAAGAGCCGCGATTGTGTTGTCGCCAAGCTCCATTCCGCGCGCAATTCCACAGCCCAGCGCGATGGGATTTTTCAGCACGCCGCCCAGCTCGCAGCCAACGATGTCGTCGTTAATATAGATACGATAGCGCTCGTTTGAGAGGGTGTGCTGAATGTACGAAGCAACGTCCGGGTCATACGCCGCGCAGACCTCAGTTGTGGGAACAAGCCGCGCGATTTCCTCAGCGTGACAAGGCCCCGTGATAACGCCGATTTTGTTGTGCGGAAGTTCCTGCCGGATAACCTCGGAAAGCCGAAATCCCGTCGCTTCCTCAAGACCTTTGCTGGCGTTGATTATGATAGATTTCGGGTTGATAAACGGCTTTACTGCGCAAACAGCGTCGCGGTAAAACGCGGACGGAATGCAGATTACGACGATATCCGCGTCGGACACGCACTCGGGATTTGTCGTGACTTTAAGCGCGTCGGGGAGCTTTACTCCGGGAAGCAGCTTTTTGTGCTCGCGTTCAGTGCGAAGCTGTTCAGCCTCCTGATCAAATTTCGTCCAAGTGGTGACGTCGTGACCGTAGGTTGTATAAAGGACGCCGAGAGCCGTGCCGTAGCCGCAGCCCAAAATCGTAATTTTCGCCATAATTTCCTCCGTGCTTTCACTTTATAATATCCGTATTCTTTGAGATTTTTATGCTTTTAAGTCCGCTTTTCATCACCATTCTCCGCAAAATCGGAGAATACATAAACGGACATTTCATCAGTTTACTCAGAATTTTTACCCGATAACCAAACAGCTTCTTCGAGTAGCGCTTGTTCTCGTTTTTCTCACCGTTAAGCGCTTTGGCGAGGTATTTCGCGCTGTTCACGGCAAAGCTTATCCCTTCAAGCGAGCTTGGGCTGATAAGCCCTGCCGCTTCTCCGATTAGAAACGCGCCGTTTTTCCCAGCGCAGATGTCAAAGGGAGATTTCGGTCGAAGAACAACGCAGGCTTCTGTTTTTATCGGCTCACCTAAGCAAATCCCGTAATCCTCGAGCCGCTTTTTCTGCCGTTCAAACGCTTCACGGCACTTTTTCGCGGGAAACGCTCCGCCGTAAATCAGAAAGTTATCCTTTGAAATTGTCCAAGAGCAGCAGTCGCTTGTTTCTGGGTCGAAAATGCAGCTGTAAAACGGCTTCGCGCTGCTCTCGGGAAACCATTGCTGGATAGCGGTATAGCTGCGGATTTTCTTTTTCGGGTAAAGGAACCGCCTTACAATCGAGTTTGCGCCGTCCGCGCCGACAATTTTTTCAGCCGTAAAAACGCGCTCCCCGCTGCCCGATTTGCAAAAAAGCGAAAAATCACCGTCTGCGGTTATTTTAAGGCATTTCCCGTTGAATTGCGCGACATTCTGCGGGACAAGACTTTTCAGCCACAAATCAAACCTGTGCCTGTCGAGATTTATGTAAAACCGCTGATAGTGCCGTTCAAGGCGTTTTCCGAGGTCGATTGTGCGGACGGAAAAAATCTGCGGGTCAACGAGAATATCCTTCGGGAGCGTGAGGTCAAACTCCGCAAACGCTTTTTGCGCGTCGGGTGAAAGAAGCCCGCCGCAGGGCTTGTGAAAGCTCTCGGGAGCGTCGCTTTTGCCGTCTATCAGAAGCACGCGAAAGCGCTTGTCGAGAAGCCTCGCGAGAGTTGCTCCCGCAGGACCGCCCCCGATTATCGCAATATCAAAATCCGCCATATTTTCCTCGCTGTCAATTGATGTGTGGTTTCAGCGTTTCAGCTTCACAAGATACTCCGTGGTATCTTCTTCAAACTTCTTTTCATCGGTAACGTGAAAGCCGTGCCGCTCGTAGAAACGGATTGCGCGGACATTTTTCTCGAGCGCCCACAAGAACGTGACCTTGTGCCGTTCAACCGCGTAATTCAGCAGTTTCCCGCCGATTGCCTGACCTTGCAGAGAGGGCTCGGCAAACAGCTTTACCACCTCGCTGTCAAGAATCCTCACAAACCCTTTCACCACTCCGTCATCGTAAACATAGGTGCTGCAAATAAGGCTTTCATCGCGGCGGTATTTTTCCGTTTCGCCGATAACCGAAAGCTCGTCAAAATAGAACTTGTCGCACTTGAAAATCGGGTAAAAATACAACCTATAATTGAAAACCTCGATTTCCGCAAGCCTTGAAATATCGCGTGTTTCAGCCTGCCTGATATTTTCCATAATTCACTCTTATTTCGCCTTCTCGCCGAGCTTTTTCTCGCAGTGATTGACAAGCCGCTTGATATTCTCGCGATGCCTGAAAATTATCAGACCGCCGCAGAACGCGCTCAGGATTGTGTTGACAAAAAGCGCGGCGTCGTGGTCGATGAAGAAATCGAAGCAGAACGTTATCGCAAAAAACACCGCCGAGCAAATGCAGCTTCCGAGTGAAACATAGCGTGTTATTCCGACAATTACGGCGAAAATTCCGATTAAGATAAGTCCTACACGCCAGTCGAGAACGAAAATCGCGGAGATTGCCGCAAGCACGCCTTTTCCGCCTTTGAAGCCGTAGTAAACGGGGAAGCAGTGCCCGACAATCGCCATAAACACCGCGAAAACCTCAACCCAGCTCATTCCGAGAACGGGGTTTGTTGTATCAACGCCGCCTATGTAGAAAAACGCGAGCCTTACCAAAAGCACGCCGATTGCCGCTTTTGACGCGTCGCCGATAAGCACGACAAGCGCCGCCTTTTTCCCCACGGAGCGCAGAGTGTTTGTTAAACCGGCGTTGTGGCTGCCCATTGTGCGGATATCCTTGCCGGTTGTGATTTTCGTGACAATAATTGACGTGTTTATGCCGCCCATTAAATACGGCACCAAAATCATAATCGCATAGCAAATCCAAATCATTTTGTATCTTCCTTTTCTTCTGTTTTTTCAAAACCAACCGAATTTCCTGTTTTTTCGACAACTTTTCCGTTGATAATCACGGCGATGTCGGGATTTTTGCTTTTGAGAGCGGCGGCTAACATCGCGGAGTTTTCCTCAACGTCAACGGGTAGATTAACCGTTTTCCCGCTTTCAAGAACCAGCCGCAGCTTGTTTCCTTTTGGCTCAAGGCTTTTTATCCCGCTGTATTTCACGAGCTTGATTTGCCTTCCCGCGAAAAACACCGTGAAATGCTCGTAAAATCTACGCTTTCCGATTTGCGTGAACCTGCCGTTTTGTATTTCGTTTTGCTCGTTTTCGGGCAGCTTTTTCAGATTATTCCTGAAAACAACGGGCGCGGTAAACGTCAAAACCGTGATAACAACCGCGTACAAAACGGCGGCGCTGCTTATTGCAATCGCAAACGGCAGCAGGTTTTGGTTATTTCTCGCGGTCAGAAAAAGCCCCGCTGTCATAATCGCCGCCCAAACCCAGATAAAAACGGTCGAGAGGCGGTAAAGCTTGAAATATTCCCTCTTTATGTCATTCATCGTCGGTTTCCTTTTGTTCTCTTGCAGCGTTTGTCCGTTCAATCAGCGCGTTCATAAGCGCGGCTTTATCCTCGTTTTAGCCTGTTCTCAACAGAACCGAGCGACTCACGCTTTCAATCCACAAGCCTTTTTGGAAAATCGAAATCCTGTCGATAATCGAGTAGCGCATAATTCCTCCGCCGAAGCAGAAATACAGCATAAATTTCGATAGGAAAAGCCGTCCGTTTTCGTTCATTTCGGCAGTCTGGTATTCCTCGAGAAGCTGTTCTCTTTCGGCTGTCGGGAGGTTTTCCAGGTGACCTCTGAGCCGTTTTATATCGATAACAAACTGCGTCACAACGCCGTGTACAAACAAAAATCCGCACACAATCAGTACCGCGACAAACAGCCACTGCAAGTTCAGCAGCGTCTGCACGGTTTCAACCGTTGCGCTTGCCGACACGCCAATCCAAATCCCGATATCCGCGCCTATCGCCGCCAGCAGCGCCAGCTTTACCGCATTCGTTTTCAATTTGTACTTCAGGAAGTCTTTCAGTAACTTTTTCAACCTTTTCTCCTTGCTAAATTTCATCTCTTTCGGCAGCCTGAGTTTCTGCTCCTCCCCGAGTACGCGCAGACTCCCGGTGGGCGGAACGCCCCCCGCGCTTCGCGCGGGCAACAGCGCTTAAGCGCTGTTGGTTTTTCGCGAAGCGAAAAACGGGCGTTTCGCCCGAGCAGCGAGCTTCGTACTCGCAGGAGGTCGGGATACGCAGGAGCCTTGCCTTGGGCTATTCGCCGCGCTCGCGTATGGAGATTTTGATAGGTGTTTTGTCCAGCCCGAAGGTTTCGCGGATTTGGTTCTCGAGGTAGCGCTGGTAGCTGTAGTGGAAAAGCTCCTTGCTGTTGCAGAAGATGACAAAGGTTGGCGGCGCGGTTGAAGCCTGCGTCATATAGTAGACCTTCAGGCGCTTGCCCTTGTCGGAGGGCGGCTGCACGCGCGAGGTTGCGTAGGAGAGCATATCGTTGAGGACGCCCGTGGAAATGCGGCGGTTGTGCTGCTCGTGGACAATTTTGATGAGGTCGAATAGCTTGTCAACGCGCGCGCCGGTTTTCGCCGAGATAAAGACAAACGGCGCGTAGCTCATAAACGAGAAGTCGATTTCGAGCTTTTTTGTAAATTCCTGCATCGTTTTGTCGGTTTTCTCGGGAACAGCGTCCCACTTGTTCACCGCGATAACGCACGCTTTTCCTTTGTCGTGAGCGTAGCCCGCAACCTTGCTGTCCTGCTCCGTGAAGCCGACAGTTGCGTCTATCATAACAACGCAGACGTCCGCGCGGTCAACCGCCATAAGCGCGCGCAGAACGCTGAAATGCTCGATATTTTCGGTAACTTTTGCCTTGCGGCGCATTCCCGCGGTATCGATGAAAATATACCTGTCGTCGCCGCGGATAACCTCGCTGTCGATAGCGTCGCGCGTTGTTCCCGCGATATCGGAAACGATGGAGCGCTCTTCGCCCGTGAGATAATTCACAAGCGATGATTTTCCGACATTCGGCTTTCCGATAACGGCAACCTTTATCGCGTTTTCTTCATATTCCTCCGGCTCATCGGGCGGCAAATTCCTGAAAACTGCCTCAAGCAAATCGCCCGTGCCGTGACCGTGAACTGCGGAAACGGAAATCGGGTCGCCCAGACCGAGGTTGTAAAATTCGTAAAATTCAGGCGGCGGCGCACCGATGTTGTCGTCTTTGTTGACCGCGAGAACAACGGGCTTTCCGCTCTTCATCAGCATATTCGCAACGTCCGTGTCGTTTGCGGTAACGCCGGTTGTCATATCGGTAACGAAGATGATGCAGTCCGCCGAATCGATGGCAAGCATCGCCTGCTCACGCATCTGTGCTAGGATTGTGTCATCGGTTTTCGGCTCGATACCGCCGGTGTCGATAAGGGTAAACTCGCGGTTGAGCCATTCGCATTTCCCGTAAATTCTGTCGCGGGTAACGCCCGGCGTGTCGTCAACAATCGAAAGCCGTTTCCCGACAAGTTTATTAAAAAGCGTGGACTTGCCGACATTCGGCCGCCCGACAATTGCCACTAATCTCATATTTTCACCTCAAAACATATTTCTCTATTATAATAGTATATCATATTATTATACATTTTTCAAGAGGAAATAGCCGATTATTCCGCGAAACAGCCCTTTTCTTTCGCCTGCCTGAGCATCTCCTCGATATACTCCCAGAGTTCTTCGGAGCCGTTTTTGATGTGTGCGTTCCGAGCGTGAACCTGCTCGAAGGAAACGCCGTGTTCACGCCAGCTTATGCCGTCCTTGCTGTAATTCAGCAGCATCGGTTGCATACGGTCGAGCGCCGCGGCAAAACGTGCTTCTGCGGTATCAACGCGCTCAAATTCCTCCCAGAGCGCGCGGTACTCGTCACGCTGGTCATCGGGGAGCAGCCCGAAAAGCCTGTCCGCAGCCTTTTCCTCGCGTTCACGCTTTGACTTATACCCCTCGGTATCATAGCAGTAGGTGTCGCCCGCGTCAATCTCCACAACATCGTGTATAAGCACCATCTTCATCACCTTCAGCACGTCCACCTTTTCGTTTGAGTGCTCGGCAAGCGTCATCGCAAAAAGCGCCAGATGAAACGAGTGCTCCGCGTCGTTTTCGCGCCGTTTGTATCGCGTTTTCTCGCCCTCAAACTCGCGCATAGAGTCGCCGCGCGTTTCATCGTGGATAATATAGGACTGCCGGTAAAGGCTCTTCATTTTGTCGATTTCGAGCAGAAACTCGAGCTGTTTTTTCAGTCGTTCGTCAATCATACAAATTCTCCTGTTCAAAAAAGCCGCCCGATTTCAGGCGGCTTTCCATTAAATTAAAGCTCAATCTTTCCGTAAAGGGTTGCGTTTCTCTCGGTATCAACCGTTTCCTTCGAGAACTCGCCCGCGTTTGCGTTTTCATCGGGTGAGTAGCTGCTGCGCTTATATTCGCGCTCAAAGCTTGTCGAGAAGCCCTCGGAGCGGCGATAGCCTCTTGCTCCCGAACCGCTGCCGTGATTTCCTCCGCGTCTGCGGTTGTTGTCGAACTTGGGCTTGTCTGCGTAAATAACAACCTTTCTGAACGGCTCGGAGCCTGTCGAACGGCTCGAAACGCCCTCGATTTCGGCAACGCAGCTGTGAATAATTCTGCGCTCATAAGGGTTCATCGGTTCAAGCGCAATCTTTCTGCCCTGCTTGATAACCTTTGCAGATGTCTTTCTTGCAAGCGCGTCGAGAGTTTCGCGGCGCTTGTCGCGATAACCGTTGCAGTCGAGCGAAATCCTGCAGAAGCTCTCTTCCGTGCGGTTGCTGGCGAGAATTGTCAGATACTGAAGGCTGTCAAGCGTTTCGCCGCGCTTTCCGATAACAACGCCGAGCTTCTCGCCCTTGATGTCAAGCACAACGTTTCCGCCGCGCTTTTCGGGAGTTATCGTGAACTTTTCAAGACCGAGCGCTTTGAGAACCGCCGTGAGGTACTCGATAGCTGTCTTTACTTTCAGGCTCTTTGTCACGTCAAAATCCGCGGGGAGTTCCTCCTCGTCATCGGATTTCTCATCGTCCAAAGCCTCGGGAGCGCTTTCTCCGGCTTCTTCGATATCCTCTTCATCGTCCTCGAAAATGCGCTTTTTCGGCTCTTCGACAGCCGGCTCATAAATCGCGTTAACTCTAGCCTCTCCCTTAAGCCCGCCGAAAAGCGTCTTTCTGGGCTGCTCGAGAATGTCGAATTCAATTTCATCGGCACTCACGCCGAATTCCTTTGCGGCAAGCTCCTTTGCCTCTTCAATGGTTTTTGCGCTGAATTCTTTCTCCATATTATTCCCCTTTCAGGAAGCGATATCAGTCGTCATCGTCTTCCTTGTATTCCTCGCCGTATTTCAGAGCGTCGGCTTTTCTTGCCTCGGCGAGCTTGCGGCGGTTGATTTCCTTCTGGGTGAGAACCTCGCCGGTTTCTTCATCGATAATCTTTTCCTTGACTGCTTCAACCGTAACAACCTTGTTCTTCAAATCGATTTCCGCTGCCGCCATTTCTCTGAGCTTCTTCGGATTGTACAGCTTGTTGAGAATGATTGTCTGAGCAATGCCGAACACATAGCTTATCGCCCAGTAGAAGCCTGCGCCAGCGGGAACGGAGAACGCAATCCACAGCGAGATAAGCGGCATAACATACATCATAACCTTCATACAGCCCATGGGTTTTGCTTCGGGGTTGTTGACTGCCATATTTCTGTTGGAGATGAAGGTCTGAGCAAGCGCGAGAAGGAACGACAAAATCGGAATGAGAATCATCGGGAAGCCCATATGCTCCATAGGAACCTGTCCGAGAGGTATTCCGAGGAAGTTGAGGTTGTCGCTCAGTTCGTTTATCTGAACGCGAAGGTTGTCGTTTACAACTCTTTCGCTGAAGAACTCGCTGTTGTTGCCGTAGCATTCAAGCGCATAAAGCTCACGCTGGAGCGAAGCGGACGCCACGAACGGAACGGTATCGATACCGGTTGCCTTGTAGTAGCCGTAGTGGTTTGTGAGCGTGTTGAACAGAGCGATTGTTCCGTCGCCGAAGCAGTGCTCTGCGCGATAAGCCAGCTTGTCCTCGGGCGTCTGAATTGCGTCAATTTCCTTCTTTTCCGCATCGGTGAGCTTGTAGATATCCGCGTTTGTGAGCATTGTCGCGTTTGCGTCTTTTGCGTATTCGTCCGAGATAATCCGTTTAATCGCGGTGTTCATCACATTGACGTTTTCAATGCTCATTTCCTTGAAATCTGCGATATCGACAGCCTTTTTGCCGTCGGTGAGGCAGTGTTCGTTGTAGTAAGCGATAATTTTCTTTGCGTCGCGGACGATATCCTCGTGCTTTTTAACGCCGTTTTCATCGAGCTTCATAAGCTCTTCGCCGGAGAGATTGATTTCCTTGATAAACATCGAGGTCATATCAATGTTGTAGGACTCCTCGACAAATGCGGAAACCTGACTTTCGTTGGTGTGGATAATGTGGGTAAGCGGCTTGTAAACGACATCGATGACGCCGAACAGTATCAGGAACGAAAGCAGCGTCGGCAGACAGCCCGCAGTCGGCTTATAGCCCTGTTGCTGGAGCTTTGCAAGCTCGTCCTGCTGTTTTTGGGGGTTGTTCTTGTATTTTTGCTGAATTTCCCTTACCTTCGGAGCAAAAACAGCGGATTTTGCCGTTGTCTTTTGCTGCTTGATGTAAATCGGGAGAAGCGCAGCCTTTATGATGAACGTAAAGAGGATAATCGCAACTCCGACGTTCTTGCATATAAAGTTGTAAATCGCGTAAAGCACATAACCAAGCGGCGTGCCGATAATACTATATAAGAAATTGATAACCTTCAGAACCTTTCCGTGTTATAATAAACGCCAGATTAAGCGTCAGATAAACCTGCCGTTTGCCATATAAATCATTAATCGCGTTCAGCCGTTTTGCGAGCTGTCCGCGGTGTTTCCCGCCTGTTGATTTCCCGCAGCGACCATTTCTTCCCAGCTGTCCCACTGTGGATTGGAAACGGTCAGTTTTTCGGGACGAAAGCAAAATTTCTCGGGTACGGGGTCATAGCCGCAGTTGCAGTACGGATTGCACCGCAAAATTCTCCATAACGTCAAATAACCGCCCTTGACCGCGCCGAACCTCCGAACAGCGATTAATCCGTACTCGGAACAGGTTGGATAAAAGCGGCAGCAAGGCGGCAGAATTTTCGACAATGTAAGTTTATACAGCTTTATTAGTCCCAGTAAAATATATTTCATTTCACTTTATTCTTGCAGAATTTTCGGCAAAACGGTCTTTTTCATCAGGCTCAGGATTTGTCCTGTCTTTAGCGACGGCGTCTTTGACCGCGCCACAAAAACGAAGTCAAATCTTCCCGTCCCGCTTTTTCTGATTATCGGGTCGATTACCCGAAACGCTTCTCGTATAATCCGTCTTGCACGATTTCTTTTAACCGCGTTTCCGACTTTTTTCCCCGTGACTATGCCGAGGCGGTTTTTCCCCGCCCGGCGCGGCTTTATATAGCATACAAAGCCGTATGTCACTACGGATTCGCCCTTCTTAAACAAATAGCTGAAATCGCGGTTGCTTTTGATTACGACGTACCTTTTTTTAAAATCGGACATCTAAATCAATAAGTCAGTCTTTTTCTGCCCTTTGCGCGGCGGCGTGCGAGCACTTTTCTGCCGTTCTTGGTTGCCATTCTCTTCATAAAGCCGTGCTCGTGCTTTCTCTGAAGCTTCTTG
>SFJQ01000134.1 GCA_004555855.1 [Eubacterium] saphenum | reverse complement strand
GATCGCCAGTGCAGGTACTATTACCATCACTGCTATAAATCGCCCACAAATTATTTTCGTCAACATATGGGGGTAGACAGCCCGGTAATCCGCTTGGATCTATAGTTCCTCCGGTTCCACCCACTACACTGATATTTCCGCTAATTTCCGCCGACGCCGAAAGCGGCAGCGCCGTTGTTGCTATCGAGCCGGCAAGCACCATCGCAAGCAGCCCTTTAAGCCGTTTCTTAAACATAGTAAATCTTCCTTTCTTTCTCACGGGTTAACCTTATGGTAAGTTCCATTATACACAAAAATCAATTCAATGTCAAGTAATTTTTTACATTTTAGTTGCAATTAACCCTAAAAGGTGAAGCAAAAGTTCAGACTCGCGCCGATTTTGTATTGACACAAAAGCAGATTGTGTGATATAATAAAAGCAGAAAATCTTGCGAGGTAAAAAATGAAGAAATTTACTGCCATTTTACGCCGCGCGGCTGTTTTCGCGGCAACTGTGCTGGCGCTCTGGGCTGCGCTCACCGCTGCGGCGGCTGTCCCGAACGAGCAAATTTACGACAATATGCTCTCGAGCGCGATGTTTTTCAAGGACAAAGAGCCGTTCCCGAAAAACTCGCAAATGCGGCTTGTTCAGGATAATTACGCAGATGTGATTCTGCTCAATGTCGCGTGGAATATGGGCGTTGGCGAGCCGTTTTCGGCAGCTCTTGACACAGCCTACTATGACGGAAACGACGGCACGAACGACTACGGCGAAAACTGGGGATTTTACCAAGCCATCGAGGGAACTGCGCCGAATACCGATTACACGCGCTACTGGCACGGAATGGCGGCGGTTATCCGACCGCTTATGCTGTTCACGGACATCGGTGGGATAAAGCTAATCGGTATGATTGCGGCGTTTGTTTTGCTTGCGGGAAACGCGGCGCTGCTGCTGAAGAAAAAGCAGTTTTTCGCGGCGGGCGCGCTTTTGGCTGCGTTCCTTTGCGTTCACGTCTGGAATATCGGCATTTCGCTTGAATATCAGCCAGCAGTGCTTGTGACGCTTGTTTTGCTCCCGTTTTTTATCCTTCTGGAACGAAATGACGGCGCGCTTTCAATTCTGTCGGTAATTTCGGGCGCGATGATTGCTTTTTTCGACTTTCTCACCTGCGAAACGCTGACGATACTTATCCCGCTGATAATCGTTTTCATAATGCGAAAACAGGAAAATCGGCTTCCCGCGCTGAAAAACAGCGTTCTGCTTTCCGTAAAATGCGGTGGGGCTTGGCTGCTTTCCTACGCGGGAACATTTCTTGTAAAGTGGACTGCCGCGAGTATTGTCACGGGTGAAAACAAATTTGCGGCGGCTCTCGCGTCCGTCGAGGAAAGATTTGTCGGCGAAGCGGAGGAACTTTCGCCCGTCGCGCAGTTTTTCCTTGCGCCCGCGGCGAATATCTCAACGCTTTTCGGCGGCTCGGAAAGAGTAGAGTGGGGCGCTATCGCGGCGGGAATTGTGATTTCCGCGCTGATTTTGGGAGCGGTGTTCTATCTTTTCCATAGCCGCGAGAAATTTGACCGCAGCTTTACGCTGATTATGCTGATACTCGGCGCGCTGCCTTTTGTGAGATTTTTCCTGCTGAACAACCACTCCTACCTGCACGAATTTTTCACCTATCGCGCGCTTGCTTCAAGTATAATGGCGCTGTTTGCGGGAGTTTGGTACACGCTGGAATTCCGCCCGAAAAAGAAGAAAACCCCCGTAAAAGGAGGGAAAAAGCGTGAACGGAATTGAGCTTACAATTCTTATGCCCTGCCTGAACGAACAGCAAACCGTTGCCCGGTGCGTTGGTCTTGCGCGGCAATTCCTTGAGGAAAGCGGAGTTTCGGGAGAAGTTCTGATTGCCGATAACGGAAGCACGGACAATTCCGCGTCGCTTGCCCGTGAAGCGGGAGCGCGCGTGGTTAACATAGAAAAACGCGGCTACGGAAACGCGCTTATCGGCGGAATAAACGCCGCCTGCGGGAAGTATGTCATTATGGGCGACTGCGATATGAGCTATGATTTCCTGCACCTTGAAGGCTTTGTCGAAAAGCTCCGCGAGGGATATCCTCTTGTTATGGGCTGTCGTCTTGACAATATCGCGCCCGGAGCAATTCCCTTTTCGCACAGATATATCGGCGTGCCTTTTCTGTCGTTTCTGGGGAGGCTGCGTTTTCACACAAAAGTGAGGGATTTTCACTGCGGGCTTCGCGGCTTTGACCGGGAAAAAGCGCTTGCGCTGGGACTTTCCTGCGGGGGAATGGAGTTTGCGACCGAAATCATCGGGAAGTTCGCGCTTTCGGGCGCTGAAATCGCGGAAATTCCCGTCACGCTAAGCCCCGACGGACGAAGCGGAAAGCCTCATCTGCGGACGATACGCGACGGTTTCCGTCATATACGATACATATTCTTCGGAAGCAGAAAATAGTCGGCGGCAGAGGAAGTTTGCTCGGTTTTACGGATTTTCGGAAAGAAAACAGGTGTGCATTTCTGCACACCCGTTTGTTTTTTATTCAACTCCGGCGGCTTTTTTCAGTATCAAAAGCGCGTCCTTTGCGTTAGGAGTTCCGTCGCCGTTCACATCGGCAGCCTGCGGATTTTCGCCGTTTTCTACTCCCGCAGCGTGCTTGAGAATCGCGAGCGCGTCCTTTGCGTTTGCCATACCGTCGTTGTCCATATCGCCGGGAAGGTCGCTGTATTCGCCAAGCATAATCACATATTTGCCCTCGGCTGACATATCGGCAAACTTCGCTTTTCCGTCAGCGTCAATTCTGACAGCCGCGACAAATACCGGCTTGTCGTCCACGATTTTGTAAAGATTTGCGAATTTTCCCGCGTGTTCGGTCTTGAAAGAAATCGCCTGTTCAACGGGGAAATTTGCTCCGAAAACCTCAAAGCTAGTTCCCACAACGCCGCGAAGCTCGGAGGTATCGGGAGAAGTTTTCGCACTTACGGCAAAATTCGTTTCTGCGGGT
Organism: [Eubacterium] saphenum; assembly: GCA_004555855.1. GTDB lineage: Bacteria > Bacillota > Clostridia > Oscillospirales > Ruminococcaceae > CAG-115. Next base: position 498 of record SFJQ01000134.1, on the reverse strand, counting down.
GAATCAATCTTCGCGCCGTCAACAAACCAGCTTTTTGCATAGCTGTAGATGAAATTCACTCTGAGTTCCTTGTCGGCAATCACCGTCATAACCTTCTCGGGAACAACGTCTGCGCCGCCGAGATGAATGTCAACTTCATCGCCGTCGTTGAGGGTTTTGAGATATTCGCAAACCTCGTCCCACGTCATCTCTTTTCCATCTGTTATGTAAGGCAGATAGGTAGGCTCGGGGTCGGGTTCTCTTGAAGGTCTGCTCGGGGGAGTTACGGGGGCGCTAATCGGGCTGAAATATCCGCTCAGTCTGATGACATCATTAAGAATAAAAAGCGTGGAATCACATTTCACATTATTATCTTTAACGTAATAATTTGTGTCTTCATTTTTGAAATAACTAACACCCGCCTCTTTATCATAATTTACGTCAACGCGATACATAAAATCTGTTACAAACTGTTCATCTGCTTCCATTTCGGTCCAGCCGGTTGTCGAGCCGTCTGCC
>SFJQ01000133.1 GCA_004555855.1 [Eubacterium] saphenum | reverse complement strand
ACAACCCGCGGCTTTTTGTGATTTTGTACTTGTGCAAAATCACAAAAAACGCAGAGGAGGACGGGCTGAAAGTCCGTCCTCACTGGTGCTGATGACCGGACTTGAACCGGTACGGTGTTGCCACCGAGGGATTTTAAGTCCCTTGCGTCTGCCGATTTCGCCACATCAGCGTTTTATAACAAAGTATATTATACCATAATTCGCCTCTTTTGTCAAGCATTTTTTCACGGCGAATTGCCAAAGACAACCGCGCGGGAAGTTATCGAAATCAACGAAAAAATTGTGGAAGAAGCACAAACCGAATTGTAAAATGTGAAAAAATTTCCGTAAAATGCTTGACAATGGTGAGAAATAATGCTAAAATAAAATTGTAAGTTTATCCTAAAATTCGACTTTTGAAAGGACGGAAAATTATGGGCAAGTTTGAAATCAAGAAAACCAAGAACGATGGATTTGTGTTCAACCTCAAGGCAGGCAACGGCGAAGTTATCGCGACAAGCGAAACCTATAACTCTCTCGACGCTTGCAAAAACGGCATAAACAGCGTTATCACAAACGCTCCCGAGGCTGCTGTCGAGGACCAGACCGTTGAGGGCTTCGCTACCGAAAAGAACCCGAAGTTCGAGCTGTACACTGACAAGAAGGGCGAGTTCCGTTTCCGCCTGAAGGCAAAGAACGGTCAGATTATCGCAACCGGCGAGGGCTATAAGGCAAAGGCAGGCTGCAAGAACGGCATCGAAAGCATCAAGAAAAATGTTGTTGACGCGAAGATTGTTGAGGTTGAAGACAAGTAATTTTTCGTCAAATCATACATAAAAACCGGAGTTTTTCGCTCCGGTTTTTTGTTTATCTATCCTCTTTTTCGGGCAGCTTTCGGTTGTTGTACAAGAACATCGCGACCGCTGCGGCGATGATGATGAAAAAGCCGATGAAGCTGTACAAATCGGGGATTTCATTCATAAAGAAATAGCCGAGGATTGCCGTGAAAATTATCGAGGAGTAGTCGTATATCGAAACCTCCTTCGCCGCCGCGTGAGAATAGGCTGCGGTTATCGCGTACTGCCCGCAAGCCGCCGCGCAGCCCGCTCCAAGCAGGCACAAAAGCTGCGAAAGCTCCATCGGGTGATAGTCGAAAACCACGAACGGCAAAGCGCAAAGCGTTGAAAAAGCCGAGAAGAAAAACACGATGTAATACCCCGGCACGCCCTTTGACGAGGCTCTGCGGACAAACGCGTAGGCAAGTCCCGCGCACGCTCCGCCGACAAATCCCGCAGCTGACGGCAAAATCTGCACGTTCGACATCGTCGGCTTCAGCACGAATAACGCTCCCGCAAACGCAATCAGGACAATCAGCCACTGAATTCTGTTCGCGCGCTCTTTGAGGATTATCCCCGAGAAAACTATCGCGAAAAACGGCGAGATTTTGTTCAGCATCGAAGCGTCCGCAGCGTTCAGATTGGTCAGAGCGTAAAAGTTACAGCATACGCCCAAGTACCCGAAACCCGCTCTCATCAGCAGGTCAAACGCCTCGGTTTTTTTCGGCAAAATCGGGTGCTTGTGTTTAATCATCGTGATTGACGCGACAAACACCGCGAAAAGGTTGCGGAAAAACGTTTTCTGGATAATCGGCACGTCCCCCGACAGCCGCACAAACAGGTTCATAAACGCAAACGCAAGCGCCGACAAAACAATAAATAAAACGGCTTTTTTCAGCCGCGTTGACTTTTCTTCCATAAAATCACTCCAAATCTATTATAATGACATTTTCCGTTTTTGTCAAGCATAATTCGGTGTAAATCGGCAAAAGATACAGATTACAAACCGAATTAAGGAGAATATTTATGGAAAAAATCGCCTTTTTTGATGCCAAGCCTTACGATAAGGAATGGTTTGACAAGTACAACAAAAACTATGAAATCGAGTACTTCGTGGGACGGCTTCGTCCCGAGAACGCAAAGCTTGCCGAGGGGTGCAAGGCGGTCTGCGCGTTTGTAAACGACGTGGTGAACGCGAAAACGATTGAAATTCTCGCAAAGGAAGGCGTTGAGGTAATTCTGATGCGCTGCGCGGGCTACAACAACGTTGACCTTGCCGCCGCTAAGGGAAAGCTGAAAATCCTGCGCGTGCCCGCGTACTCGCCTTACGCTGTCGCCGAGCACACGATGGGGCTTATCCTCGCGCTTAACAGGAAAATTCCGCGTGCCTATATCAGAACGCGCGACTTTAATTTCAGCCTGAACGGGCTGACGGGCTTTGATTTGCACGGGAAAACGGCGGGGATTATCGGCACGGGAAAAATCGGGCGCGTTTTCATCGATATCTGCCGCGGATTTGGAATGAACGTCATCGCCTACGACCTCTACCCTGCCGAAAACAGCGGGATAAACTACGTTTCCAAAGAGGAGCTTTTCAAAAACTCCGACATCATCTCCCTGCACTGCCCGCTCACCGAGCAAACGCGCTATATCATCGATGAAGCGGCGCTGCGGCTGATGAAAAAGAACGCTCTTATCGTCAACACCTCGCGCGGTCACTTAATCGACAGCGAAGCGCTCCTCGACGCGCTGAACGAAAAGCGGATAGGCGGCGCGGCGCTCGACGTTTACGAGGAAGAAAGCGGGCTGTTTTTCGAGGACAACTCCGACAAAATCGTCACCGATGAAATAATCTCGCTGCTCGTTTCCAGACCAAACGTTATCGTTACCTCTCACCAAGCCTTCCTGACAGAAGAAGCGCTCGCGAATATCGCCGAAGTCACGCTGAAAAATTTCGAGGACTATCTGAGCGGGAAAGAGCTTGTAAACGAGGTTAAATAGGCGCTTCACAGCACTTGCGTGAGAATTTGCGAAAATATTTTGTACAAACCCCGCATAGAATGTAACAAGAAATTCTGTGCGGGGTGATTTTATGCGTAAGAAAAAACGTCGCTCGCCGCTTGCGCCTTTTGCAGCGGGGATTGCGGCGGGATACGGAGCAGCTTTGATTTTGGCAGCGCTTGCGGCGGGTGCGCTCACGATAACGGATACCGCGGCGACAGCTTCCGGCGCAGCGGCAGTTGTCGCGATTGCGGCAGGGAGCTTTGTCTGCGGGCGGGTTGCGGGAAAGCTGCGGCGAAAAGGCGGGCTGAAAACGGGCGCGCTCAGCGGGATTATGTTCATCGTGCCGCTTGTTGTGATTTCACTTGTTTTCGGGCTGGCGGGCGGCGTTTTGCTGATAGTAAAGGCTGTGCTGTGCGTGATTTTCGGAATGGTCGGCGGAGTTTCCGGCGTCAACTCAGACAGCGCATAATCCGCTTTGTAAAACCGATTTTGGTTTTATAGAAATCCTTGAATTGAAAATGACGCCGCGTTAAAGCTTCTTAAAATATTTTTTCTGCAAAATCATAATCCAGCAGCCCGCTGCTATTATTGACAGCAGCATAAATATCATATTGTTTTCGATAATCGCCTTGCCTATCCAAAACGACGGAAGGAAAAATGCAAAAAAGCTAAACGGCGTCGGCACAAAA
>SFJQ01000132.1 GCA_004555855.1 [Eubacterium] saphenum | reverse complement strand
TCAATCGCGTATATCGAGATTTTCCGCAACACGCCGCTTATGCTGTGGATTTTTATCGGACTGGTGTTCTTCCCTTCCATCGAGTTCCCGACCGAATTTACGAAGCTGTTTGAGCTGTCGAGAACCGAAATGGCGGTGCTTTTCAAAGCAATAATCGCGCTGGTTCTCTTTACCTCGTCCGTTATCGCGGAAATAATCCGCGGCGGCTTGAACTCCATCTCCAAAGGGCAGTTTGAGGCGGCGTATTCGCAGGGCTTCAATCTCCCGCAGACGCTTCTTTTTATCATCATTCCGCAGACGTTCAAAAACATCGTCCCCACGCTCCTGAGCCAAGTTATCACAACGGTCAAAGATACCTCTTACATCGCGAACATCGCCGTTGCGGAGCTTATGGGAAGAACGTTCCAGCTTATCCAGATTTCCCCGCGCTACACGGGCTTTTCAACTCAGAATGTTTCCGATGTTTTCGTGCTTTGCGGGCTTGCTTGCGTGATGTATTTTGCGGTCAATTTCACGATTTCCCTCGTTGTTCGCCACATGCAGAAACCCAAGAAACTCAAAACCGCCACAAAGCTTGAGGAGTCGCGATGAAACTGTTTATTGAAGCGCCGTTTTCGGCGGAAAATCGTGATTTTTTGCTGAACTCGATAAACGGATGCGAGCTTTGCGAAACCGCTTCCGAAGCTGAGATATTTGTCGGAGATTTACCCGAAAATGTGGATTTTCCTAAGCTGAAATTCCTGCAGATTTGCTTTGCGGGCGCAGAGAAATACTGCCGTGAGAAAACCGTTTCAGACGGTGTTGTAATTGCAAATGTAACGGGTGCGTTCGGCGAGGTCATCTCGGAGTATATTCTCGGAGCTGTGCTTGCGGTTTATCGGAAATTTTTCGGTTACAAAAGTCTGCAAAGCGAGAAAAACTGGCTGGATTTAGGCTCGGAGCGCACGATTTACGGCGAAAACGCATTGATTTTGGGCTGCGGAAACATCGGCTCTCTTACGGCAAAAAAACTCGGCGCTTTCGGGGCGCGGGTTGTCGGTATAAGGAAAAATCCCCGCAGGACCGAGTTTTTTGACGAGGTTTATGGGATTGAGATGCTCGATAAACAGCTCAGAAAAGCGGATTTGGTTATCAGCTGTTTGCCCGATACCCCGCTTACTGCCGGACTTTTCGGCAAGGAAAAAATTGCGCTGATGAAGCAAAACGCGCTTTTCGTAAACGTCGGACGCGGCTCGCTGGTTGACGAAAAAGCGCTTGCCGAGGCTCTCGGAGAAAAGCGGATTTTCGGGGCAATTCTCGATGTTTTTCGCGAAGAACCGCTGCCGAAAACCTCGCCGCTCTGGAGTTTGCCGAACGTTTTCATAACTCCGCATATTTCGGGAAAATCCTTCAACCACTCCCCTGTTATCGAGCGAAAAATCGCCGAAATCTGCGTGGAAAATATCAACCGCTTCATTGCAGGAAAACCGCCAAAAAACCTTATCAGAAAGGAAATCAGCTACGCTGAAAACTAAAAAATCCCGCCCGAATAATCGAGCGGGAATTTCGTTTAATTTTGCTTTCTGACCTTGATGTGAACCTCGCGGAGCTGCTGCTCGGTAACTTCGGTCGGTGCGCCGAGAAGCAAATCCTGCGCGTTGGAGTTGAGCGGGAACGCGATAACCTCGCGAATGCTGTCCTCGCCTGTGAGGAGCATTATCATTCGGTCAACGCCGGGCGCCATTCCTGCGTGAGGAGGAGCGCCGAACTTGAACGCGCTGTACAGTGCGCCGAACTTTGACGCAACGTCTTCCTCGGTGTAACCCGCAATCTCAAACGCCTTAATCATTATATCAAGGTCGTGGTTGCGGACAGCGCCGGACGAAAGCTCCACGCCGTTGCAGACGATATCGTACTGATACGCGAGAATTTCAAGCGGATTTTTGTTCAAAAGCGCGTCCAGGCCACCCTGTGGCATCGAGAACGGATTGTGCGTGAAGATGATTTTTCCCGTTTCCTCGTCAAACTCGTACATCGGGAAATCAACGATGAAGCACAGCTCAAAGCGGCTCTCGTCAATCAAATTCATACGCTTGGCAACCTCGGTGCGGATTTGTCCCGCGAACTTCGGCGCGTTTTTCGGGGTATCGGCGATAAAGTACAGAACATCGCCGACTTCAAGCTCGCAGCGCTTTGCGAGCTCTTTTCTCTGGTCATCGTTGAGGAACTTGTCGATAGGTCCGTTGTACTTGAACATATCGCCCTCGCCCTCTTCAACCTTGAAGTAGCCGAGTCCCTTCATTCCGACTTCATTTACGGCGAAATCTTCCATATTCTTGAAGAAGGTCTTGCTTTGCGAAGCCATTTTCGGCACACGGATACCGCGAACGCACTTGTTTGCAAACGGCTTGAAATCGCTGTCAACAAACAAATCCGACAGTTCCTTGATAACCAGCGGGTTGCGTAAATCGGGCTTGTCTGTACCGTAGGTCAGCATCGACTCCGCAAACGTAATTCTTCTGAACGGCGCAGAGCTTACCTGTTTATCCGAGAACTCACTGAATACCGCCGACAAAACCTCTTCGGCAACCGCAAAAACGTCCTCCTGAGTAGCAAAGCTCATCTCAAAGTCAAGCTGATAAAACTCGCCGGGCGAACGGTCTGCTCTTGCGTCCTCATCGCGGAAACACGGCGCAATCTGGAAATACTTGTCAAATCCCGACACCATATAAATCTGCTTGAAAATCTGCGGTGCCTGCGGCAGAGCATAGAATTTTCCATGATGCTTGCGGCTCGGAATCAGATAGTCGCGCGCACCCTCGGGTGAAGATGTCGATAAAATCGGCGTCTGAAGCTCAAGGAAGCCCATTTCCTGCATTTTATTACGCAAAAAGCTGATAATCTTCGAGCGCAGAACAATATTGTCGTGCATTTTCTTGTTGCGAAGGTCAAGATAGCGGTACTTCAATCGAACGTCCTCGCGAGTTTCGCGGGAAGTCTGGATTTCAAACGGAAGCTGCTCGGTAACTTTTCCGAGTATTCTTACCTCTTCAGCCTCGATTTCAATAGTACCGGTTTCGATTTTATCGTTAAAGGTGCTTTCATCGCGCTTCAGAACCGTTCCGTTAATCGAAACGGCGCATTCCTTGTGAATGCCCTCGAGCAGGCTCTCGTTGTGAAAAACAACCTGCACAACGCCGTAATGGTCGCGAAGGTCAACGAACATAATTCCGCCGTGGTCGCGGATATTTTCAACCCAGCCCGCCGCGCGAACCTTTTTTCCTATGTCATTTTCGCCGAAGCCGTTGCAGTACGCGGTTCGGTATTCATTTTCCATAAACAATTCAATTCAGCCCTTTCGTTATATTTTAACAATTTATTATACCACTTTATACCGCATTTGTCAAGTTAAAATAAAAAAAATCCCGAAAAATTTGCTTTTTTGGTTAATTTGTTTGTGAAAAACCCTTGACAATATAGGAAAAGTATTCTATAATTATAATAATATTGCTTTTTAAGGGGTATGATGTTT
>SFJQ01000131.1 GCA_004555855.1 [Eubacterium] saphenum | reverse complement strand
AATTACCCCACGGAAGGCTGTGTCGGCAAGATTTCCGAGAAAATCCCGCAGCGGATTGTAGCTGCGATCGTTCTCCGCGTCCATTCCTGTTTCAATATAGTCGGGCGGATTCAGTATAGTGTCCACTGCGTTTGTTATCATGTTTTCTTCGTGGATTTCACGCACAGTTTCGCCGGACTTTTCGTCTATAATCTGAATTGTCGCTTTTCCTTTAATCATTTTTCTTCCTCCTCATATGGTGTGTAAATAAATGATGTTTGGAAACTGCCGCAGGGCGAGTTGTTCAGCGCATCAACAAGATTTCCAATATCGCCATCATACAGTAGCGTAATGCTCTGAACGCTGTCTTTCATGGACGAATCGCCGAAAGTGAGCCAAATTGTACTGCCGAAATCTCCTGCTCCAAAGTCTGCCAAAATAGGCTGCAAGCGCAGAGTTTCTGTTTCTGTGGTGACTATCATCGTGAAAGCGGCTGTGCTGATAACATCAGCCGTGACGGGGTTTCGCAGTTCGATATACAACTTCCTGTTGGACACATTGACTGCTGTTATCGGCGGAGGTGTAATCAGCTTCGGACTCCACGGGATCGGGAACAGCGTGTGAACAGTGGGTTCAAGCGTCTTTCTCTCATGCGTTCTTTTGGTGAAAAACAGCGGTGTTTCGGTAAACATGAACTTGTGGGATTTGAGTATTTCGCACAGCATTGTGTCAGCCGTAACAATGAGTTTCTTGCGCTCACCGCGCCGCATTGTAAAGCGAATTTCGCTCTCACGAAGCTCGATATAACCGTCCCACGGATTATCTCCGGCAAGGTACGCGCCCATAACATAGCCCCACGACTGCATTTTCGGAAATTCACCCTCCGCTCCGTCAACCGAGAGAACGCTCAGCGAGAGCGTATTCTGCCCGGTTTCCGAGGTGAACGGGTAGGTGTAGGTCTTTGTGTGAGAACCCTCGCTGAAATACTCCTCGTACCGCATTACCTCGTTTTCGTCCTTCTTCAGAATAAAGGTCACAGTCCCAGCCGTTGTCAGCGTGAATTTCACAGTGGAGCAGAACGAAGCGTAGGTTGCCTGTATAGCGTTGAAGGTTATTCAAGATGTATTACTATACAAATATCTCAAAAATTACTGTGTACAGTACACAATCGTAAGATTATTCTGCCGGAATTTCCAGTTCAAAATAAGGTATCGTCATTCCGTCCCGCACCACAAACACACCGTCTGCCGAGCCAACCTGCTCAATGTACCTTTTCACAATAACATCGCAGAACTTCTCATCAAGCTCAATGGTGTGGCAGATACGATTCGTCTGCTCACAAGCAATAAGCGTACTGCCCGAACCGCCGAATGGGTCGAGGACAATGCAGTTGCTCATGCTTGAATTCTTGATGGGGTAAGCAATAAGCGGTATCGGCTTCATGGTGGGGTGGTCACCGTTCTTTTTCGGCTTGTCAAACTCCCAGACGGTGGTCTGCTTGCGGTCGGAGTACCACTGGTGCTTACCGTTCTTCTTCCAACCGAACAAGCAAGGCTCGTGCTGCCACTGATACGGCGAGCGACCGAGAACAAGCGACTGCTTTTTCCAGATACAAGTACCGGAAAGGTAAAATCCCGCGTCAGCAAACGCTTTGCGGAAATTCAAGCCCTCTGTATCTGCGTGGAAAACATAGATGCTTGCGTCGTTCGCCATAGCCTTTTCCATACAGGTGAAAGCGTCCAACAGGAACTGATAGAATTTTTCGTTTTCAAGATTATCGTTCTTGATTTTACCCGCCAAACCCTCGTAGTTGACGTTGTAAGGCGGGTCGGTTACCGTGAGATTTGCCTTTTTACCGTCCATAAGGAGTTCGTAGGTTTCGGGCTTGGTGCTGTCACCACAGACAAGACGGTGATTTCCGAGCAGCCAGAGGTCGCCCGCTTTTGTAATGCAAGGTTTTTCCAATTCTCCGTCAACATCGAAATCATCTTCTTTTGCATCTTCATCGGTATCGAAAAATCCCGCGAGTTCCTTTTCATCAAAGCCCGTCAAAGCAAGGTCGAAATCCTCCGCTTGCAGAGCTTCAATTTCGACTTTCAGCATTTCCTCGTCCCAGCCCGCGTCAAGAGCCATGCGGTTATCTGCAATTATGTACGCTTTCTTCTGCGCGGGAGTGAGGTAGTCCACAAACACACACGGCACTTCGGAAATACCCTCTGCCTTCGCTGCAGCTATTCTTCCGTGTCCGGCAATTACATTGAAATCCCTGTCAATAATGACAGGATTGATAAACCCGAATTCACGAAGCGAGGAACGCAGCTTGTTCAGCTGTTCCGGCGAGTGCGTTCGGGCATTGTTGACGTATGGTATCAGCTTGTCTATCGGGACAAGCTGCATTTCGCTGGTTGTGTTCATCTGCCGCTCCTCCTTTTCATAACTTTTTGCAAGCCTTTCCGTGCGTCTGCAATATTGCCTTTAACAGCCTGTCCCTTAATGGTTCGATATTGCTGAAAGGTAAGATTCGGTCGGTTGCTTTTCAGTTCTCTGAAAAATTCTATTGTATCTTTCGACATAATATATTATCCTTTCCTTGAGCGGAGCAGCTTCTCCATTGTATCGTTCAGATCATCGCCCACAGGCTCGGTGCAGTTTTCCTTGACGATGTCATATATCTCGTACCAGATAAGGTTGGCACTTTTCTGAAACTGCTGTGACATCTGCACGAACGGCGATGCAATAACACCGCCTGTTGTGGGGTGCTTGCCGAGTAGTCCGTAATTGCTTATTGCTTCCTCGCACTGAATGTATCTTGCGAAAGCCTGCGAATAAGCCTCGATAAGCCGTTTGTTAACAAGATTCTCGCAGTTTCTCTGTTTCAGCCACAGCCACGTTTCCTTGTAAATTTCATCAGCGCCGAGCGGAATTCCGTTCTTCTGCCGAGCGGAAAGATATTCTCCCGGCTTTGGCATATCCACACCTTTCAGAACTGCGCCCTCGGGCAAGTCAACCGCTTCAAGTTCAGCCGCATCGAGCGCGGGAATATCGTTGCTCATAATTTTTACCGGCAGACCTTTTTGCTTTTTCTCTGCGGCAGGAGCGGGTTTATCTCCGGCACGAACCCGTCTGCCACCTCTGTTTGTGCCGTCTTTCGCCACGCTTGTCACCTCCACAAGATAAGAAAAAGGGCGGCTTTCACCGTCCTTGAAATGATTTGGTTTAATACCCCGTTTGAACCTCAATTTTTGCGCACGAAGCCCCGGGCCGCTTTCCGCAAATTTATGTTTTAGAGATTCTGACCGCCCCTACCGCCGTGAATGATTTCATGACAGGAATAGCAAAGCGACATCAAGTTGCCCTCATCGTTTGTTCCGCCCTCTGACAATGGTTTCTTGTGATGAACCAAATCGGCGGGGGTGTATCTGTTCTCTGTCAGACACCGTTCGCACAGCGGGTGAGCAGTGATATATCTGTCACGGATTTTTCTCCACGCGCGTCCGTAGCGTTCGTTGCTGTTGTAGCCGCGCGAGAAGTGGTTGTATTGCGTGTTCATCAGTCGCTGATGTTCTTCGCAA
>SFJQ01000130.1 GCA_004555855.1 [Eubacterium] saphenum | reverse complement strand
AAGCGTTTCTATGAGGACAGAAACAAGTGGTGGCAGGAACTCCTTGTCGAGAACATCAAAGGTGAACTCCCCGAGCCCGATACAGACGGTGACGGAATTGTGCAGAAACACTATATTGACCAGGCGATTGACTATTATTTCGGAATGAATCTGGACTGCGATGACGATTTGATAAATGAAATTTTATTGGAAGCGGGCGACGCTTACAACAAATTCATCACCGAGAACAAACTTGCGCCCGAGGAAATAGACGGCGTTATGCACAACCACACTCACCGCAGCTATTCTACCGGAATTTTCGAAACCCGAAGCGAAGTAAACGCGATGTACAGCGGGCTGTTCTTCCTCGGAATTTTGTTCTGTATCGTGTTTGTGCTGTCGGCGGTGCTGATTATGTACTACAAGCAGGTCACAGAGGGCTTCGAGGACAAGTCGCGGTTTGAAATTCTCCAGAAGGTCGGTATGACAAAAGCCGAAATCCGCTCGTCTATCAACTCGCAGGTACTGACGCTTTTCTTCACGCCTCTCATCACCGCCGGCATTCACATCGCTTTCGCGTTCCCGCTGATTGTAAGGCTGCTGTCGATGTTCGGCAATATGGACGTGGGATTTCTCGCGCTGGTTGCGGTTATTTGCTTCGTGCTTTACTCCGCCGTTTACATTCTCGCTTACGTTCTCACATCAAAGAGCAACTACCGCATTGTAAGCTGATTTTCGCATAATTTAAGGGGAGCCGTCCGCTCCCCTTGTTTTTATAGCTCAAGAAACATTTTGTGCAGGCGCAAATCCTCGGTAAGCTCGGGGTGAAACGCGAAGCCAAGCTGGTTTTTGTACTTGACTGCGGTTATTCTCCCGTCGGTGACGTTCAGCACTTCAACCTCGTCGCTCAGCACCTTTTCCACAAACGGCGCGCGGATAAATCTCATCGGAAAGCCCTTGACCTCGCCGATATCCTGCTGCGTGGAAAAGCTCCCGAGCTGACGTCCGTAGGCGTTTCGGCAAACCTCAATCGGCAAAGTCCCGAAAACAGGCTCCTCGCCGCCCGTGATTTTTTCCGCAAGCAAAATCAGCCCCGCGCACGTTCCCATAACAGGCGCGCCGCGTTCAACCAGCGCTTTCAGCGGCTCGAGCATCTCAAGCTCTTTGAGCAGTTTTCGCTGAGTTGTGCTTTCGCCGCCCACCAAAATCAGCCTGTCGATATCCGGCGTGATGTCCGCTTTGTTTCGCAGAAATTTGTACTCCGCGCCGAGTTTTTCAAGAGCCTGCGCGTGCTCAATAAACGCGCCCTGTACGGCTAAAATCGCAACCATTACTTTCCTCTTTCCGCCATCAGCAGCGCGATTTCCTGCTCGTTTATGCCGACCATCGCTTCGCCGAGATTTGCAGAAAGCTCTGCGAGCATTTCGGGCTTATCGTAGTTCGTGACAGCCTTTACAATCGCCTGAGCGCGCTTTTCGGGGTTGCCGGACTTGAAGATGCCCGAGCCAACAAACACGCCCTCAGCGCCAAGCTGCATCATAAGAGCAGCGTCCGCGGGTGTTGCCACGCCGCCTGCCGCAAAGTTTACAACGGGCAGCTTCTTGTTGTCGTGAACGAATTTTACAAGGTCATAAGACACCTGAAGGCGCTTTGCCTCTTCAAACAGCTCGTCCTCGCGGCGGGAAGAAAGCTGCGCGATTTCGCTCTGAATCATTCTCATGTGGCGGACAGCCTGAATGACATCGCCTGTGCCCGGCTCGCCCTTGGTTCTTATCATCGAAGCACCCTCGGAAATTCTGCGGAGCGCTTCGCCGAGATTTTTCGCGCCGCATACAAACGGCACCTTGAACTCGTTTTTGTTGATGTGATAAACATCGTCGGCGGGCGAAAGAACCTCGCTCTCGTCGATGTAGTCGATTTCGATTGCCTGCAAAATCTGCGCTTCTGCAAAGTGACCAATTCTGCACTTCGCCATTACGGGAATGCTGACAGCCTCCTGAATGCCCCTTATCATCGCGGGGTCGCTCATTCTCGAAACGCCGCCCGCCGCGCGAATGTCCGCGGGAATTCTCTCCAGCGCCATTACCGCACAAGCGCCCGCCGCCTCGGCAATTTTCGCCTGCTCGGGCGTGGTTACGTCCATAATTACGCCGCCCTTGAGCATCTGGGCAAGCTCCTTGTTCAACTGATAACGATTTTCGCTCATTTTATTTTCCTCCGATATGTAAAAATAGTATTGACTTTTGCGTATAATTAAAGTATAATCATAATGTGACCATATTTCAATATTCAAAACAGACTATTTTTATAATACCAGAAAGGCTGATTTTATGATTACCTATGAGCTGGATAAATCAAATTCCGAGCCGCTTTACGTTCAGATTTACACGAAAATCAAGGAAGATATCGAGGCGGGCGCTATCAAATCCGATGAAAAGCTGCCGTCCAAGAGGAATTTCGCGCAAAATCTCGGCGTGAGCGTCATCACGGTTGAAAACGCATATAACCAGTTGATTGCGGAAGGTTACATAAGGTCAGTTCCGCAGAAAGGTTATTTTGCCGAAAAGCTCGGCGTGAATTTTGCCGCAGAAAAATCCCCAGAGCAAAGCCGTTTGCCGAGCATTTCGCAGTCAGGCGACGATGAAAACAAACTGTTTCCGTTTACAATCTGGGCTAAGCTGATGCGCGAAGAACTCGCAAACAATCAGGTCAGTTTGCTCAAAAAACCGTCCTTTGAGGGAGTGTACGAGCTGCGCGCCGCGATTTCCCACCACTTGAAGCAATTCCGCAACATCACCGCGTCCCCCGAGCAAATCATCATCGGCGCAGGCTCGGAGTACCTCTATATGCTGATGAACATACTTTTCGGGAACAACTACGTTTTCGCGGTCGAGGAGCCGGGCTACTCGAAAATCGCCGAGATTTACGCAAATTACGGGATAAAATGCGAGCGAATTCCCGTGCAGAGTGACGGCATCGACATCGATTTTCTCAAAAAAATCAACGCGAACATCATTCATATTTCCCCGTCCCACCACTTCCCGACAGGCGTCATAACCTCGGTCGGAAAGCGCTACTCGCTGCTCGAATGGGCAAGCGGCTCGCCCGAGCGATTTATTATCGAGGACGACTACGACAGCGAATTTCGCCTTGCGGGAAAGCCAATTCCTTCGATGTACAGCATTGACGTGATGGACAAGGTTATCTATATGAACACGTTCAGCAAAAGTCTTGCCTCGTCAATCCGTATAAGCTATATGGTTCTTCCGCCGAAATTCTTGCGAAAATACAAGGAAAAGCTCGGGTTTTGCTCCTGCCCCGTTTCCACGTTTGAACAGTACGCGCTTGCGCGTTTCATCAACGAGGGATACTTTGAAAAACACATCAACCGAATGCGCGTGCATTACAAAAAGTGCCGCGGAGAACTCTTCGCGCGAATGAAAAAGTTCGATATTTTCAGAAATTCGGTCATTTCGGGCGAGGACTCGGGGCTTCATTGTATCGTTGAAAATACTACCACAACTTCGCAAAACAGGATTTCCACACGCTGATTTTCCCGTACTGAATTTGTGTTAATTTTTTGAGATTTCTATTGAAAATCAGCCGATTTTGGGTTATAATAAAGACAAAGCAAAATGAAAGGAAGTTTGAAAAATGTCAGTAATGAACGTTACAATGAGCAATTTTGACGAGGTAAAAAACAGCGAAAAGCCCGTGCTTCTCGACTTTTTCGCGGTTTGGTGCGGTCCGTGTCAGATGGTTTCGCCGCTTGTGGACAGCATTGCCGAGGAAAATCCGCAGTATCTTGTCGGCAAAATAAACGTTGACGAGGAGCAGCAGCTCGCGCAGATGTTCGATGTAGAAAGCATTCCGACGCTTATCGTGATGAAGAACGGCGAAGTTGTTCACCGCGCTGTTGGTTCAAGACCTAAGCAGCAAATTCTCGCGATGCTGGAAAACTAAAAAAAGCAGCGGCAAACCGAAAATGCCGCTGTTTTTTATTGCAGAACCAATTCGTACAGGAAAAAATCCGTCCAGCCGACGTTTTCCGCAAACCACCGCCGAACGCTCTTTTTCTTGAAACCGAGCGATTCGTACAGCTTATGAGCAGGCTTGTTGCAGGCAAGCGCGTCAAGCCGAACCGCAGTTTTTCCATAATTTCGGCTTAGCTCAAAAACAAGCCGCATCGTTTCCTTTGCAATTCCCTGCCTTTGAAAATTCGGGTCAACGCAGAGAATGTGTACAACCGAAATCTCATCATCGTTCGCCGAAACCGACCAGTAGATATCGTGATAATCCTCGCCCTGATGCAGTGTTACCGCAACTGCCGAGGCAATCGCTCCGTTTATTTTACAGAAATACATCGCGCCTTGATTTATGTACTGCATTATCATTTCATCGGTCGGATGTTTTCCGTAAATCCACTTTGCGTGGACGTTCATTTTTGCGGTATTCAGAATTGTGCTGCGATAAAACCGCGAAAGCTCGTCAAAA
>SFJQ01000001.1 GCA_004555855.1 [Eubacterium] saphenum | reverse complement strand
TTCTGTTTTAGTGTGACGGGTTTCCGAAATCAACCTTTCAGCTCAAATCGTACACATTCCGCGGGAAATCCTTGACAAAATCAAGCGGGTGTGGTATGATTTAGGAAAGGTGGGATTGATATGTCTGTTCAAAAGTTAAGGTTCATGTTTGATTATGGTGGCGTTTGCCTATGGAGTAGTATTGGCGCATTTAGGCACAAAAAATTACCGATATCCGACAAACTAATGAAGGACTTGGACGATATATGTGAAGAATTTAATGATATTCTTAATTGGAGCGACCCGCATTTGCCTTCTCCGTGGACGAGAAAGGAATGCGCCGACTTTTTCGACAGAGCCGAAATCGTTCTCCAAAGATTACAGGCAGAGTTAGACGGCAAATATGAAATTATAAGCTGTCTTGATGAAGATAGGCGTATATATTTGTACGAAAACACTTTTATCGATGACTAAAAATAACCCGCGCAGCTCAAAACCGCGCGGGATTTTTGTGCAATTTTAACCGTTGTGCTTGCCCGCCATAACAAGTCCCTTTTCCGCGTCCATTGTCACGGCAATTCCGCTTTTCAGCACCGCCGCAGCGTTCGCCGCGCCCACGATAACGGGGATATCCAGCGTCATTCCGACAATCGCCGCGTGGCTGTCCGCGCCGCCCTCCTCGGTGATTATACCTGCGGCTGTTTTCAGCAGCGGCAAAACCGCGTTCGAGGTCTTCGGCATAACGAGAATTTGCCCCGCCGAAAAGCGCTCGACAGCTTCTTCATCGGTTGCGGCAACGCAGACTGTTGCGGTTGTCGAACCTGTGTTGACGCCGGTTCCCGACACCAGAACATCGCCGACAATGTGTACCTTCATCAGATTTGTCGTGCCGGAAACTCCGAGCGGAACGCCTGCCGTGATAACCGCAAGGTCGCCGTTTTTCAGCAGATTTGCTTCGACAGCCTTTTCAACGGCAAGGTGAATGAGGTCGTCGGTGTTCGTGGTCATTTCCTCACACATCAGCGGGATAACTCCCCAAGAAAGCGCCATCTGACGGCAGATAACCTCGCTTGTCGTGCAGGAAATTATCGGGCATTCGGGACGATAGCGCGAAATCATACGCGCGGTTGTGCCCGATTTCGTTACCGTGACAATCGCCGCCGCGCCCAAGTCCATTGCCGCCGAAACGGTCGCGTGAGAAATTGCCGCGGAAACATTCGTGCCGTCATGCGCTTCCTGCTTGTGGAAACGCTTTTTGTAATCGATAGCTTTTTCGGTTGTTTCGGCAATCAGCGCCATTGTTTTCACCGCTTCAACAGGGTGTTCGCCCGCGGCGGTTTCGCCCGAGAGCATAATCGCGCTTGTGCCGTCATAAATCGCGTTTGCAACGTCCGTGGTTTCGGCGCGCGTGGGACGCGGGTTGTGAATCATACTTTCAAGCATCTGCGTTGCCGTGATAACCTGCTTGCTCGCGCTGAAGCCTTTTTTAATCAGCATTTTCTGAAGCTGCGGGATTTCCTCAAACGGAATTTCCACGCCCATATCGCCGCGCGCAACCATTATTCCATCGGAAACGCGCAGAATTTCATCGATATTTTTCACGCCTTCTTCGTTCTCGATTTTCGCGATAATTCGGATATCGGGGCGGTTTTCCTCGGCAAGAATTTTGCGGATTTCAAGAACATCATCGGCGCAGGTGACAAACGAAGCTGCGATAAAATCGAAGCTCTCGCGGCAGCCAAAACGTATATCGGAGATGTCAATCTCGCTCAGATAGGGCATCGACAGCTTAACTCCGGGGATATTCACGCCCTTGTTGTTGGACAAAACGCCGCCGTTCAAAACCGTGCAGATGATGTCGGCGGTGCCGTCGTCGTTTTGCTTGATTTCGGCGCAGCGCACGGACACGTTTCCGTCGTCGATGAGGATACGCGTGCCGATTTCGATATCATTGGGGAGATTTTTGTAGGTTATCGCGGCGCGGTTTTCATCGCCCTCGATATCGGCTGTTGTGAGGACAAAGGTCGCGCCTGTCTTGATTTCAACCTTTTTGTTATCCTTGAACTTTTTCAGACGAACCTCGGGACCTTTCGTATCAAGCAGCGTGGCAATCGGTTTTCCAAGCTCCTTTGCAAGCCGAACAACGCGGTCGTGCGTGATTTTATGCCCTTCCTGAGTACCGTGCGAGAAATTCTGACGGGCAACGTTCATTCCGCTCTCCATCAGCTGACGGAGAACATCGTCGCTTTCGGTTGCGGGACCCATTGTGCAGACAATTTTCGTTCTTCTCATAAACATAATCCTTTCATCGGAAGTATTTATCAAGCGGATATTCTTTATACTATTATTATACCCGCAAATTCTCGTTATTGCAAGCGAAAAAAACTAGAATTTACGAAGAAAAATTACAAAATGTGTTGAAAAAATTCTACATTTATGCTATAATATAAAAGGAAAATTAGATGGCAGACTTTGTGTGTTCTGCACAAAATCCCGAGAGGAGGGCGTCAATGGACTGCGCCTTATGGCTTAACAGGCGGAAGGTTTTTTCCGCAAGCGAAATAAGCGAAAATCTCGATACGGCTTCGCTGCTGGGGTATTTTGCGGCGGGAAGTCTTGTGGAATGGCTTTATGAACACGGCGGCGAGGAGTATGCGAAAAAGCTGGAAAAGCTCTCGCCCACCGATAAAGATATACGCGAAAAAATCGAGCAGGTTTTCATGGGGAAACCTGTTGCTTACAGGACGTTCGGCTCGGAAATTCCCGCAAAATACGCTTCGGGGAGCGGCTCGGCGAGTTCTTACAGACCGAGTTCGGCGCGCGGCTCGTTTGGCTTCGGGAGCGGGAGTTTCCTGCTCGGCTCGTTTCTGAAGAGCTTTCGGACAAGCTCGGGCAGCTTCTACAACTACATCGGCAGCTTCTACCTCGGCTCGTTCCTTTTCGGGAGCGGCTTCCACGAATGGGAGTGGGAATGGGAGAAATTCTTCGGCTCGTTCCTCAACACAAGCTTTTTGTTTGGCTCGGGACTTTCGGCAAGGCTTGCTTTCCTGACGAGCTTCGGCTCGTTTAGTTTTGGCTCGTTCAGCTTCGGTTCATTCAATTTCAGCTCGTTTGTGGGAAACGGCTCGTTCGGAGCGGCAAATCTTCCCGAATTGCCCGAGTTTCTCAGAAATCTCGACGAATACGACAGAATTATGCTGATTAGCCTTTACGGCTGCCCGTTAAATCAGTTTGGTTATGGGATACACAATATTTGATATTTCTCGCAATCATACTTGTGGGAATTGTCGTTTTTACAACATATTGAAATTATAGTTTGGTTGATATTAATGAACGCATTTCACATTTCTTCCTTTGCGCCCGCGAGAGCAAAGGGCAAAACCGAGGTTCACGCCGAGGATTTCGACCTGTACTGCACCGCGCTTTCTGCGCTTGCCTGGAGAAAATTTAACGGGAAAATCACGATGTGCTGCGACAGCGTTTTCGCGGATTATTATGAAAAAATCGGCTTTCTGCCGCTCTGGGACGAGGTTTTGGCAAACGTTGCCGATGACCTCGAGGGGATAAATCCCGCGATGTTCTGGGCAGGCGGGAAACTGCTTGCGCTGCGGGAGATGAACGCGCCGTGCGTGATGCTGGACACGGATTTTATCGTATGGAGAACGCTCGAGTTTGCGGACGAAATCATCGCCGCGCACCGCGAGGAAATCTCCGATGATATCTACCCGCCGCTGGACTTTTTCGCGGTCAAGAACCACGTTATACCCGATTTCAGCGAAACGGTTCTTCCGCTTAACACGGCGTTTTTGTACGTTCCCGACAATGATTTCAAGAATTTTTACACCTCGCAGGCGATTGCTTTTATGAAATCGGCGGTTGACTGCGACGACTACCTGAAATATATGGTTTTTGCGGAGCAGAGAATGCTCGCGATGTGCGCGGATTTCACGCAGACGCCCGTGAAAACGCTGCTCGACAAGGACAGCCTGCACTTCCCGCAGAGCGATTTCACGCATCTTTGGGGCGCAAAGCAGGTGATGCGCGACAATCCCGAGCTGCGGACGGATTTTGTTGAAAAGTGCAAAGTGAGGATAAACCGCGACTTTCCAGAATATTCTTATATTATCGGGAAGATTGAAGCCGCTTCGAATAAATAACGGATTTTTTCTCAAAATAAGGAAAACGCTTGTTTTGGGGGAATTTTTATGGCAATCAGAGCGGTTGATTTGCGGAAAATCTACAAGGTCGGCGGGGTTGAGGTGAAGGCGCTGGACGGCGTTTCGCTCGACATCGCAGACGGTGAATATGTGACGGTTGTGGGAAGCTCCGGCTCGGGGAAATCCACGCTGATGAACATTCTGGGCTGCCTTGACGCGCCGACTTCGGGGAGCTGTTTTCTCGATGACGAGGACACGTCAAAGCTGTCCGACAGGGAGCTTTCGGATATCCGAAGCCGAAAAATCGGTTTCATTTTTCAGAGTTTCAACTTGATTGCGGGCTTGACGGCACTTGAAAACGTGGAGCTTCCGCTTGCTTACCGCAGGATACCCAAGGCGCAGCGTGAGGAAAAAGCGCGCGCCGCTCTCGAAAGCGTGCGGCTCTCTGACAGGGCGCTTCACCGTCCCGCGGAGCTTTCCGGCGGTCAGCAGCAGCGAGTTGCGATTGCACGGGCGATTGCGGCAAGTCCCGAGATTATTCTCGCGGACGAACCCTGCGGGAATCTCGACAGCGCTTCGGGTGAGGAAATTCTCGGCATTCTCGGGGAACTGAACCGCGCGGGAAAAACCATCGTGATGATTACCCACAACGAAAAAACCGCGAAACAGGCGCAGCGGCTTATCAGAATATCGGACGGAAAAATCGTTTGAAAGCGGCGCAAAACGGCTTTTGGAGCGGGTTTGCACGAATGGGGTGACAAAATGACTTTGCAGGAAATTATTGACGACAGCAGGAAAATCGTGTTTTTCGGGGGCGCGGGAGTTTCCACGGAGAGCGGAATCCCCGATTTCAGAAGCGTTGACGGGCTGTATAATCAGAAGTACAAATTCCCGCCGGAGATGATTATTTCGCACAGCTTTTTTGAGCGAAATCCCGAGGAGTTTTACCGGTTTTACCGCGACCGTATGATTTATACGAACGCGCTGCCGAATGCCGCGCACAAAAAGCTCGCCGAGTGGGAAAAGCGCGGGATTTTGTCGGCGGTTGTCACGCAGAATATCGACGGTCTGCACCAGCTTGCGGGAAGTAAAAACGTAATCGAACTTCACGGAAGCATTCATCGGAACTACTGCACAAAATGCGGGAAATTTTACCCGCTTTCGGCTGTCACCGAAACGGACGGCGTGCCTCGCTGCGAGTGCAGCGGCGTCATAAAGCCCGATGTTGTGCTGTACGAGGAGAGCCTCAGGTCCGAGGATATCGAAAACGCGGTTTTGGAGATTTCGAGCGCAGACACGCTGATTATCGGCGGAACTTCGCTTGTTGTTTACCCCGCAGCGGGGCTTGTGCGCTACTTCAACGGCAAGCATCTTGTTGTCATCAACAAAAGCGAAATCAACGCAGGAAACGCAGAACTTGTCATCAACGACAGCATAGGAAAGATTCTGGGCGGGTTGAACTGACGCGGTTTTGCGGGAATTTGGTTGGATAAATTTGATTCAGCATAGAAAGGAACGAAAATGGATAAGGTACATACTCTGTCATACCAGTGCCCGAACTGTAACGCGGCGCTGGAATTTGACAACGCAACGGGAAAATTCAAGTGCTTTTACTGCGACAGCACTTTCACGGAGGCGCATATCAAGGCGCTTTTCGAGAAGCGTGACGAGGCGGTAAATCTTGACGAAACGGTTGAGCCCGAGCTTACCGCAGACCAGCAGGAAATTGAGGATTTTTCGGGGCAGAGCGCTCTTTACAGCTGCCCGAACTGCGGCGCAGGCGTAATCTGCGACAGCCTGACCGCTTCAACGCGCTGTCACTTCTGCCACACGCCCGTTATCCTCTCGGGACGGCTTTCGGGTGAGTACAAGCCCGATTTGATTATCCCGTTTGCGACAACCCGCGACGCTGCCGAGCAGAAATTCTACGCTTATACAAAGGGCAAATTCCTGCTTCCGCGCGGCTTCAGAAGCGACGCGCAGATAAAGAACATCTCCGCGCTTTATGTCCCTTACTGGCTCAAGAGCGGGCTTGTTGACGCAAATCTCACGGCAACCGGTAAAACTATCCGCACATGGCGTGCGGGTGATGTTCGCTACACGCACACCAAGGTTTATCACGTTGAGCGCGAGGCTGAGTTTTCGTTTGTGAGAGTGCCTTGCGATGGTTCAAAGCGTATTGACGACGCGCTGATGGAGAGCATCGAGCCGTTTGTGTACAATGGCGTGAAGCCTTTCAATATGTCTTATCTTTCGGGCTGCGCGGCTGAGAAGTACGATGTTACCAAGGAAGATGCGGCGCAAAGGATTGACCAGCGCGTTCAGCAGGCGGCAAACGACGAGTTGAAGCGTATGGCGTCCGTCTACAACACGCTTGAGGATATCCGGACAAACATAAATTACCGCAGTCAGGAATACGCCTACGCACTTTTGCCGGTGTGGTTTCTGAACTATACATACAAGGGCAAGGACTACGGTTTTGTGATGAACGGACAGACGGGAACAACCTTCGGAGAGCTTCCCGTGAGCAAGGGAAAGCTGTTCTTGTTCGGAGCGGGAATTTTCCTCGCGGTTCTGATAATCGCGTTTGTTATTCTGAGCCTGTTTTTCGGTGAATAAGGGAGGGTAAAGCTATGAAAAAATGTAGAAAACTGCTCCCTGCGCTGATTTTTGCGGTACTGACGTTTGCGTCAACGCTGATGACGATAACCGCAAGCGCTGACGGAAAATACTCGGTTGCTCTCGATGACCTTGACGACTGCCTGACGCCGATGGAAGAAAGCGCGCTCCTCAAAATTATGCAGGAAACCGCCGACAAAACCAACCTGAACATCGGTTTTTGCATAACCGCGGATTTGAACGGAATGTCGGACGAGATTTATTCGGATTATTATTCCGATGAACATTTCGGCTACGGTTCGGATTCGATTGTGCTGCTGATGGTGAACACCTACGATAAGCCGCAGTATTCCGCCGTTACCGATGAAATCTCCACAAGCGGCGCTGCTGTGGGCAAATTCAGCCGTTCTTGTATTGAAAATAATTTGTTCCCGAGGATTTACAAGGGCTTTGATGATTTCGGGGCAACGTCTGTTGGCTCTCCGAAAAGCAATGTGTACAAGGGATACAGCTCCGCGCAGTTTTATCAGGCGGCAGTTGGATTCTGCAAGGCGGTTGAAACGTTCAGCAATCCGTTTGTGGCGTTCTGGACAACAATCGGCGATTACATTGCGAAGAACGTGACGGCGCTGGTTATCGGTATAGTTATCGCGACGATTTTCGCGCTGATGGTGGCAAATTCAACGAAAACGAGATATTCCAAGAAGAAGCCGATTAGCGCGGATAAGTATCTTGACCGCAGGAGTACGAGGGTTGTACGGCAAGTGGACTCGTTTGTGCGGGAGTACACGACAAGCGTGAGGATTAGCAGCTCGTCGAGCGGCGGAAGAAGCGGCGGTGGCGGAGGTCACAGCGGCGGTCACGGCGGAGGCGGCGGAAGGCACAGATAAGCGCGGAGTTTTCGCAAAGCTGTACTCGAGCGCGCAGCGAATAAAGTCTTTTTGGAATTCTAGTGAAACCTTCGGTTTCCTTAACCTTTTTCTTCAGAAAAAGGTTTTAAACCGCCGGAGGCACTGGAGCGAAGCGTAAACACTAAAGGCGAAGCCGTCAAATCAAAAAAACGGATTATCTCAAATCATAAGATTACAAACCGACTTAAAATTCAGTTTTGCAACCATTGCCAAATTTTTTCGCGACCGCGAAAAAATTCGCAAACCCTTTTTCAGCAACCTAACCTTAGCAGAGCGGGTGCAGCCACGCACGTCCCGTCTTAACGGGCGTGGCTGCACCCGCGCGATTTTTCGGGTTCGATGCCCGAAAAATCGCCCGAGAGCAAGCAGAAAACTTTATTTCCCCCGCCAATCAAGCCCGCGTCCCTCTCCGTGAACGTTCAAGTAAGAAGCTGACTGCGTTTTTGGGAAACAAAGTTTCGCAAAAACGCGCAATTTCGGCGGTTCGATGCCGCCGAAATTGCCAAGGCTTCGCAGGAGCCAAGATTTACCCGCATATCAAACCAAGCATTCACAAACCCCGCGCTTTTTGCAGGAAATCGATGAACACGAGCGCAGTTTCAAAAACAAAGGACGCCCCCAAAAAGCGTCCTTTTTATATGTAGTTAAACCAAACCTTCCCGCTCATAATAAGCGAGAATAAGCTCGGCTGCCCGACCGTAGCTCAAAGCTCCGTCCTCAACTCCCTGAATTTGTATAAAGGTATCGTTTGCCGCCTGAGAAACGTTGTGGATTGTTTCGATAACCTCATTGTCGTGACCTTCGTGGTCGTAGATGTACTTGTTGTTGGCGGCGAAATCGGCGAGCATTCCCGCGGTTTCCAAATCCCGAACCTCCTGCCACATTTCCTTGTCGTAATCGAAAAGCTCGTTCGAGCAGAAGGTCAGCGCCAGCATATACCCCGAATAGCGGTACTCCGGATAATCGCTGTTGATGCACGACAGAAACGCCAGAAAATTGCACTCGTTCTCAAAGGCAATCCCGCGCGAGTGGGCGCTTTCGTGAGCGGCGGTTGCGGGAATAAGGTAGTCGGGCTGCGCGACATTCACGTTGCACTCGGCAAGGAACGGAAAATACATACCCGTAATTCCCGTGTACGACCAAGGCTCGGACAGCAAAACCGGCTTCTGCCGCCAAACCGCCGTCCACAAAAACGGGTACTCCGCGACCAGCTTGTCGTATCCGTTTGAGGTGCGCGTGAGTTCATCGTAAACGCTCGCGGGGAGCTTCATCAGCCCGTTTTCATCGCGGGAAATCTCCTTCTCCGCTTCAGCCGCGCCGTTTGCCAGAATTTTGCACACGGAAAGAAGCTGCTCGGCGGTTTTCTGCGAGGTGTCCAAGCCCATCGCCTTTTCAAGCGGCTGACGGTAAAAATTCGCGCCGTGACAGCTCATATACAAAAAACACGCAATCGACAAAAACGCGCACACTCCGTGCCCCGCTTTAAGAGCAGTTTTGCCGCGGGATTTGCTCTTTTTCATTTTCACGATGAACAATACAATCAGGAAAATCACCGCGGGAATTGCCAAAACAACCGCAATCTCGGTCAGCGAAATCGGTATGAGGCTCGTGAGGAAGCCGACAGGAGTTGTTATCACCTTGAAAAGTCCGCGTGAAATCACGGATTCCGTGAAATCCGGAAACATCGGCAGCACAAAAAACATCAGCCCCGCCAACACAAGCGGTATAAATATCCAAAATCGCTTGAAAAATTTTCTCAAAATCATCACCCTTTTTATTATAACAGATAAATTTTTTCTTGTCAATGCCGTGAACATTTCGCATAATAAGCGACTTTTCCCACACAATTCACCTATTAAATTTTTACAATACCACATAATCCTTCAAAAAATAAAATTGCCCTTGACAACTTGACATAATTCGTGTATAATAGTATTTGTGGAGAGAGTTTTTGGCAGCGCGCCAAATGTGTTAGCCGGTACTCTCAAATAACAGTGTAGAAGGAGAAAATTTATGGCACTTACGAAAAACCCTAACGTGTTAAAATGGATTGAGGAAATGACCGCCCTTACCAAGCCCGATAAGGTTGTTTGGATAGACGGTTCCAAGGAACAGCTCGACGCTCTGACCGAGGAAGCGCTCGCTTCCGGAGAGATGATCAAGCTTAATCAGGACAAGTTCCCCGGCTGTCTGTATCACCGCACCAAGCCCAACGACGTTGCTCGTGTTGAGGACAGAACCTTCATCTGCTCCAAGACAAAGGAAAACGCAGGTCCTACTAACAACTGGATGGATCCGCAGGAAATGTACGCTATGCTCACTCCCATGTACGATGGAGTTATGAAGGGCAGAACAATGTATGTTATCCCGTATTCCATGGGCCCTATCGGTTCGCCTATCGCAAAGGTTGGCGTTGAGCTCACCGACTCCATTTACGTTGTTCTCAATATGAACATTATGACGAGAATGGGCGTTCAGGCTTTCCAGAACCTTCCCGATGACTCCAACGATTTCGTTCGCGGTCTGCACTCCAAGGCTGATGTTGACCCCGAGAAGAGATATATCGTTCAGTTCCCCGAGGACAACACAATCTGGTCGATTAACTCCGCTTACGGCGGAAACGTCCTCCTCGGCAAGAAGTGCTTCGCGCTGCGTATCGCTTCTTATCAGGGCTGGAAGGAAGGCTGGATGGCAGAGCACATGCTTATCCTCGGCGTTAAGAAGCCCGATGGCGATATCAAGTATATCACCGCTGCTTTCCCGTCCGCTTGCGGCAAGACCAACCTCGCTATGCTTATCCCGCCCAAAGCTTACAAGGACGCAGGCTATGAGGTGTTCACCGTTGGCGACGATATCGCTTGGATGAAGCAGGGTCCCGACGGCAGACTTTACGCAATCAACCCCGAGAACGGCTTCTTCGGCGTTGCTCCCGGCACAAACGAGAAGTCCAACTTCAACGCGCTCGAGTGCACAAAGAAGAACGCGATTTTCACCAACGTTGCTATTAACCTTGATGAAATGACTCCGTGGTGGGAAGGTCTTGACAAGAATCCTCCCGTTAACGCTGAAGAGTGGAAGGGCGCGAAGGTTAACGGCAAGGAGTTCACTGCGGTTATGGGCGCTGACGGCAAGCCGCAGAAGCTCGCTCACCCGAACTCTCGTTTCACCGCTCCCGCAGTAAACTGCCCGTGCCTCTCCTCCGAGTTCAACAACCCGCAGGGCGTTCCTGTTACCGCGATGATTTTCGGCGGCAGACGCGCTTCCACAACTCCGCTCGTTTATCAGTCGTTTGACTGGGCGCACGGCACTTATATGGGTTCAGCGGTTTCTTCGGAAACTACCGCAGCCGCTACCGGTGCTGTCGGCGTTCTCCGTCACGACCCGATGGCTATGAAGCCCTTTATCGGCTACAACGTTGGCGATTACTGGAATCACTGGCTTGAAATGGGCGAGAAGCTCGGCGACAAGGCTCCCAAGATTTTCAACGTTAACTGGTTCAGACAGGACGAAAACGGCAACTTTATGTGGCCCGGATTCGGCGACAATATGCGTGTTCTCGACTGGATTATCAAACGCTGCGAGGGCAAGGTTGACGCTGTTGAAACTCCTATCGGTTATCTGCCTAAGGTTGGCGACATCAACCTCACCGGCATCGAGGACGAGGTTACTCCCGAGGTTGAGAAGCAGCTTCTTTCTGTTGACATCGACCTCTGGAAGAAGGAAATCGTTGAGATGCGCCGTTACTACAACGATGACATCAAGGCTAAGGGCGGCAACGTTCCGCAGAAGCTCTACGATGAGCTTGATATGATTGAGGCTCGCCTCAACAAGGCTTGATTTTTCGCGAAATAACATTTTTCCCCGGGAGAAATCTCGGGGATTTTTGTTTTCTTAGAGGGAAGCGGGCGGCGTTATCCTGAACGCTGCTTGTGAAGGGCAGGGGCTGGCGATTTTTCGGGCGTCGAGCCCGAAAAATCGCGCGGGTGCAGCCACGCCCGTTGAAACGGGACGTGCGTGGCTGCACCCGCTCTGCTAAGGTTAGGTTGCTGAAAAAGGGTTTGCGAAAAAATTTGGCAATGGTTGCAAAACTGAATTTCAAGTCGGTTTGTAAACGATTAGTTTCTTCAAGCGTCCTTTTTTGGATTTAACGGCTTCGCCTTCAGTAGCGCGGCTTCGCCGCAAGTGCCTCCGGCGGTTTAAAACCTTTTTCTGAAGAAAAAGGTTAAGGAAACCGAAGGTTTCACTAGAATTCCAAAAAGACATTTTTCGCTGCGCGGCGCTTGGGGCGAATAATGCGAAAATTTCATCTTCCCCCTTTACTTTTCCGCGCATTTGTGCTATAATTAATATGTATTTTAATATCCGAAAAGAGGTAAAATCTATGCTTAAACCATTTTCCGACAAAGTCGCGGGCGTTGCGCCATCGGCAATAAGAGAAATTCTCAAATTCACCGCAGACCCCGAGGTCATCAGCTTCGCCGCAGGAAACCCCGCTCCCGAGGCTTTCCCTACGCAGAAAATCTCCGAAATTTCCGCACAGATTTTCAACGAGGAGCCGATTAACGCTCTGCAATACTCCGTAACCGAGGGCTACCCTAAGCTTCGCAAATGGCTCGAGGACGACCTTCGCGCGAAAAATATCTATAAGGACGGCGATATGCTCATCGTTACCGCAGGCGCACAGCAGGCAATCGAAGTCACCGCGAAAATCCTCTGCAACGAGGGCGACGTCATAATTTGTGAAAATCCGTCGTTTATCGGCTCGCTCAACTCGTTCAGAAGCTACGGCGTTAAGCTCATCGGCGTTTCGATGGACGAGCAGGGAATGAAGCCCGATGAGCTCGAGGCTGTGCTTAAAGCCAACCCCAAGACCAAATTCATCTACACAATCCCGAATTTCCAGAACCCGACAGGCAAAACCACAACTCTCGAGCGCAGAAAAGAAGTGCTTGCGCTTGCGAAGAAGTACGGCGTGTACGTTCTCGAGGACAATCCTTACGGCGCGCTGCGTTTTGCGGGCGAGGACGTAACCTGTTACAAGGAACTGGACGACAACAAAAACGTCATTTACGCGGGAACTTTCTCAAAGGTTCTCGCGCCGGGACTGCGCGTGGGTTATCTTTGCGCGGACGCGGAGCTGGTATCCAAGGCGGTTGTCGGTATGCAGACTTCTACCGTTCACACAAATATCTGGGCGCAGATTCTGGCGTACAGATTTGTAACCGAGGTTGATTTCAACGCGCATCTCAAGGGCTTGCAGGAAATCTATCGCGGCAAATATCAGAGAATGGCGGACGCTTTGGCGGCAAATCTTCCCGATTATGTTCAGCTGTCCAAGCCTCAGGGCGGTCTGTTTATCTGGGCGACAATCCCCGATAAATTCGATATGAACAAGTTCTGTGTTGAAGCGGTAAAGAGAAAGGTTGCCGTTGTGCCCGGAAACGCGTTCAACGCTGATGAAAACGAGATTTCTCACTCGTTCAGAATAAACTTCTCCACGCCCACAAACGAGCAGATTGACAAGGGCTGCGAAATTCTCGGCAAATGTGCGAAAGAGCTGCTGGTATGAAAAAGAAAAAGGGCGTGAGGAAAATAGTCCTGATTATAATTGCCGGCGTTGTTGTCGCAGCGGCGCTTGTGTTCGTTGGATTAATGCTTTACGGAAAGCACCAGATGAGCAAAATCCCCGCGATGTCCTTCGAGGAATGTCTGAATTACACCACGGCGGGCAGCGACAGAGCCGTGATAACAGTCGGCGTTATAAAGGACGGAAAATCAGAGTGGACGGTGTACGGAAAGGACGGCGCGGAGCTTCAAAAAACGCTCCACACTTACGAAATCGGCTCGCTTACCAAAACTGTCACGGCTTCGCTTGTGATGAAACTAGTCGATGAGGGCAAAATGAGCCTTGACGCGCCGATTTCCGACTATCTTGAATTGCCTGAAAGAGCGCATTACCCGACAATCCGTCAGCTTCTCACGCACACCTCGGGTTACAGCGCGTACTACTTCGAGGGCGCGATGATAGGCAACTTTTTCGGCGGGAAGAACAGCTTCTACACTATCGGCGACAGCGCGATTTTAAACACGCTCAAAAATACCGAGATTTCCGATGAAAAGCACAAGTTCGATTACTCGAATTTCGGTTACGCGGCGCTGGGGCTTATTCTCGAAAAGGTGACGGGAACCGAGTACACAACGCTTTGCAACGATTATATTCAAAACGAGCTAGGTCTTGCGAACAGCCGTATTTCCGACGGAAACGGCGACCTCGGCAGGCTCTGGGACTGGCAGCCGGGCGATACCTATATGTCGGCGGGCGCGGTTTTGTCGGATATCGAGGATATGCTGAAGTACGCGCAGGCACAGCTTGACGGCTTCTCGGAGAACCACAAAAGTTTTGCTGAAATCGATGTGGTGAACGAAAATTACCGCGCGATGGGCATAAATATGGACGAAATCGGCGCAGGTTGGCTTATCGACCGCGAAAACGGCTTTGTCTGGCACAACGGCGGCACAGGCGATTACAACAGCTATCTCGGATTCTGCGAGGAAACGAAAACGGCGGTTGTCGTGCTGTCAAATCTCGCGCCGAGCTATAAAATCCCCGCGACCGTGCTTGGCTTGAAAAAATTGCAGGAATTGCAGAAATAAAAGAAGGAGAACGCTATGGAAGAACAGAAAAAAAATATGCTGAGCCTTATTCAGCCGACAAATACGCCTCATCTGGGAAATTATCTCGGGGCAATGCAAAACTGGGTGAAGCTGCAAAACGACTACAACTGCTTTTTCGGCATCGCGGATTTGCACTCGATAACCGTAAGGCAAGACCCTGTGAAGCTGCGCGCGCAGATTAAGGAGAGCTACGCGCTGCTGATTGCGGCGGGGCTTGACCCCGAAAAATCCACGCTTTTCGTTCAGGGACACAACCCGAACCACGCTGAATTATCGTGGATTCTGAGCTGCTACACGCAGTTCGGCGAGCTGTCAAGAATGACGCAGTTCAAGGACAAATCCGAGAAGCACCCCGATAACATCAACGCGGGACTTTTCACCTATCCCGTGCTGATGGCGGCGGATATTCTGCTGTATCAGGCGGATTTGGTGCCGGTTGGCGTTGACCAGTCGCAGCACCTCGAGCTTGCCCGCAATATTGTACAGCGCTTCAACGGCATCTACGGCGATGTTTTCACAATGCCCGAGGGCTACATCACGAAGGCAACCGCGAAGGTTATGTCGCTTCAGGAGCCGACAAAGAAGATGTCCAAGTCCGACGAGAACCCGAACGCTTCCGTGTGGATTCTGGACGACAAGGACACGATTATCCGCAAGTTCAAGCGTGCCGTTACCGACAGCGAAACCGAGGTTTGCGCGCGCGAGGGCAAGGACGGCATCATCAATCTGATGTCCATTTACGGCGGCGTGACGGGCAAAACCTTTGATGAAATCGAAGCCGAGTTCAAGGGCAAGGGCTACGGCGACTTCAAGCTCGCAGTCGGAGAAGCGGTTGCGGACAGCCTTGCTCCCTTGCAGAACGAGTACAAGCGCATTTCCACAGACAAGAGCTACATCGAGGATTGTATGAAAAAGGGCGCAGAGAAGGCTTATAAGTTCTCGCGCAAGACGCTTTCCAAGGTGCAGAAAAAGGTTGGCTTTATCACATTTTAACGAAAATTCGCGGGGGGTTTACGGGATTATTGTTAATTTCAACAAAAATTCGCTAATAATATAAATTCCTCTTGAAATTCAGCGCGATTTCTGTTAAAATATTATTTGTAACGTGTTTAATTAAATAATTTTATCGGAAGGACGGTGTAAATATAATGGCTAAATGTGAAATCTGCGGCAAGAGTGTCGCTTTCGGAATTAAGGTTTCCCACTCTCACAGAAGAAGCAACAGAACCTACAAGCCCAATGTTAAGAAGGTTAGAGCGGTTGTAAACGGCACACCGTGCAGAGTTTACGCCTGCACTCGCTGCCTGCGCTCCGGTTTTGTTCAGAGAGCGGCTGACTGATTTGCGAAATTCATAAAAAACGAGCCTTGTTGTTTCAAGGCTCATTTTTTTGCAAAAAATTCCCCCGAACCATCGCTCGGGGGATTTTTTTAATAACTCGGGAGATTTTGCTTGAGCTGCTCCTCGTTTTGCAGGTCGTAGTCCTCCCACTTTTTGTTGATAGCTTCAAGCTCTTCCTCGTGGTTGCCCGAGCAATAGCCGGGGAGATTTCCGTCGCGATAGTAGCCGATTTTGGTTTCCTCGCAGCTGGTTGACGCGAGCAAGCCGGTTTCAACGCAGTATCTTCTCTGCAGAACCGATGTATCGGGCGTGAATTTATGCGTCTGAGTTGTGTCCACGATATCAACCATAACATCGTGCCAGATTTGCGCGCCGTATCTGTGGTAATCCCAGTCGGCAGACCAGCTGGACGTCGGGATATCCTTGTTGGTGTCGTAGCCCAGCCAAACCATTCCGACATATTCGGGTGTGCAGCCCGCGAAAAGCAGGTCCTTTCCGGAGTTCGACGTACCCGTTTTGCCGATAACCTCGCAGTTCGGAAGCGCCGCGTATCTTCCCGAAGAAGTTCCGTCCGTAACGACCGTTTTCATCATTCGGTTGACAATCCATGCCGTGTCGCTGTCGATAGCCTGCGTGCCGTAGAAATCCTGCTTCAGGATAACGTTGTCCTTGCCGTCAAGCACACGGCTGTACAGCATCGGTCGATAGTAAATTCCGCCGTTTCCGAAAATCTGATAAGCTGCCGCCATTTCATAGAGCTTCGCACCGTTTGTGAGCGCGCCCATTGACATAGGCGAAAGCTGAATATCGGTATCGGTAAGAGTTGTAAGACCGAGGTTTTCGGTGAGTTGGTTATAGCACACCTGCGGCGACAGAAGCTGAGTAATTCGCACGGCAAGCGTGTTTTTGGACTCGCGAAGTCCCATCCACACGGGTATAAGTTCTTCCGTCTGATTATAGTCAAAGTTGTTAGGCCATTTTCTGATATAATATCCGTCAAGAATTGAAATTTGCTTATCGGGAAGCATTGTCGAGAAGGTGACTATGTTGTTTTGGATTGCCGTTGCGTAGACGGAAATCGGCTTTATCGTCGAACCGGGCGCGCGCACCGCCATAGTAGCGCGGTTGAAGCAGTTGTCGCCGGGCTTGTCGCCAAGACCTCCCGCCAGTGCAACAACCGTTCCCTCGTAGTTTGTGATAACGAACGCCGACTGCAGCAAATCGGTTTCTTTCGCGGTTTTATCGTAATCGGTCATCGCAATCAGCGGGTCGCGATACTTTTCCTCCAGCTTATCCTGAAGCTCGATATCCATATTGATGTAGATTTTGAAGCCGCCGTTGTTGATGTCGTTTCGGGCGCTTGTGTAGGAAATTCCCTTCAGTTCGGCGTAATCGCTGATAACCTGG
Source organism: [Eubacterium] saphenum (assembly GCA_004555855.1). GTDB lineage: Bacteria > Bacillota > Clostridia > Oscillospirales > Ruminococcaceae > CAG-115. The sequence continues at coordinate 141,232 of SFJQ01000001.1, read as the reverse complement.
TCGATAGCCGCGTCAACGTACCAGTTCTGTGATATTTCATAGTCGTCCCACTTGTAAGCCTCATAAATCGGCTCTTCTTCGTCCTCGTCCTCGACGTCCTCGTTTTCATCGGGATTTTCCGGTTCAACGGAATTTGGGTCAACATAGCCGAAAGCGTCGCCGTAAACGGTTCTCGCAAACTTCACCTGTTCAACCTTTGCGTCCTCATACTCGCGAAGTGAAATGTAACCCTGTTCATACATATTCTGGAGCGCGTAAATCTGGTTGTCCTTGCAGTTCTGCAAATCGACATAGGGCGAGCGCATATAAGGATTTCGTATCATTCCCGCGATAATGGCGGACTCGGCGATATCCAAATCCTTCGCGTCCTTGCCGAAATAGTATTGTGAAGCCGCGCCCACGCCGTAAACCATTCCTCCGAGCCAAATTCGGTTCAGATAGCTTTCGAGGATATCGATTTTCGTGTATTTTTCCTCAAGCGACATCGCGCGGAAAATCTCACGCAGCTTTCGTTCCCAGTTTTGTTTGTCATCGCCGGTGATGTTTTTGACGAGCTGCTGGGTTATTGTAGAGCCGCCTTGTCCCGCGCGGGAAAGGTTCAGCACGTCCGCACCGAGCGCGAAAACGGTTCTTCTCCAGTCAACGCCCTTGTGGTCCCAGAAACGCTTGTCCTCTGTGGAAACGACAGCGTTTATGAGGTTCGGCGAGATGTCCTCATAGTTCGTCCAGATTCTGTTCTGCTCGGAGGCAAGTCGCGTGATTTCAACCTCGTGTCCTTCCGAGTCATACGCGTAGACTATTGTCGTGTACTTCATCTCGGCTTCGCGGAGATTTGCGTCAAATCCGTTGTCGGCGAAGTTGAGTATATAGACGACGATGATCGTGACCACGATGCACAGCATAACCACGATAATCAGCAGCATTGACGAGAGCGTTGTCCCGACAATCGTGAGCGCGTGGCCGATATTTTTCATAATGCGCTGCTTTTTGCGCGGGTCGGTTTTCTTCTTCGGCTCGTCCTTTATTTTGATGTAGTGGAATTTTTTACCATTCATATTAATCACCCAAAAAATTGTTGAAAATCATACTCATATTAATTATACCACAAATCCTGCGAAATGTTAATACTTTTTTATAAAATTTATGTGAAATTTTTCGGAAAATCAGAGCTGCTGCTCCAATTCACGGTATCTTTTCGGCACTTTCGACACAAATTTGTTTCCCTTGACAAAATACCGCCAGAGCTTGTCGCGGTATTCCTCGGCGTAGTCGATGTTAATTCGGGGCGAAACTATAATTTCGCTTTTGGGAAGCTCGGGCATGCCGAGGATAAAAAGCTCATTTTTGCACAAATCCGCGCCGCTTTGTTCGCGGGTTATCCCGAGCGCGGAACAGAGCTTTCCGGGGCCGCTGCAAAGGTTTTCGGGCTTGTCCGTGCCGCGGCGCATTTTCATAAGTTCAACACCGTCAAGCGGCTCGAGAGCGCGTATCAGCACAGCTTCGGGCTTGTCCTTTACGTTTGCGACAACGTTGAAGCAGCTGTACATTCCGTAAATCAGGTACACATAAGCGAACCCGCCCTTGCCGAACATAACGGAAGTACGCGCTGTCGGCACACCCCCGCAGGAGTGCGCGCCCTTGTCGTCCGGACCGATATAAGCCTCGGTTTCGACGATAATTCCTGAAGTCACACCCTCGGCGGTTTTGTGTACCAGAATTTTCCCCAAAAGCGCGGGAGCAAGCTCCTCGGCGCTTCTGAGGTAGAAGTTTCTGTTAAGTTTTCCCATTTTTGTTATTCCGTAGTAACCGATTTTGCGAGATTTCGGGGCTTGTCGGGGTCGATACCGCGAAGAACGCTGGTGTAATACGCGATAAGCTGGAGCGCGCAGACGGTTGCAAGCGGCGTGAGCATATCTGGCAGGTCGTTGTCGATATCGAAGCGCAAATCAACCGTGTTTTCCGCAAACTGCGTTTCCTTTCGCGCAATTGCGATGATGACCGCGCCGCGCGCCTTGACTTCTTCCATATTGCTGATGGTTTTCGGGAGAATGTTCTCCTGCGTCGCCACGGTTATCACGGGAATACCTTCTTCAATAAGCGAGATTGTGCCGTGCTTCAGCTCGCCCGCCGCATAAGCCTCGCTGTGAATGTAGGTGATTTCCTTCAGTTTCAGCGAACCCTCCAGCGACAGTGCGTAATCAAACCCGCGCCCGATAAAGAACAGCTTCTCCACGTTCACCAGCTTTGACGCGATAAACTTGCACTCGTCCTCTTTTTTGAGAATTCCAGCGATAGCCTCGGGCGCTTTTTCAATTTCACCGGTCAGGCGTTTGAGTTCGTCTTCGGAGATTTTTCCCCGCGCAAAAGCAAGTCTGAACGCGATTAAGTACAGCACGGCAATCTGCACGGTATAGGCTTTTGTACTTGCAACGGCGATTTCGGGACCGGCAAGCGTGTTTATGCACATATCCGCGGCGCGCGCAATCGCCGAATACTTCACATTCACCACGGCGAGCGTTTTCGCGCCCTTTTCTTTCGCGAGTTCAAGTCCCGCTTTTGTATCGGCGGTTTCGCCGCTCTGCGATACCAGAATAACCAAATCGTCCTTTCCGACAATCGGGTTCATATAGCGAAATTCGCTTGCGGTTTCAACGGTGACGGGTATTCGCGCAAGATTTTCGATAGCGTATCGCGCGATAATTCCCGCGTGCATTGCCGTTCCGCACGCGACAACGAAAATCCTGTTAATTCCGCGCATAAATTCGTCCGTGAAGCCGATTTCCGAAAATTCGGGTACGCCGTTCTTGATAACCGCGTTGAGCGTTTTTTCGACAACCTTAGGCTGTTCGTGGATTTCTTTCAGCATAAAGTGCGGGAAACCCTGCTTTTGCGCCTGTTCAACGTCCCACTCGGCTGTCTGAACGGTTTTCTTGATTTCAAGACCGTGGACATCATAAAAGCTCGCGCCGCTTTCTTCCATACAAACGATTTCATCGTCCTCAAGGAGAACGTAGTTTTTTGTGTATTTGAGGAACGCGGGGATATCGGACGCGATGAAATACTCGCTGTCGCCGATGCCAACGATAAGCGGGCTTGCTTTTCTGACGGCGTACACTCTGTCGGGGAAATCCTTGAAGAGAATGCCGAGCGCAAAGCTCCCGCGAAGCTCCTTGACGACCTCGGTTATCGCCCGAAGCGGGTTTCTCTCGGAGTAATAGTAGTCGAGCAGGCAAGCGACAACCTCGCTGTCGGTCTGGCTGATGAACGCGTAGCCTTTTTCTTTGAGGAACGCTTTGAGTTCCGCATAATTTTCGATAATTCCGTTATGTACGATGGTGACGCGCCCGTTTGAGTGAGGGTGAGAGTTGATATCGGAGGGTTCGCCGTGGGTAGCCCAGCGCGTGTGACCGATACCGCAGAAGCCCTGCGGTTTGCCCTCAGTTTCGAGTTTTTCCTTCATACAAGCGAGTTTTCCGCGCGTTTTGACGGTTTTGATGATATCGTTCTCGAAAACAGCGATACCGGCGCTGTCATAGCCCCTGTACTCAAGTTTTTCCAGACCGTCCATCAGGACGTCTGCACAGTCGCGTTTGCCGATGTAACCCACAATTCCGCACATATTATTTTCCCCCTGTTTCTTGCTTTTGAAGCAATTTTATTCTCGATAATCTAATTATATCACCTTTTTCTGCATAAGTCAAGAAGTAGGCGGCTCGATTACAGATTTGCGAAAAATTTCCCGCAAAAAGCGCCCGAAGTCCCCTCCGAGCGCTCCCTTATTACTGCTTGACCTTAACGTCTTCCATTTCCTCTTGCATTTCCGCTTCCACGTCCTTCGCGTGTTCAGCCTGAATTGCCGAATCATACGACAGCATCGGCTCAACATCTTTATGCTTAACCCGCCTGTCTACATAATTCTTCGTCAGCTTTATCACAACCGGCAGCATCGAAAGAACACCAATAAGGTTCGGTATCATCATCAGCGCGTTGAACGTATCCGAAATGTCCCAAGCCAGCGACGACGTCATCATCGCGCCCGATATTATCATCACAACAAAGAACACCTTGTAGAACTTCGCCGCCTTAACGCCGAACAGGTACTCAAACGCTTTCGAGCCGTAGTGCGACCAGCCGACAACCGTTGTAAACGCAAACAGCAGAATTGCCACGGAAACGAAAATTCCGCCGCCCGGTCCGAATACGTTTGAGAAAGCGTCCGCAACCAGCGTCGCGTCGCCGCCCTCTGCTACGTTTACCGCACCTGTCGCAAGGTCGATTTTCCCGCTTGAAAGTACAACCAGCGCTGTCATCGTACATACAACAAACGTGTCCGCAAATACCTCGAAAATGCCCCACATTCCCTGTTTAACAGGCTCTCTGACGTTGGACGCGGAGTGCACCATAACCGATGAACCAAGTCCCGCTTCGTTCGAGAAAACGCCTCTCTTGAAGCCCGAAACCATTGTTTTTATCGCAATTCCCGCGCCGCCTCCGAGAACTGCGGGAACGGTGAACGCGAACTTGAAAATCGCAGCAAACATCTCGCCGACAACGGTTATATGTACGCAGATTACAACGATACAGCCGATAATATAAGCCACCGCCATAAACGGAACAACCTTTTCCGCAAACGAGGCAATTCTCTTCAATCCGCCGAGAATAATCAATCCGCCGAGTATCATCAGCACGCCGCCGATGATAACGGACGTCCATTTCACATCGCCGAAAGCGTAGCCGAGGTCAAGATTGGACAAAAACGCGTTGTCGAGGTTGATGACGATTTTGTTGATTTGACCCATATTGCCGATGCCGAACGACGCCAGCACCGCGAAAACCGAGAACAGTGCCGCAAGCACTCTTCCAACCCACTTGCAGTGCTTGTAGCCGCCCAGACCGTCGCGCAGATAGTACATCGGACCGCCGCTCCATTCGCCCTCTTTGTTTTTGCGGCGGTAGTAGATACCGAGGATATTCTCGGAGAAGTTTGTCATCATTCCGAAGAACGCTGCAATCCACATCCAGAAAACCGCGCCGGGACCGCCTATGCAAATCGCCGAGGCAACGCCCGCGATGTTTCCCGTGCCGATTGTCGCCGCAAGCGCCGTGCAGAGCGCCTGAAACTGCGACACTGAGCCGTGCTCCTTGTTTTTACGGACCTTGCTTTTGCGCTTGAACATTCCGCCTATGGTTTTCATCCACCATTCCTTGATGTGAGAAACCTGGAAAAATTTCGTGCAGATTGTGAGGACAATTCCTGCGCCGATAAGCAGAACCAGTCCGAGTTTTTCCCACGCAAAATTGTTGATTGCGTTGTTGACTTCGGTGAGCTGCGTTACGAAATCCTTCTCTGCAGCCTGTTCTGCGGCTTCGGAAATCAATCCCAAAACACCCATTTCATTCACTCCTAAACTTTATTTTAACTTATTATAGCATATTTCGCGCTTGATTTCAATAGTTTTTGCAACTTTTGTTTCAAAAAAATTCATTTTTTCTATTTGACAACACGGAAATTTTGTTGTAAAATAATAGTAAGAAAAATGCGTTCCGAAAGGAGAAGCTATGAAATATGTGGTAACGAACGCGCAGATGAAGTCTGCGGAACGGCTCTGCGACGAGAAACACATCTCGTTTTCGCAGATGATGAAAAACGCGGGAAATGCGGCGGGGGAGCGGGTGCTTGCGCTTTGTCCGGAGAAAGCGGCTGCGGCTGTTCTCTGCGGGAGCGGAAACAACGGCGGAGATGGTTTTGTGATTGCGCGGAAACTGCTTGAAAACGGCGTAGATACGCGGGTTATCCTCGCAAACGGCGCGCCGAAAACCGAGATTTCGCGGGAGTATTTTTCGCTGCTCCCGAGGGAGATTGTTCTTGACTATAACACCGACAAAGCGCGCTGTAATGCGGTTTTGCGCGAGAGCTGCATCGCGGTTGACTGCGTGTTCGGGACGGGCTTTCACGGCGCGCTGCCAGAAAACATCGCAGAGCTTATGACAACGGCGAACAGCGTGCCGATTAAGGTTGCTGTGGACGTGCCGACGGGCGTGAACTCGGACACCGGAGAAGCCGATGAACACTGCTTCAAGCCCGATTTTACGCTGGTTCTCGCGGCAATGAAAAGGGGGCTTATCAACCCCGCGTGCGTTGATTTGTTGGGGAAAATCGAGCTGCTCGATATCGGAATTTCCGAGGACTGCTACGAGGATTTCTCGGCGAAAATTACCGATGAGAGCGCGTATTCGGCAATCCCGAAGCGCAAGCCTTCCGCGAACAAGGGCACCTTCGGCAGACTGCTCAACATCGCGGGAAGCCTTTGCTACAGCGGCGCGGCGGCGATGTCCACGAAAGCTGCCTTGCGGACGGGCGCGGGACTTTGCACTCTCGCGGCGCCGATTTCCGTTGTGAAAATGCTTGGCGCGGCGCTCCACGAAACGACTTATCTCCCGCTACCCGAAACCGATGACGGATTTGTCGCGGAAAATTGCACGGAAAAAATCGCCGAAATGCTCCCGAAAATGAACGCGGTCTGCGTTGGCTGCGGGCTGGGAAATTCCGAAAACACCCGAATTTTGACGGAATTTGTCGTGAAAAAAGCGGAATGTCCGATAATTCTTGACGCGGACGGAATAAATTCGCTCGGCGGAAATATAAATGTCTTGAAGGAGCGGACGAGCGCGGGCAGAGCGACGGTTCTCACGCCGCACCCGCTGGAGTTTTCGCGGATTTCGGGGCTTTCAGTTGCGGAAATTCAGCACGACCGGATAAAGGCAGCGCGCGGTTTTTCCGAGGAAACGGGAGCGGTTGTGCTGCTGAAGGGCGCGTTCACCGTGATTGCACACGAAAGCGAGGTTTTCGTGAACCCGACAGGCTGCGCTGCCCTCGCGAAAGGCGGGAGCGGGGACGTTCTCGCGGGGATTATCGCGTCACTTCTCGCGCAGGGCGTTGAGCCGCTGAAGGCTGCCGCAAGCGCCGCGTTTATCCACGGAAAAGCTGCCGAAAATCTTGCAGAAAAAATCCCCGCGCACGCGGTTCTGGCAACGGATTTGATTGACGGGCTGTACCGGTTTTGAGCGCGGAAAACTCGCGGAAATTGCGTAAATTTTGCGAGGAAAAGCTGCCGAAAACTGCGCTCGATTGATTTCGCTCCCGAAGAAATTTTGACGGAGGAAATTATGAAAAAATTTGTGAAATTTCTCGCGCTGCCGATTATCGCGGCAACGCTCTGCGGGTGCTCGGGAACGCTCCCGTTCACCAAAAAAACGCCCGATTTCAGCGTAAATCAAGCCCTCACCGCCGAGATAAAAAGCGGAAATCTCGAAGCGAAGGCGAACGTTTCGCGAAACGATGGCGAGTGGGAATTTTCGTTCACCGAGCCGAAAACGCTTGGCGGGATTGTCGTGAAGCTCGGTGAAAATGGCGTTGACGGGCAGCTCGGTTCGCTTTCTTTTGCGGTTGACGATAATCAGAGTTACGCGCTTTATCCCGAAATTATCGCGAAAACCGTTGACTCGCTCGACAAAATTCCCGCCGAAAAAATCAGCACGAAAGACGGCGTGCTCACCATTGAAACCGACTTCGAGGGCAGCAAGACAACCGTTACCGCGGACGAGCGCACCGGCAAGCTGATTTCGCTTAAATGCCCGCAGTATAAGCTCGCGGTGAATTTTACCGAGGCTGAAAAAGCTGCCGAAAATCCCGAGAAAACGAGCGAAAATTCCGCTTCAAATTCAAGCGAAAATTCGTGCGAGCAATGAGTGATTTCGTGAAAGTTTTCTCTGAAAAAAACAAGCCGCCGAGATGTTTGGTGGCTTTGATTTTGTGCTGAAAAATTTGTTGATTATGGTACGATGAAATCATCGATAAATCAAACTTGTAAAAAAACGGAGGCTTAATGAATATTCCGTATAAAAATTCCCGTTTCCCGCGCGGATTTCAAAGCAAAAATCAGTCCGAAATAACAAAAACTCCCCGAGCGATTTCGGGGAATTTTTGTCATTTATTTTAGGGAAAAAATCAGATTTTATGCACCGCGTCCGTCATCGAATTAACGTAATTGTAAATCTCGGGAGCGGCTTTTTCGCCGTACTTCTCGACAATTCTGACAATCGCCGAGCCAACTATAACTCCGTCCGAGAGCGCCGCCATTTTCTCGGCTTGCTCGGGTGTTGATACACCAAAGCCGATTGCCGCGGGAACTTTCTTGTACTTTTTCACGCTCTCCATAATGGACGCGAGGTCGGTTTTTATCTCGCTGCGGACGCCGGTTACGCCCATCGAGCTTACAATGTACAAAAATCCGTCGGCGCTCTCTGCGATTGACTTTATGCGCGCTTCGCTGGTCGGGGCAATCATCGAGATTATCGAAATTCCGTGCTTTTTCGCGATTTCGTCCGCCTCGCCCTTTTCCTCAAACGGCATATCGGGGCAAATCAGTCCGTCCACGCCGATTTCCTTACACCGCGCGAAAAATCTGTCATAGCCGTACTTGAAAACGGGGTTCAGGTAGGTCATAAACACCAGCGGAATGTCGGTTTCACGGCGCACTTTTTGCGCTAAATCAAACGCAAGGTCGGTTGTCATACCCGCTTTCAGCGCGCGCAAATCAGCTCCCTGAATTACCACGCCCTCGGCAATCGGGTCGGAGAACGGAATGCCGATTTCTATCATATCCGCGCCCGCTCTAACCGCCGCCATTATGTTCTCAAACGAGCTGTCAAACGTCGGGTCGCCCGCCGTCAGAAAGCCGATAAACGCTTTTTTGTTTTTAAACGCATTTTCTATTCTGTTCATCTCAATTCTCCTTATTCGTGCAAATCAATTCCGCGATAACGCGCGATTGCCGCAACGTCTTTGTCGCCGCGTCCGCTTAAGCAGCAGATTATGATATCGTCTTTCTTCATCGCTGGGGCAATTTTCATCAAGTGAGCAACAGCGTGCGCGCTCTCAACAGCGCAGATAATGCCCTCGGTTCTCGCGATATACTCGAACGCGTTCACCGCCTCATCGTCCGTTACCGGAACGTACTCAGCTCTGCCTATCGAGTGCAGATAAGCGTGTTCGGGACCGATGCCGGGGTAATCAAGACCTGCCGATATCGAGTAAACGGGAGCAATCTGTCCATACTCGTTCTGGCAGAAAAGGCTTTTCATTCCGTGGAAAACGCCGACGCTTCCCGTGGCAATCGTAGCAGCCGTTTCGCCCGTGTGGACGCCGCGTCCTGCCGCCTCGCAGCCGATTAAGCGCACGTCCTTGTCATTGATGAAATTGTAGAACATTCCCATCGCGTTCGAGCCGCCGCCCACGCACGCCATAACCGCTGTCGGGAGCTTTCCTTCAAGCTCGAGAATTTGCTCGCGCGCTTCTTTTGAGATAACGCTCTGGAAGTCGCGAACCATCATCGGGAACGGGTGCGGACCCATAACCGAGCCGAGAACGTAAAGCGTGTCGTCAACTCTGCCCGACCAGTCGCGCATCGCCTCGTTAACCGCGTCTTTCAAGGTCATTGTGCCGGTTGTGACGGGGTGAACCTTTGCGCCGAGAAGCTCCATTCGGTAAACGTTGAGCGCCTGACGGATTGTGTCCTCCTTGCCCATAAAAATCTCGCATTCCAAGTCCATCAGAGCCGCTGCCGTTGCCGCAGCAACGCCGTGCTGTCCTGCGCCGGTTTCCGCGATAATACGCGTTTTACCCATCTTTTTGGCAAGCAGACACTGCCCGAGAACGTTGTTGATTTTATGCGAACCGGTGTGGTTCAAATCCTCGCGCTTGAAGTAAATTTTCGCGCCGCCGAGGTCTTTCGTCATCTTCTCCGCATAGTAGAGAAGCGACGGTCTGTTTGCGTATTCGCGGTTCAGTTTATCCAGTTCCGCGATAAAATCGGGGTCCTTCGAGAAATGCTCGTAAGCTTCTTCCAGCTTGTGAATTTCGTTCATCAGGGTTTCGGGGACGTACTGCCCGCCGAAATCTCCGTATCTTCCGTTTGACATAGTTTTATTCCTTTCCTGAATAATCTTTGAAGTTATATTGAACAATTACCTTTTTCCCGATAATTGTAATTGCTTTCTGCGGGCAAGATGAAAGGCAGCGGTAGCACAGCGTGCATTTATCTCCGGAAACCGCCTTTCCGTCGGAAATGTGAATGTTCTTCATCGGACACAGCTTTTCGCAGTTTCCGCAGCCGACGCATTTTTCAGCGCTGATTTTGGGATTTTTGGTGTAATGCTTTGTTTTTCCGCTGAAATAAAGCCGCTGCCCGAAGAGCCCCGCGAGGTGATAAAAAATATTCAGACCTTCTTGCGTAGGTTTCCCGTTCAGATAGCTTTTCGCGGCTCTGTCGGTTTTTTCCTCTGCCGCGGCGATAATTTTCCTGTTTTCATCGGGCGATTTTTTCAAAGCCTTTACATCTCCGATGCAGTCGGGCATTTTCAGGTGCAGACCTCCGAGAATTTCCGCGCCGAATTTTCTGAAAAGTCTTGCGGAAACTCCCGCGCCATCGCCGCTGAACGCGCCCATTGTGGCAATTATAAAAATTCGTTTGCCCCGCCACAAATCCCGATTATCTGTAATAAAATCTCTGACAATCTTCGGCAGATTGCTGTAATAAACGGGATAGGCAAATACAATTTCATCAGCCTCGGAAATTGCGGATACCGCCGCGCTGTCCTCAATGGGATACAGCCTGTGTTCTCCGCCAATTGCGGATAAAAACCGCGAAATGCAGTATTTTGTGTTTCCTGTTCCGCTGAAAAAAATACCGGTCAAGTTCTCAGTCCTCCCTTAAATCATTTTGCCGAAAAGCAAATTTCACACGCTTCTCGCCGCTTTCACCGCCGCTAGGATTTTTTCTCTGTCTTTGATTTTGTCCGTTTCAACACCGCCCGAGATGTCCGCGCCAAACGGCTCAAACCGCGCTAAATCGGGGATTTTCTCGGGGGTTATCCCGCCCGCGATGAAAAACGGCACGGGGATTTTCTCGGGGCAAATCAGCGCGTGGTCGAACGTTTTTCCCGTGCCTTTGCCGCTGTCGAGCAGCAGAAAATCCGCGCCGAGCGGCTCGATTTCGCTCCCGTCAACCTTGACTGCGCGTATTACCGGCAGGGGAACGCGCCGCTTCAATTTTGCGATAAAATCGGCGTTTTCGCTTCCGTGGAGCTGCACGATATCGATAATTTTTCTCTGCGCCGCTTCCTCGATATAATCGATAGGCGCGTCCACGAAAACCCCGACCGACTGTATCCGCTTATCGAGTCGGTTTTTGAGAAATTCGGCTTGGTTAAGCGAAATATTTCGGTGACTTTTCGGGAAATTCAGCACAAATCCCGCGTAATCGGGCAGCGCTTCGTTGACGAAATCGACGTCCTCGCTTCTGTACAGCCCGCAGATTTTTATCTTCATCAGAAACCTCTCAATTCGCGCAGTTTTGCGGTTTTGTCCTCGGCGCGCATAAGCGTTTCACCGATAAGCGCGGCGTTTGCCTTGACTTTTCGCAGCGCCGTCACGTCCTCGGCTGTTTTCACGCCGCTTTCCGACACGAAAATCCTGTCGCTAGGGACTTTCTCGCGGAGCTTTCCACTCTTGGTGAAATCAACCGAGAAATTCCGCAAATCGCGGTTGTTTACGCCGATAATCTGCGCTCCGATTTTCACGGCAGCTTCGGTTTCCGCTTCGTCACGGCATTCCACAAGCGCCGACAGCCCCAAAGAATGCGCCAAATCGAGGTACTCGCAGAGCTGTTTCTCGGACAAAATCGACGATATCAGCAGCACCGCCGACGCGCCGAGAATTTTCGCTTCGTAAATCATATACTCGGAAATCGTGAAGTCCTTTCGCAAAACGGGGATTTTCACGGTACTTGTGATTTCCCGCAAAATCGCGTCGCTCCCCTTGAACCAGAACGGCTCCGTTAAGCAGGAAATCGCCGCCGCGCCCGCTTTTTCGTAGTCCTTCGCAATCTGCAGATACGGAAAATCCTCCGCGATAATTCCCTTTGAGGGAGAAGCGCGTTTTACCTCGCAGATAAACGCGATGTCCTCGCCCGAAAGCGCTTTCTTAAAGGGAAAATCACTCGTTTTCGGGAGCTTTTCGGCAGCCTCGCGTACCTCGGAAAGCGGGATTTCCTTCGCTTTTTCGGCAATGCGCCCGCGCGTTTTTTCTGCAATTTCATCTAAAATACTCATCAAATTACCTCGCTCAGAAAGTTCTTCAGCATAACTTCGCCGTGCTGCGTGAGAATGCTCTCGGGGTGGAACTGCACGCCGTAAACGGGAAACTTTTCGTGCCGAACCGCCATAATCTCGCCGTCCGCGGTTTTCGCCGTGACTTTCAGGCAAGCGGGAAAGCCGTTTTCATCGGCGGCAAGCGAGTGATAACGCGCAATCTCGAACGCTCCGTCAATCCCCTTGAACAGCGCGCAGGATTTGTCGGCGGTTATCACGGATTTTTTGCCGTGCATCAGTTGCTTTGCGTGAACGATTTTCGCGCCGTATGCCTCGCAGATTGCCTGATGCCCGAGACATACTCCGAGCAGCGGAATTTTCCCCGCCGCTTTCACCACGAGTTCTTCGCAAACGCCCGCGTCCGAGGGCTTGCCGGGGCCGGGGCTGATGATAATATGCGAGGGAGCGAGCGCGATTATTTCGTCCACGGTCAGCTCATCGTTTCGGATTACCTTGATGTCGGGGTTGATTTTCCCCACAAGCTGGTAAAGATTATAGGAAAAACTGTCGTAATTATCCACAAGTAAAATCATAATATCACCACTTTCAAATCTCGGTTTTGAGCGCTTCGACAACCGCTTTCGCCTTGTTTATGCACTCCTCAAATTCCTTCTCGGGAACGGAGTCCGCGACAATTCCCGCGCCGCTTCTCACGAACACTCTGCCGTTTTTCTTGAAGCACAGGCGAATTGCAATCGCGGTGTCGAGATTTCCGCGAAAATCGATGTAGCCGACTGCGCCGCCGTAAATTCCGCGCTTGTTGTTTTCAAGCTCGTTTATGATTTCGCAGGCGCGGATTTTCGGTGCGCCCGAGAGCGTTCCCGCGGGCAAAACCGCATTTACCGCGTCAATTGCGGAGAAGTCTTTTCGGATTTGTCCACGCACCGTTGAGCCGATGTGCATAACGTGGGAATAGCGCTCGATTGACATATATTTCTCGACTTCGACCGTGCCGAAAGCCGAGATTTTTCCCAAATCGTTGCGCCCGAGGTCAACGAGCATATTGTGTTCGGAAAGCTCCTTTTCATCGGCGAGAAGCTCCTTTTCAAGCCGCTTGTCATCGGCTTCGGTTTTCCCGCGCGGACGTGTTCCCGCGAGCGGAAACGTGTGCAGAACGCCGTTTTCGAGCTTCACGAGCGTTTCCGGAGAAGCGCCCGCAACCTCCATATCCGAGCTTGAAAAATAGAACATATACGGCGAAGGATTTGTGGTTCTCAGCACGCGGTACGCGCCGAGCAGACTGCCTTTGAACTCCGCGTCAAGGCGGTTTGACAAGACAACCTGAAAGATGTCGCCGTCATAGATGTACTGCTTCGCTTTCTCGACCATCGAGCAGTAGCGCGCTTTGTCGAAGAGCGGCTTGAAGTCGCCGAGAAGCCGCGAATTTTCATCGGGAGCGGGCTTTCCGTGACGGATAAGCTCTTCCATTTGGTCAAGCTCTTTTTTCGCTCTTTTATACTCCTCGTCAATATTTTTGGTTTTGATGTTTACAATCAGTATAATTTTCTGCTTGATATTATCGAACGCCACAACTTTGTCAAACAGCATCAAATCGACATCGCGGAAGTTTTCCTCGTCCTCGGCGTCCAGCTTGAGGCAAGGCTCGGCGTACTTTATATAGTCGTAGCCGAAGTAGCCGACAAGCCCGCCCGTGAAGCTCGGAAAACCGTCCATCTGCGGCGCGCGGTACTCGTCAAGCAGGGATTTTATGCGGACTGCTGGGTTTTTCTCGGTGAAACTTTCGGTTTCGCCCGTCCCGACGTTTTTGATGTTCATCACGCCGTCAAGACAGCTGATTTCCAGCTTCGGGTCATACCCGAGAAACGTGTAGCGTCCCCACTTTTCCTGATTTTCAACGCTCTCGAGAATAAAGACGTGAGAGCTTGCGTTTTTGAGAATTTTCAGCGCCTCGACAGGCGTTCTGATATCCGCGAAAAGCTCGCGCTTTACGGGAACAACCGTGTAATCCGGAAACTTTTTCGCTTCTTCGAGCGACGGGTAAATCTTTTCCATAATAAACCTCCCGAAAAACAAAAAATCCGCCCCCGACAGAATTTGACAATTCTGCCATAAGGACGGTTTAACTCCGTGTTGCCACCTTACTTCACCGAAAAATCGCTTTTCCGGCGCACTCTGCGGGTACTAACATACCCTTGCGGTTAACGCCCGCTTACGTCTAAAGATACTCCGAACCCGCGCCGTTTCACAACTCGCGCCGCCCGTTTCCCCTTCGCCCTCGGTGGTCCATTTATGGGACTTTCGCCCCGATGCTCTGCGTTCTGCGGTATTCCCAGCGCCAACCGCTCTCTGTGAGGGCACAAGCAACGTTATCTCCACCTCATCGGTTTATAAGGCATATTCAATTTACTTTTTCATTTTATCACGTTAAACAGCGTTTGTCAAGGGTTTTTCAGATTTTTTTATTTGTAAATTTCTGCGTTTTGTGCAAAATCGAGAAAAATTTCTATAATTTGACGAATATATGCTGCAAGATTAACAAAAATCATCTCGTTTTTATCTTAATTTTCAACAATTTTCCAAAAAATTACTTTTATTTTGTTTATTTTTTTCAAGTACTTGTAAATTGTGCAAAAAAACAGTTGAAATCCTTTGTGAAATGGTGTATAATGATTATGGATATCTATGGGTATAGGGGAAGTTGCGTCCAAAAATAACCCATATTATAGATATGTAGAAGAAATGAGGTACGGTATGGCTTTATTCGACACCACGGCTTTCCGCATAATCGAACAAGGAATGAGCGTTATGTGGACAAAGCAGCAAATCATTGCACAGAATATCACCAATCAGGATACCCCCGACTATAACTGCAAGTATCTTGACTTCGGCGGGATTTTAAAGGACAAAATCCGCGCCGATGGCTCTATAAAGAAGGAACTTAACATTCAGCAGCGCCTTGTCATCGACACCTACACCGACGACCAGGCAGACGGAAACAACGTCGATATGGACGTGCAGAGCGCAGAGGCTTCCAAGACTGCGTACTGGCTGGACGCGCTCATCAACCAGATGAACGGCAATTTCACGCGCATCAGAAGTGCAATCGTGACCAAGTAAGGAGTAGATTATGGCTTTTTTATCATCGCTTAATATCCCGCTTTCGGGTATGACCGCGCAGAGGTTCAGGTTCGACATCATCTCGCAGAACATCGCGAATGCCGATGACTACGCGACTCGTCCCGAGGACGTTTACACGCGCAAAATGACCGTTTTTGCGGAGGACAGGAGCTTCAAGAAGTGCCTGCGTCTTAATCTGCAGAGCGGCGAGCTGGATTTGAACAGGTTCAATTATGTGCAGCTCAAGGGCGTCGAGGCAACGCAGGTTGTCGATGACCCCACGCCCCCTACGCCCGTTTACAGCCCCGACAATCCTTTGGCGGACGAGTACGGCTACATCTATGAGTCGAACGTAAACGTTGTCGTAGAGCAGGCTGACGCTATCGCTGCCGCAAACAGCTACAACGCAAACAAGGAAATCTTCGACCTGATGAAATCGATGACTTCCGCGGCGCTTAACATCGGCAAGGGCTGATGAATGAAATTTGTTAAGAGGTACATAAAATGTCACTTTATTCAATCAGCCCGCTTTTCGGGCTTAATCCCCTTGAAGAACTTCAGCCGATGGAGAGAATGGACAAGATGCTCCCTATCGGCGCTACGAGCGTGCCTGTTGTCGATACGGAAAACGCGTCCTTCCTCGATATCTTCAGAGGGCTTGTCACAAACGTTATCGAAACAAACGAGCAGGTTGACCGCGACGCTATCGACCTTATGCTCGGAAATATCGACAACATCGCCGAAATGCAGGCGAATATCGAAAAGGCAAACACCGCCGTTGACGTTCTCGTAACCGTCAAAAACGAGGTTTTGAGCGCGTACAACTCGATTATCAATATGCAGATTTAAGGCTGCTTGCTTTTATTTTACAAGAACCCAGAGGTTTTTTAGATGAACGAAAAAGTCAAAAAGATTACCGTCAAGGTAAAGGAAAAGTGGACGGGATTTTCAAAGGCGATTAAGATTATGCTTATCGCAATTCCGATTGCGATTATCGCGATAATCATTGTTTTGGCGGTTCTGCTCAACCACAAGGACAGGGGAGTGCTGTTTTCGGGACTTTCAACGTCCGAGGCGGGCGAAATCGTCACGGCGATAAACTCGCTCGGCATTACCGATGTAACTCTCCGCGACAACGGCGATATCATCGTTCCCGCGGAAAATATCGACAATCTGCGTATGCAGCTGTCGGTTCAGGGTTACCCGAAAAACGCCAAAAACTATGATATCTGGAACGACGGAATTGACTTGTGGTCAACCGATACCGACAAGCGCGAGGTTGCTCGTCAGCAGCGCGAAACAAATATCGCCGCAACGCTCAAGCAGCTCGACCCCGTTGCTGCGGTTACGGTAAATCTCGATATCCCGAAAACGCGCGATTACGTCATCACCGATACCAAGGAAGTGCCGCGGTGCTCGGTTTTGCTGAAGCTCAGAAACGATGATGAGCTTACAAATGCGGAAGTCAGAGCGATTTTCAGACTTGTTGAAACAAGCGTTGAAAACCTCACAATCGACAACATTTCCGTTACCGATACCCTCGGACGTTCCTATGACTGGATTTCCGAGGAAGAGGAACAAAACGGTCAGAAGGACGCTTCGGGCGTTTCCGTGGCGCGCAAACGTCAGCAGTTCGTCCTCGAAATGCAGAACGCCATCACAAGCCAGCTGCGCGACTCTTTAGCCACCGTTTACGGCGAGAAGAACTACACCGTGAACGTTTCGGCTATCCTCAATTATGACGCGAAAAAGGTTGAGTCAACCGAATATGTGCCGGTTGAAGGAACCGACCACGGCGTTCTTGAACACGATACGCACGTCATCGCTTCCGACCAGCTCGACACCTCGGGAAATGTTATCGGAACAACTCCGAACGCGGATTTGTCGCCCGATTACCCGACAATCGAGGGCTTGGTTGACGGTGAAAAGTATTATTATCGGAAAGACGAAAATCAGTATGACGTCACGAATATAAAGACGACAATTGAGAAGGACGGTTACAGCATCGACAAGCTCACAGTCGGCGTTGCCATCAACCGCACCAACCTCACCGACGGCGAGCGCGACCAGATTCGCGGGTGGGTTGCGGCGGCTGCGGGAACCGATATCGCAAACGTTGCCGTTCACAACGAGGCTTTCGCTCTCACCACAAATTCCGGCACAACAGTCGGCGACGGAAGCGGTCTTGGAATTTACACGCGCCCCGTGGATTCGTTCAGAAACACGCTGCTGTTTGTTGTAATCGGACTTGGCGTGCTGCTCGTGCTGCTGCTTATCGCTTCGCTTTTCGTCAGCAAGAGCCGCAAGCGCAAAATCCGCCACAGACAGGAACAGGCGCTTGCCGCAGCACAGGCTGCCGCTGCCGAGGGCTACTCGGGAGCGGCGACTATGGGCGAGGCGCCGCAGGAGGTTGACTTCAACATAGCAAGCCTCACAGAAGAGGCGGGCAAGGATTCCCGCGAAACTATCCTCAAGCGCGAAATCGCGGAATTTGCCAATACAAATCCCGAAATCGTCGCTTCGATTATCAAGAATATGCTTCGCGACGAGAACCAGTAATTTTGATTTGGGAGTGATTTTATGGCTATAAAACAGCAGGAAGGCGAGCTTGCACCGGCTAAAAAGGTTGCCCTTGTTTTAGCGTCAATGGGTGCGGAAAACGCGTCCTCGATATATAAACACCTCTCCGATGATGATGTAGAGTCAATTTCCGTCGAGCTTGCCCGAATGGAATATCACCCGATTGAAGTTGTTGAAGAGGTCCTGAACGAGTTCTATGAGCTTTGTTTAACGCAGAAGGTTGTTACCGAGGGCGGTCTTGATTACGCGAGAAGCGTTCTTGAAAAGGCGTTTGGCGCGGAGGCAGCCGACTCGCTGCTCAACCGTATCACAAAGCAGCTCGAAACCAAATCTTTCGACTTCGTGAGAAAGGCGGACTACAAAAACCTGCTGGCAATCGTCCAGAACGAACACCCGCAGACAATTGCCCTTATTCTCTCCTACGCGAGAACCGATCAGGCTTCGGCGATTTTGTCCGAGCTGCCGAAGGAAAAGCGCGTTGAGGTTGTCGAGAGAATTGCAAATATGGACCGAGCTTCGCCCGAGGTTGTAAAGGCGATTGAAGGCTCGCTTGAGAAGAAATTCGCAACGCTTGCTTCGTCCGATTCGATGGAAGTCGGCGGTATAAGCTATGTTGCGGAGATTATGAACAACGTGGACAGAGCAACCGAGAAGTACATCTTCGACGAACTCTCCGCGCGCGACCAGAAGCTTGCCGACCTCATCAAGCAGAAGATGTTCGTTTTCGAGGATATCGTGCGTCTGGACGCGAAGGATATTCAGGAATTTGTCAAGCAGGTCGATTCCAAGGACCTCGCGGTTGCTATCAAGGGTTCAACGCAGGAGGTTGCGGAGTGCATCTTTGCGAACATTTCCAGCCGTGCGCGTGAGAACCTGCAGGCAGATATCGAGTACCTCCACAACGTGCGTATGCGCGATGTTGACGAGGCACAGCAGCGTATTGTCGGCATAATCAGACGTCTTGAGCAGGAGGGCGCTATCACCATCACAAGAGGCGGCGGCGACGAGATTATCGCATAACAGCGCGATTTTTCGGCAATTCCGGCAGTTCGCTGAAAAACACGGCGGGCGGTTGGAAAGAGCGCGGAAATCGCTTGAAAATGCGGGTTCGGCAGCGCTCGGTGAACGAGAAGCTGTCGTGTCGGGATATTGGCGAAGCCGCGATACACAGCGGTTTGCGAGAACGTGAGCTGTTCTTGTGAACGGTCGGCTTGAAGGAAAATTCCGCATAACGGCGCGGATTTTCGCAAATTCAGTAACGGAGGAGAATGTTTTTGTCGGTTTATAAATATAATTCAATCCGTTACAACGGCGGCGTTGACATCTCAAATTCTTTCACGGTACGCAGGGAAATTCCCGTTGAGAAGCCGCAGGCTGCGGAGAACGCTCCCGAGGAAGCTGCCGAGCAGCACGAAATTATCGAAGAGCCTCGCGTTTCGGTTGAGGAAACGCTGATTAAGCGTGAGGCTGAACTGAAGGCTGCCGCGGAGGAGCTTGAAAATCGCAAACGCGAGCTTGCTGCGCTCAAGGAGCAGTACATCGAACAGGGAAAACAGGTCATCATCGAGGCAAAACGCCGCGCCGACGGTATCGTGAACAACGCAAATGCCGAGGCAGACGAGATTTTAAAGGACGCGGAGAAAAAGCGCGATGATGTGCTGATAAAGGCGCGCGCCGAGGGCTTTGAACAGGGCAAAAAGGACGGCGCAGCGCTCGTGCTTACCGAGAGCAGGAACATTCTCGATGAAGCGCGGGATTTTTCGGATAAGATAAACACCGGAAAGGCGGAGCTTTTCGCGAAGTACGAGAAGGATATCTACGACACCGTGATGGAAATTGCCAACAAGGTGACGATGAACAGTATGTCCGTAAAGGACGGAACCGCCGCGAAAAAGCTCATCAAGGCTGCCGCGAAGGATTTCAGAAACTCTCAGCTTATCCGCATAACTCTTGACGAAAACGACGCGTCAATCGAGCTTTCGGGCGATTATGAGTATCTCAGGGAGCTTTGCGGGGGAATGGCGCACGTTGAGGTTGAGCTGCTTGCCGACGCAGAGCCGGGAACGGTTGTCGTGGACAACGGCGAGGAAATTACCGACGCGGGAATTATGACGCAGCTTCGTATGATAAGGGAGCTTGGCGACGGCAAATTCAAGGGCGTTACCCCGAAAAAACGTCCGACGCGCCGAAAAAAGTCCGAGGATAACGAAGATGTTCCCGAGGAAAACGGCGAGGACGAGGAATAAGCACGGCGGCTGTCGAATTTGGCTTAACAGCGCGGCTTGTTGCCTTGGAAAATGACAGCGGGAGTCGAGGTGTATTTTGGACAAAATTTCCGAATTTGCGGCGAAAACGCTAAAAAATTCGTTAATTCTGCCGATATATTAGATAGGTCAAGGGAGCGGAGGAGCAAAAATGCTTGATTTGGCGGGTTTCCGCTCGGATATTCAGAATACCGAGCTTTTTCGGTATATGGGAAAAATCGAGAAGATTGTCGGAATGACTATCGAGGCAAGCGGTCCCGCTGCGAATATCGGTGACGTTTGCCGAATATTTTCAAAGGATAGGTCATCTTTTATAAGAGCAGAGGTTGTCGGGTTCAACAAGAGCAATATTCTGCTTATGCCGTACACCGATATCGAGGGCATCGGTCCGGGAAGTATCGTCGATAACACCGGCGACAAGCTCACCGTTAAGGCGGGCACGGAGCTTATCGGCAGGATTGTTGACGCGACAGGCGGGGCGTTGGACGGGCTTGGTGAAATTGAGTGTAACGACGAGGTTTCCATCACGGGTATCCCCGTCAATCCTTTCACAAGACCGCCTATTCACGAGAAAATCGAACTCGGCGTTAAGGCAATCGATGGCACTTTGCTGATGGGCAAAGGTCAGAGAATGGGCATTTTCGCAGGCTCGGGCGTCGGAAAATCCACGCTGATGGGTATGATTGCGCGAAAGGTCAAGGCTGATATAAACGTAATCGCGCTTGTCGGCGAACGTGGACGCGAGGTGCGCGAGTTTATCGAACGCGACCTCGGCGAAGAGGGTATGGCGCGCTCGGTGCTGGTTGTGGCAACGTCCGACCAGCCCGCGATGATGCGCTCGAAAGCCCCGCTCACGGCTACCGCAATCGCCGAGTATTTTATGAAGCAGGGCAAGGACGTTTTGCTGATGATGGACAGCCTCACGCGCTATGCAATGGCGCTTCGCGAGGTTGGCTTGGCGACAGGCGAGCCGCCTATCGCGAGAGGTTACACGCCGTCCATTTACAGCGCGCTTCCAAAGCTGCTTGAACGCGCGGGAAACTTCCCCGAAGGCTCTATCACGGGAATTTACACGGTGCTTGTCGAGGGCGACGACACAAACGAGCCTATCGCAGACACGGTTCGCGGTATCATTGACGGACACATTATCCTGTCGAGAAAAATCGCCGCGCAGAACCACTATCCCGCGATTGACGTTTTGCCGAGCGTTTCGCGACTGATGGACGAAATCGCTTCCCCCGCGCACAAAGAGGCGGCGGGAAAGCTGAGAAACCTGCTGTCGCTGTACAACAACAACTACGATTTGATTTCAATCGGCGCCTACAAGCACGGCACAAACCCGCAGCTTGACGAGGCGATAAACAAAATCGACGCGATAAACCGATTCCTCACGCAGGGACGAAAAGAGAGCTTCCCGCTTGAAGAAACCGTGAAAATGCTGATTGACGCGGTGAGCGATAAGTAAGCCGTATATGGGTGATTTTGATGAAGAAATTTCAGTTTACCTTGCAAAAGCTGATGGACTTCCGCGAGCAGGAGCTTGACCGTCAGAAAAACGCGCTCGCGGTGCTTCAGGGCGACCTCAGGCGGATAAACGACAGGCGCGATGAGCTGACGGAGAAGGTTGTCAGATACTCGAACGACCTCGTGACTTCAAGCGCAGTCGGGCTTCCCGCAGCGGAAATCAGTATGAGAAAGCGCTATATTGTTACTTTGCAGCAGGAAATCCATGAATGTGAGCAGCGGGCAATCCTCAAACAGCAGGAGATTGACAAGCAGCTTTCGGTTGTCGTGGACGCGACAAAGGACGTTCGAACGCTCGAAAAGCTCGAGGAAAAGCAGCTCGAGGAGTACAAGGCTGCCGAGGGAAAGGAAAACGAGCTTTTCATCGAGGAGTTCGTGAGCGGCGGCGCAGTCAGGGGAGCAATCGCGGCGCAGAAGTAATTTTGTTATCAACGGCATTTTGCCTTGATATACATATTACAATAGGAAAGAGGTGAGAAAATGGCAGTTAGCTTGACGCCAAGTACGGCAAATCTGCGAAGCGATTTCGCGATTTCGGACGCGGCGATGGCTGCGCGGAATTTTGACGCGGCGGCTGAGGCAGACCAACAGCAAAGCTCAAAGTTTGAGGAAATGCTCGCGCAGTTTGACGGCAAATCGGAGAAATTCCGAGAGGTTCAAGAGGCGATTGACGACGGAAAATACGACGTCCCGACGCTGGAGGAGCTGGAAAAAGCAGGAATTATCTACATCGACAAGGAAACGGGGCGGGTGATGCCCGAAAATCCGCGCGATTTGGCGATGAAGGTGCTCAAAGGCGAGCTTGACGTGGAAAATCTCCCGATTGAGCTGCTCACGCCGGAGTTCTTGCAGGCGATTTCGCAGTTCAGCGAGAACGCTTCGGAAAAGCCCAAGGACTTGTTCCCGACCGAAGAAACCGTCAAAAACGATTTCTCAAAGCAGCTTCAGAACAGCGGAGTTTTAGCCGAGCTTGCACAGCTGTTGAAGGCGATGACGGGCGAGGAAACGGCTGAAAACGCGGTGCTTTCAGAGGAAATTCCCGAGCAAATCGCGGTTTCAGAGATTGCGGTTCAGACGGAGCAAATTCCCGATTTACAGCCGAAAACCGAGCAGAAATTTCAGGAAGCCGATGTCGGTAAGTTTGATGTGTTTGTGCAAAATGACGAAACGAGTGAAATTCCCGTTACATTTGCTGAAAAACCGCAGAACAGCGCCGATTTCGGACAGCAAAATCCCGCTCGGAGCGAAATTCCAAAGGAGCTTCAAAATCTCGGCGAGGAGAAGCTGAACGCGCTTCAGAAGGCGGTTTCCGAGGGCGAAATCTCAAAGGTTGAGGTCAAGACAAGCGAGGCGCCCGAACAAAAAACGGCGGCGGAAATTCCCGAAAAGACCGAGCAAAGCGCGGAAATTCCCGAGTTCAGACAGCGCACCGAAAGCGTGAAAACCACGGTGAGCGAGGAGCTTGAGATGCTCAAAAACGCGAAAGCAAAGCCGGTTTCCGAGCAGAACGCCCCCGTGAACGCGCAAAATCCGCTTAACTCCGACAGCCCGATTGTTTTCAGGTGGGAGGACGGCGAGGTTTCCGTCAGACCGAGCGAAATCGTAAGTCAGGCGATGAAGGCGGTTGAAACGGCGGTTTCCGAGAACAAGGAGCAGACCGAATATTCGCTAGTGCTCAATCCCGAGGAACTCGGCAGGATTACCGTTAAAATGACCAAAGCGGCAGACGGCGCGGTTTCCGTGACAATTTCGGCGGAGAACGCAAGAACACAGCGTATTCTCGAGCAGCACAGCGAACTTATGCAGTCCAATCTGAAGGACAGCGGAATTAACCTCGAAAGCTGGCAGACGGTTCGCGAGTCGCAGCAGGAAGCGTACGCGCAGGACTACAACGGCAGCAGCAAAAATCCCTATTTCACGCAGCAAAATCAGGGCGAAAACCAAGATGACGACGACGAAAAATCCTTCGCGGACATCATCGCGGCTATGTAATTTCAGAAAGGAGGAAAAAGTATGCCGAATGATATTTCGGGCATTCTGTCATCATCGCAGCAGGCGCAGTCCAACTACGAAAAGTACAAGGACAAATACGTTGATTCGACAAAAGAGCTTGTAAATTCCGAAACGTTTATGCAGCTTCTGGTTGCTGAAATGACCAATCAGGACCCGCTCGAACCTACTTCAAACACCGAGTTTATCTCGCAGCTCGCGACATTCAGCCAGATGCAGTACGCGCGCGATTCCAGCACCTACGCGATGGCAAACTACGCGGCAAGTCTTGTCGGGAAAACGGCGACAGCTTCCAAGATGGACGGCAAAAATCTCGTCACAAAAACCGGCGTTGTCGAAAGCGTTACCAAAAACTCGTCGAACAACAGCTATACCGTGAAAATTGACGGAGAGAGCTTTGATTTGTCGAAAATCACCGCGGTTAAGGATACCGAAAAGGACAGCACCTCGGACGGCACGGACGGTCTTTTGAACTCGACAAACGCGCTCGGCGACAGTATCGCAAGAGCTTCTTCGATGGTCGGAATGTACGCGTCGGTTTCAAAAACCGAGAACGGCGTAACCACCGAGGACGAGGGCTTTATCGCTTCTATTCGCATCAAGGACGGCGTTATTTCGGCGGTTATCAACGACAGAGTTTACGCGCTCGCCGATATCACCGAGGTTACTTATGCAACCGTTATCGAGGACGATACGCAGGGCGGTGAACAGGACTTTATCAGCAACGAGGAAGAAACCGTACTTCAGATGGGAGCAATCATTCCCGACAAAAAGGTTGAGGATATCGCAGACCTCGCTGATGAAGAGGAAGAGGATCAGATAACGGCAGTTCAGGGTATCGAGGGCTGATTTGCAAGGAGGCTTGTTTTATGCTGATAAGCGAATATCTGGCGCTCCGCAATCAAATAAGCGTTACCACGGGAAACGGCGTTTCTCCCGAAAATTCCCCGAGAGTGCAGGAAACCGGAGGCGAAAGCTTTGCGGCGGCTCTGCAAAGCAAAATCGAGGAAAAACAAGGCGTCAGCTTTTCAAAGCACGCTATTCAGCGGCTTTCGGAGAGAAGTATCGACGTGACCGAGGGCGACACGCTCGAGCGGCTTAACAAAGCGGTTGAAATCGCAGCCGATAAGGGCAGCAGCGACGCGCTCGTTCTTGTGGACAGCAACGCTTTTGTGGTCAGCGTCAAGAACAACAAGGTTGTCACCGCCATAGCTCAGGAGGAGCTTAAAGGGAACATTTTCACAAAAATCGACTCTACCGTGATTGTATGAACGCATAACGTTCATCTGCTGAACGGACCTTCGGGAATTCAGGCGGGGCTTGCGACTGAAGTCACGCACACGGTAAATAACAAATTTGGAGGTCAATATGGTTAAATCGTTATATTCGGGCGTTTCCGGCTTGAAAACGCACCAGTCCAAAATGGACGTTATCGGTAACAATATCGCAAACGTAAACACCACAGGCTTTAAGTCAGGCGTGGTAACGTTCAAGGACGTTTACTATCAGAACAAAATCAACCCTTCTTCGGGTACTTCCACGCTCGGCGGCGTAAACCCTGCACAGGTAGGTTACGGCGTTCGCTTGAACTCAACCGTTGCAAATATGACGCAGTCGGGCTTCACCTACACCGACAGCAAGTGGGATATGGCGCTTGACGGCGAGGGCTTCTTTCAGGTAATGGACGGCTCGGGAAACATCTTCTACACCAGAGCGGGCGCTTTCTCCGTTGACGCGGACGGCTATCTCGTAAACGCTTCGGGTTATCACGTTCTCGGCGTTACGGGCGACTCAAACGGCGTTGAGCCTTCCTCCGAGGCAATCAGAATTATTATCCCCGACACCGACGCCAATCCTTCCTCCGCAACAAAGAAAGTAAACGGCGTGAATGTAACGCTCTCCGTGAGCGCGCCTTCGGATAACACCGATATGACTGTTACGTTCACTCCCGCGGAATATCCCTACGCGACCTACGCGAACGGTATTTTGAACATCTTCTTCAATCAGGACGAACAGTACGCTTCCGAGGACGCTTTTGAGCAAGCTATCCAGAAAGCGCTTGACGCAGGCGGTATTACTCTTCCCGATGACGTTTCGCTTCAGTTTGAGTTCGAGAGCATTCCCGACAACCCCGAGGCGGTTATCGCAAAGAACAGCATCACCGGCTTGTCTTTCAAGACCACAAACGACAGCTGTATGTTCCACGAAACCTACTCCGAAACCGACGCGCTCGGCGCAACAATTACCAAGCATTCCTACATAGGCTTTGCAACAAGCAAGGTTCTCGGCGACAAGGTTTCGGTAAAGCTGGATTATGACGCAGGTTATTTAACAACAAGCGCGGAATATGATGCGGCTACAACTACCTGGACAATCAAGATAAACGGCGACTCTACTGCTGAGGAAATCAACAACGCTATCAAGGAGAAAACCTCCGCGAATATCACTTATCCCGAGCTTACCTGCACGAACTACGTTCTCCCGTCCAACAAGACGACAAGAGAAGAAGTTCTTACAAAGATGGAGGCAGATGCTCTCAAAACCGACGGTACAAACGGCTCTACGGGCGGATTTGACGTTGCGGCAACCGTTGCGGGCGAGTATGCAAACAATTATAAGATAACCTTCGCTTATGTTGCGGGCTACGGCAAGACAAACGCCGTCTGGAACGAGAACGAGCTTACCATCACCGTTTGCAACGATACAACCGTTGCAGATGTAAACGACAAAATTAAGACAGCGGCGCGCGGCAACGAGAAGAAAATTCTCACAATGGCGAATATCTCGGGACTGAAAAACAACTCCATCGAGGTTTCCCTGAATGCGGGCGGAAAGTATGATGTTATCGTGACCGACCCTTCGGGCGCGCAGATGATTGTTACGGACGCGACAACCTTTGGCGCTGACGGTTTGCCCACCGACGGTACAACAACCTACCGCAAGCCCGACGGCACAACGGCAGCAGACGCAGCAGCGGCAGGCTTTACGGCTGAAACGGTTACAACGACCTGGAACCCGCAGATGAGAGAAGCGTTCTTCGGCGGCAACCCCTCGATTTCTCCGATGGACGGCGCGGACAGCTTCTTCACGGGCGTTGCAAAGAGCCTTTCCACCTTCGCTCTCGAGGACGGACGTCTTGGCGGACCTCAGCCGCTTGATTCGTGCGATGTTGTAATCCAGACGGACGGCACAATCGTTGGTATTCACCCCGTTCACGGCTACCTCACGCTCGGAAGAATCGACGTTGCGCTGTTCGAGAACCCGAACGGTCTTTCTCAGGTGGGCGGCACGAATTTCGCGGAAACGGTTGCTTCCGGTTCGCCCAAGCTCGCGACCGCAGGCGGCGACAGCGGCGCAGGCAGCATTCTGTCGAATACGCTCGAGATGTCGAACGTTGACCTTTCGCAGGAGTTCACCGATATGATTACCACACAGAGAGGCTTCCAGGCAAACTCCCGTGTAATCACGGTTTCCGACACAATGCTTGAAGAGCTTCTTTCGCTCAAGAGATAATTGATTACGCTCGGCGCGGGGCGTAAAAACCCCGCGCGTGAGCTGGTTTTTGGCGGTAAATTATGATTATTCTGACAAAGCTCGACGGAAAAGAGTTCCTGTTAAACGAGGAGCTGATTGAAGTCGTAAACGAAACGCCCGATACCGTGATTGTTCTCGAAAACGGGCACAGCTATATCGTTCGCGAAAGTATAAGCGAACTTATGGAAAAAATTCGCGAAAAAAACAGGTTGGCGCGCCGTGACCGCTTGAAATCCGGAAAAACGGACGCACCTTTGACATAATTCAAGGTTAATGCAAGGATTGCAAAAAAAACTGAAATGAGGGATTGTTTTGAATTTATCGCTTATCATAGGCTGGGTTCTGGCGTTCGGAATGGTTGTTTTCGGTATCGTTTTCGATATGGCGAAGGGAACTGTTGATTTCGGCGCGTTCACGAACTTTATCGATATCCAGTCGCTGGCTATCACAGTCGGCGGTACAATAGGCTGTTTGTTTGCGTCGTTCCCGATGTCCTACCTCAAGGGTATCGGAAAGCGCTTCGGACTTGCCATCAAGCCGAAAAAGTACGACCCGAACAAGTACATCGCCGATATTGTCGAGTACGCGCAGGTTGCCCGTACACGCGGTCTGCTTGCCCTTGAAGAGAGCGCAAATCAGTGTACCGACCCGTTTATGAAGTCCAGCCTTATGCTTATCGTTGACGCAAACGACCCCGAAAAGGTGCGCGGAATGCTCGATGATACGATTATGTTTATGTGCGAACGTCACGAAAATGGACGCGCGTTCTTTGAAAAGGGCGTCGCGATTTTCCCCGCGTTCGGTATGTTGGGAACGCTTGTCGGACTTATCAACATGCTCGCGAGCCTCGACCTGTCAAACCCGCAGGCTCTTACGGGCGGTATGGCGACCGCTCTTATCACAACGTTCTACGGCTCGCTTTTCGCGAACGTCTTGTTTGCGCCTGTCGGTATGGCGCTCAAAAACACCCACGACGAGGAGCTGCTGTGTATGCAGATTATCGAAGAGGGCGTGCTTGCAATCGCAGGCGGCTCAAACCCGCGCTACATTCAGGAAAAGCTCGAGTTTATGCTCCCGAAGAGCTCCAAAAAGCCCGAAACAAACGCGAAATAACAGTTGTTTTTCTCGCAAAATTTTACAGCGATGGAATTTTGTCGGGATTTTATACAAAAATTCATAAAAATTTTACAAAAAGCGAAAAAAGTATTTGCAATTTTCGCAAATGTATGTTATAATAGAGTGAGATGTTAAGGGGCAAAGTGTGCCCTTTGGCAGTTTTTCCCGTATAATGGGAGAATTTTCTAAATATAGGAAAAATAAGGAAGGAGTTGAGCGAAATGGCTAAAATGCCTCCGAAAAAGGGCGACAGTAACGTCGGCGATTGGCTGAATACATACGCGGACATGGTTACGCTTTTGCTTACGTTTTTCGTGCTGCTGTTCGCTTGCTCCAATCTTGATGAAACCAAGCTTCAGTATATCTACCAGGCGTTTCAGTCGCGCGGTAAATACATAAACAACGTTGTTGCCGAGCTTGACCCTGCCGCCGAGAGCACGGGCGGCGTCACCGACAGCAGCACGCAGCAGACGGGCGGCGAGGGCGAAATGCCGCAGAGCTTCGACCAGCTCTACGTCTACCTTGCCGAGTATATCGACAACAACAATCTTGCAGACCAAGTCGCGGTTGAACAGGGCGCGGCTCACCTTACCATACGCTTCAACGACTCCGTTTTCTTTGACGGGGGAAGCTATATCCTGAAGGAAGAGGGTAGGCAGGTGCTTGACGGGATTATTCCCGCGCTCAAGAGCGTTCAGAGCTTCATCAGAACGCTCACCGTTTCCGGTCACACCGCCGATGACGGCACAGACAAAACGGGCGATTTCCTGCTGAGTGCAAACCGCGCAAACAGCGTTTATCTGCACTTCAAAAATCGCGAAACCGTTGATTTTTCCAAGTATCGAATGAAGGCGAGCGGCCCGAACGAGCCGGTTGCGCCGAACGATTCTATCGAAAATATGGCGAAAAACCGCCGCGTTGAGGTCACGCTGCTCAGAGATGAGCTGGATTTGAACGACCCCGATGTTATTCAGGATATCCTGAAATACGACTTCAACCTGCCGACGGAGGAGTTCGACCCGCAGGGACAGAAGCCTGTCGATCCGGATACGCTTCCCGAGGGCTCTGCCGACAAGATTATCGGCGCAATCAAGGACCGCTATGAGAGCGAAAGCACGGGCGGCGGCACGTCAATGTGGCCAGGTTTTATCGATTCCGGTCAGTTTGTTGTCGATAAGGAAGAGTCCGAAAGCAAAGAGTGATTTAGCGATCACGGTTTTGTATTTGATGATTAAAGAGGGGTGATATAGTGGCAGACGTACTGACGCAGGCGCAGATTGATGAGATGCTCAAAAGCGTCGCCAACGGAGCCGAGCCTATCATATCGCAGAAAGAGGAAACCGCTGTCAAGGAATATGACTTCCGCGCCCCGAAAAAGTTCACCAAGGAACAAATCAAGGTCCTCGAGAGCATTTTCGAGAACTACGCGCGCTTGCTGTCGTCTTACCTTACCGGTATGCTCAGGCTTTACTGCCGTGTGAGCCTCGTTAATATCGAGGAACAGCGTTACAGCGAGTTCAACAACGCGCTTCCCGATTACGTTATGATGGGAATGGTTGACCTCGGTATCAAAAACGATGAAATCAGCGAAACCGACGTTATTATTCAGGTTTCAAACGCGGTTACTTACACGATGATTGACCGTCTGCTCGGCGGCAAGGGCGAATACTCCGACACCAGCCGCGATTTCACGGAAATCGAAATTACCATTATGTCGGATATTATGAGGTCCTTCGCGGAGCTGCTCAAGGAGCCTTGGCTCACCCACATCGACCTCGAGCCGCGTCTTATCGGCATCGAAACCAACTCGCGCGTTGTACAGACAATCGGTCACGAGGACACGGTAATTATAGTAGCTCTGGAAGTTGAGATAAACAACACGCGCTCGGTTATCTCCGTTTGTATCCCCGCAATCAACCTCGATGAGATTATGAGCAAGTTCATCTCGCGCTACACCGGCTCGAAGCGCAAAACCGACGAGCGCCGCGAAACCGAACGCCGCGACAGCATTATGTACGGCATAAGCACAACGGAGCTTGAGGTTAAGGCAATTCTGGGCACGATAAATCTCGATATGTACGAGGTGCTGACATTACAGGTAAACGACGTTATTCCGTTAAACAAGAAAATTTCCGAGAATATTCAGGTTCGCGTCGGCAATCGCGACTGGTGCGACGGAAAGCTCGGTACTTACAATAATAAAAAAGCGATAATGATAGAAAATTTTACAGGGAATTGAGGTAAATCTACTGATGGCTAATGACGAGAACATCGAGTTTAACTCGTATGAAATCGACGCGGTCGGCGAAATACTCAATATTAGTATGGGCTCGGCGGCCACGGCGGTAAGCGAGCTGCTCAATGCGAAAACTTGGATTACCACTCCGCAGGTCAAGGTAGTTAAGGTCGGGGATTTGAATTATGACAACCTCGAACCTGCTATCTGCGTAAAAATCGTCTACGTTGAGGGCATAACCGGCCTCAATATGATGGTTCTCAAGCAAAACGACGTTCAGCTTATCCTGAACCAGCTC
Organism: [Eubacterium] saphenum; assembly: GCA_004555855.1. GTDB lineage: Bacteria > Bacillota > Clostridia > Oscillospirales > Ruminococcaceae > CAG-115. Next base: position 110,382 of record SFJQ01000001.1, on the reverse strand, counting down.
CTCGGAAATCCGCTTGTTATCGACCCGAATTTCGAGTTCGATGAGCTGAATATCTCCGCGGTAAGCGAGATTATGAACCAGATGATGGGCGCGTCCGCAACGGCGCTGTCCGATTTGCTGGGAGTTAAGGTTGACATCTCCGTGCCGACGCCTTACATAATCGAACAGACAAAGTTCGGCGATTTGTGCGAGATGCCGCTCGATTCGACCGTTGTTGCGGTAACATTCAAGCTCACGGTTGACGGCGTTATGGAATCGGAATTTATGTCCGTGCTTTCGCTGGAGCTTGCAAAAACGCTCTCGGGCAAGATGATGGACAAATTCTCCTCGGACGACGGCTCGGAGGACGCAGCAAGCGCTCCCGCTCCCGCAGCAGCGCCTTCACCGGCACCTGCGGCTCCGCAGCCCGCTCCTCAGGCACCGATGGGTGTACAGCAGCCGATGCCCGACCCGAGCATGATGTACGGGCAGATGCCTCAGGGTTATCCGCAGCAGGGCTATGGATATCCCAATCAATATGCGGCTTATGGCGCTTATCCGCCGCCTGTGCCGCCTGTTAACGTTCAGAACGCTCAGCTTCACCAGTTTGACGCGATGGACTTCGGTATCCCCGCAGACCAGAAGGATAACCTGAAGCTGCTGATGGGTGTTCCGCTTGAAATAAGCGTTGAAATCGGCTCGGCGAAGCGTAAAGTCAAGGATATCCTCGAGTTTACGCAGGGTACAATTATCGAGCTTGAGCGACAAGCGGGCGCACCCGTTGACGTTGTTGTAAACGGAAACCTTATCGCGAGAGGCGACGTTGTGGTTATCGACGACAATTTCGCGGTCAGAATTACCGAAATCGTCAAGTCGAAGTTTATGGACAGTCTTGGCAAAGAATAACCGAAAACGGTTTAAATTATCCCTGAAATTATTTAAGGAGAGAAGATAATGGACAAGAAGATTTTACTTGTAGACGACGCGGCATTTATGAGAATGCTCATCAAAGATACCCTCACCAAGAACGGTTATACCAACATAATCGAAGCGGCGGACGGCGCGATTGCCTGCGATGTATATGCGTCCGAGAAACCCGATTTGGTTATTATGGACATCACCATGCCGAACAAAACGGGTATCGACGCGCTCAAGGACATCAAGGCGGGCGACCCGATGGCGAAGGTTGTTATGTGCTCGGCGATGGGTCAGGAGGCGATGGTTGTCGAGGCAATCAAGCTCGGCGCGCTCGACTTCATTGTAAAGCCCTTCAAGGCGGACAGAATTCTTCAGACTGTCAAAAAGGTTCTCGGCTGATTTCCCTACATATTCATCAGGCGGGGCTTGCTCCCGCCTCTTTTCAGTTTTATAGTTGGCAAAAAAAACGGGGTTTTCAGGGGAAGTTTCAGGCAAATTCAGGAAAAAGTGCAAATTTTTGGGAATTTCAGAGGTTATCTATGAATTACTTTCAGATGATTATGGCGCTGATAGGCGTTCTGGCGCTGGTCTTCGTGATTTTCTGGATTATGAAGAAGTTCAACGCGCGGGTTACGCTCACGGATTCACGGCATCTGAAGGTGCTGGAGCGCGTAAATCTCGGTCCCGACAAGATGCTTCTAATCGTGAGCGTCTGCGGGAAATGTATGCTGCTCGGGGTGACGTCCCAGAGCACCGAGAAAATCTGCGACCTTGACGAAACCGAGGAGGAGCTTGTCGCAAAGCACGCGGACAGGCAGAATTTCCCGACAATTACCGAGAGCTTCAAGTCAATTCTCGGCAAAAAGAAGGCTGAAAACGCCAAACAAGACAATGGTGAAAATCTACCAAAAGTCACGCTTGAAAATGTGAAAATTGACGAAAAATCCAGCCAAAACGACAGCGAAAATAACGGAAATCGGGAGTGAGGAAATTGATAAAACGCTTATTTAATGCGGATAAAAGGCTTGTCCTCAGATTTTTCGCGTCATTTTTGCTGTCGGCGGTGCTGATAGCGCTGTTCTGCGGGCTGTCGGCTTACGCGGCTTCTTCGGAGAGCGGAAATTCAAGCGCCGTGACAAGCGATACCTCGAACACCTCGGACACGTCCGGCTCTTCCGCAAAGCCCGGAGATTACACAGACAGCGAGGCGACAAGCGTTGGTACGCCGGGTTCATCGGTGCTGCAGGAAGTAATCGGCGTTGACGCTTCGCAGCCGCTTGAAATTATTATCCTGCTCACGCTGATTGCGCTCGCGCCGTCGCTGCTGATTATGATGACCTGCTTTATGCGAATTGTCATCGTGCTGGGATTTCTCCGAAGCGCTATGCAGACGCAGAACACCCCGCCGAATATGGTGCTGACGGGAATTGCGCTGTTCCTCACGATTTTCATAATGGCGCCCGTTTTCTCCGAGATAAACGACACGGCTTATCAGCCCTACGTCAACGAGAAAATCACTACCGAGGAGGCGCTCGAAACGGCAAGCGTGCCGCTGAAACGGTTTATGCTCAAGCAGACGTCCAACGACGACCTTGAGTTCTTCATAAAGCTCTCGAAAACCGAAATCCCCGAGGGCACGGAGCTTACCGATGAGTACAAGCAGACCGAGCTTCCGCTTTCGACAATCATTCCGTCGTTCATCATCAGCGAGCTGAAACGCGCGTTCCAGATGGGATTTATGATATTCCTGCCGTTTTTGATAATCGACATCGTTGTCGGTTCAACGCTGATGTCAATGGGTATGATGATGCTGCCGCCGGCGATGATTTCGATGCCGTTCAAGATACTGGTTTTCGTGCTGGCGGACGGCTGGAATCTGATGATTGGAAGCCTTGTTTCAAGCTACAACTGGTAGCGTAAGGAAGTGGATTTATGACGCAAGATGATGTAATGGAGATTTTGCAGGCAGCGGTAATGCTGGCGCTGAAGCTGGCGCTGCCGGTGCTGATTGTGGCGATGATTGTCGGTCTTGTAATCGCGATTTTGCAGGCGGCGACTCAGGTTCACGAGCAGACAATTTCGTTTGCACCGAAGGCGGTTGCCGTGGGACTTACGCTGTTTTTCCTCGCGCCGTGGATGATTAACGAAACCATCGATTTCGTCAATATGATATTCGACAAAATGGCGGGGCTGCCGATAACTTAAAGTAATTACGTTAACTAACTATGCGGGTGAATAGGAAATGTCTGAGGTCTGGACCGCGATACAAACGAATTTCATAGTTTTTATAATGGTTCTGGCGCGCGTGACGGGCATTTTCACGTTCAACCCGATTTTCGCGCGGCGCGGTGTGCCGAATGTCGTCAAGGCAGGCGCTTCGATGGCGATGGCGCTGGTGATGACAACCGCGGGGAACTTCGAGTACAAGCTCCCGAGCGGATTTTTCCCGTTCGCTTTTGATTTGGGCAAGGAGCTGCTTGTGGGAGCAGTCCTCGGTTTTTTCGTCAACCTGATGCTCCAGATTTTCTCAATGGCGGGCGAAGTTACCGATATGCAGCTCGGTCTGTCGATGGCGAAAAGCTATGACCCGACTTTCGGAAATGCCGGTCTTTCAACGAACTATTACAGCTACTGGTATATCCTGTACTTTTTCGCGGTCGGCGCGCATAAAAGCTATATCGAGCTGTTCAGCGTGAGCTACGAGTCCATTCCGATGGGCTTCGGCAGCTTTAATATAAACATCGCGTACATAATGGTGAAGTACTTTGAAACGGTGCTGACGCTGGGCTTAAAGCTCGCGATGCCCATTATCGCGGCTTCGCTGATTGCGGAGTTTTGTATCGGCGTGCTGATGAAAGCTGTGCCGACAATTCACGTTTTCGTGCTGAATATTCAGATAAAAATGCTTGTCGGGTTTATCGTTCTCGCGGCAAGCGCGCCCGTTGTCGCCGAGTTTATGGAGGAGGTAACGGCGATTATGTTCGAGAATCTGAACGGTCTTGTACAAGGCTTCGTATAGCATACCGACGATAAACCGCCATCTGCGTCGTCAACGTTATTTCGGCAGGCACAAAGCCTAGCCGAAACAACGTTTCCTAGCATCTGACGATTTCTCGCCGGTCTGGTGAGGATTTTATAAGCATTTTTAGCCCGAATGAATTTTTGGTGGTGAGAACTTTTGGCGGGTGAAGAAAAAACCGAAAAAGCCACGCCGAAAAAGCGGCGCGACCAACGAAAAGAGGGCAATGTTCTTCAGTCGAAAGAGGTTGTCACGGCGGTTTCCGTGCTGGGAATTTTCTCGGCGGTGCGGCTGCTGGCGGGCTTCTTTATGAAGAGTATTCTGGCGTACACCCAAAACGTCTACGAGGAGTCGGCAACCTACTCCGTCACTCCCGATAACATAATGCCGCTTGTCGTCGATATGATGACGCTTTTCGTCATCGTTGTCGGACCGATTTGCGCTGTGGCGATGATACTCGGCGTTTTGCCGACAATCGCGCAGACAAAAGGTCTGTTCTCGATGAAAGCGCTCAAGCCGAAATTCTCGCGGCTCAACCCGTTTGCGGGCATCAAAAAAATGTTTTCACTGCAGGCGATTGTGGGCATTTTAAAGGGGCTTATCGAGGTAATTGTCGTCGGCGTGATGATTTACAACGAGATTACTTCCCGAATGCCGAAAATTCTCGCGCTGATGGACGCGGGAGTTATGCAGGGGCTTGCGTATGCGGCGCTGTCGATTTACGACCTTGTTATGCTGATTTGCATTATGCTGGTGTTTGTCGCGGCGGCGGATTTCCTGTTTCAGTGGTGGCAGTTTGAGAAAAAACTCAAGATGTCCAAGCAGGAGGTCAAGGAAGAGTACAAGCAGATGGAAGGCGACCCGCAGGTCAAGTCCAAGATAAAACAGCGCCAGCAGCAAATGGCGCAGCGCAGAATGATGCAGGACGTGCCGAGTGCGGACGTTGTTATAAGAAACCCTACTCACTACGCGGTTGCTTTGCGTTATGACCAGGACAAAAACAGAGCGCCGCAGGTTGTCGCAAAGGGCAAGGATTTTCTCGCGATGCGGATTGTCGATATCGCGGAAAACCACGATGTTATGTGCATCGAAAACCCGCCGCTTGCCCGTGCGCTTTACGCGCAGGTTGATTTGGGGCGGGAGATACCGTATGAGCTTTATGACGCGGTTGCGGAAGTATTGACCGTTGTGTACAAAGCAAAAGGTAAAATTCTACACGCATAAAAATTAAGGTACGACGGCGAGAAATCGTCAGATGCTAGGAAACGACACTTCGGCTAGGCTTTGTGCCTGCCGAATGTGTCGTTGACGACGCAGATGGCGGTTTATCGTCGGCGAGAAAAAGTAATAAAAAGAAGATTATGGAGGTGAACGGCAGATTTGAGTATGATACGCAAGATTTTGAGCAACTCTATGGTGCTGTTCATCATCTTTATAGTGCTGGCAATTATTATCCCGCTTCCTTCGTGGCTGCTGGATTTTATGATAATGCTCAACATTTCGCTCTCCCTGATAATCCTCGTTATGACGATGTTCATCAAGGAAGCGCTGGAATTTTCGGTTTTCCCGACCGTTTTGCTGATAACAACGGTGCTGCGCCTATCGCTCAACATCTCCACAACGCGCGGTATCCTCACAAGCGGCTACGCGGGCGAGGTTATCAAGGCGTTCGGTAACTTCGTTATGGGCGGAAACGCGATTGTCGGCTTCCTCATCTTCATCATAATCGTTTTGGTTAACTTCATCGTCATCACCAAAGGCTCCGAGCGTGTATCGGAGGTTGCGGCTCGATTTACCTTGGACGCTATGCCGGGAAAACAGATGGCGATTGACGCGGATTTGAACTCCGGTCTTATCAACGAGGAGCAGGCGAAAAAGCGCCGCAGCAACATTCAGCGCGAAGCGGATTTCTACGGCTCAATGGACGGTGCTACGAAATTCGTCAAGGGCGACGCGATTATGTCCATCATCACCACCCTCGTCAACCTTATCGGCGGCGTTATCATCGGTATGGTTCAGGGCGGCGGCGATTTCAACTCAATTTTGAACACCTACTCTCTGGCAACCGTCGGTGATGGTCTTTGCTCACAGATACCGTCGCTGCTGATTTCCGTGGCAACGGGTATGATTGTCACCCGCGCCGCCTCCGAGGATAGCCTGATAAACGACATCAAATCCCAGTTCACCGCGCAGCCGTTCGTGCTTCTCATCGCGGGAATTGTCGTTATCGTGATGATGCTTATTCCGGGCTTCCCCGCGCCGATTTTGTTGGTTCTGGGCGTTTTGCTCATTGTCGGCGCGATTTTCCTCGACAGAAACAAGAAAAAAATGGCTCAGCTCGAGCTTGCCCAGCGCGCGAAAGCCGAGCAGGAGGAGCTTGAAAAGCCGAAAACCGACAACGACTACTACCGCGATATCGACAACGTTTTCAAGCTGCTGAATGTCGAGCCGATTGAGATGGAGTTCGGTTACAGTCTGCTCAGACTTGTTGACGAGAAGAGCGGCGGAAACTTCATCGACCGCGTGGTTATCTTCCGAAAACAGTTCGCGATGGATATGGGAATGGTTATCCCGTCCGTGCGAATGACCGACAACCCCGAAATCAACCCGAATATGTACATAATCAAGATTAAGGGCGAGGAGGTTGCGCGCGGGGAAATTCTGGTTGACCACTATCTCGCGCTGGACAGCGGCGACGTCACCTCGCAAATCGAGGGTATCGACACGGTTGAGCCTGCGTTCGGACTGCCCGCGAAGTGGATTTCCGAGGACAAGAAAATTATGGCGGACGTGGCGGGCTACACGCTTATCGACCCCGTTTCCGTTATGATAACCCACTGGAGCGAGATTATGAAGCGCTACGCGCACGAGCTGCTCTCGCGTCAGGACGTCAACACGATGATTGAAAACGTCAAGAAAACCAACCCGATTGTTGTTGACGATATTATACCGAAAGTTATATCTGTCGGATATCTTCAGAAGGTGCTTGCAAACCTGCTTAAAGAGGGTATCCCGATACGCGATATGGAAACAATTCTCGAAACTCTCGGCGACCACACGAACGTTCTCAAGGACATCGATATTGCGACCGAGTACGTCCGCCAGTCGCTCAAGCGCACGATTACGCACAGATTTGCCGAGGCGAACAGCCTGCGCGTAATCACGCTTGACACGCAGATTGAGGATATGATTGTAAGCTCGGTCAAGAAAAACGACCAGGGAAGCTATCTCGCGATGCCGCCGGACGTTATCCAGAGCATTGTTGCGGCAACAAACGAGGAAATCGACAAAATCAAGGACGTTATACCGACTGTAATAATTCTGACTTCGCCCGTTGTGAGAATTTACTTCAAAAAGCTCACCGAGCAGTTTATCCAGAACATCACGGTATTGTCGTACAGCGAAATCGACGCGTCCGCGCAAATTCAGGCAATCGGAAATATCTCGCTCGGCACTGCCGCGAGAGTTTAATTCCGAAAAAGCGATTCAGGGGGTGATACAAAATGTCCGAAGCGTATAATAATGCCGAACGGGTAGCTTTGTATCAGCAAAACCGCGACATCGCCCTGCGAAACGAAATCGTCTTGCAGAATATGGGCTTGGTGCGGACGGTTGCCCTGTCGATGAGGAATATGTATGTGAAATTCGGCGACGTCGAGGACGTGGTGAACGAGGGCGTAATCGCGCTGATGGACGCAATCGAGAGCTATTCCCCCGACCGCGGCGCGAAATTTGAAACCTACGCGAGCATAAAAATCCGCGGCGCTATCATCGATTTTCTCAGAAAGCAGGACTGGATTCCGCGAAACGTGAGGAAATTTGCCAAGGCTCTTGACAAAGCCAATTCTATGTTGTATAATTTAAATGGGAGAGCGCCCACAAATTCCGAACTTGCCGAAAAAATGGGTATGGACGAGGAAAAAATGCTCAAAATGATGGCGGAGTGTTCCTGCACAATCACGCTCTCGTTCGAGGAACTCTTGTACGAGGACAACATCGACGAGCCGTCCATCAAGGACAGCGGTCTTGACCGAGAGCTTCTGCACAGCGAAATGCGAAAGGTTGTCGCGGACGCCGTGAACGAGCTTGGCGAAAAGGAACGGCAGGTCATCACGCTCTACTATTACAAAAATCTCAAATATTCCGATATAGCAAAGGCGCTCGGCGTTTCCGAAGGGCGCGTTTGCCAGATTCACTCCAAGGCAACGCTCGCGTTGAAAGCAAAGCTGGGCGGGTATGTCAAGGGAAGCTGAAATGCGATTTACGTCAGGTTAACCGAAAGGAGAAGCTATGAACCGAGGTTATTATTACGCCGCGAACGGTATGATTATGAACCAGCGCAAGCTCGACTGCATAGGAAACAACCTTGCAAATATGAGTACGGCGGGCTATAAGCGCGACACCGTTCTGCCTAATTCGTTTCAGGAGCAGATGATTCTCGTAAAGCACCGCGAGGAGCTTTCGGGAACTTTCAGACAAACCTATATCGATACTTCATATACCGATTTGAAACAGGGCTTTTTTGAGTTCACGGAAAGTCCGTTTGACGTGGCTGTTTCGGGTGATGTTTACTTCAACATCGCGGGATATAACGGCGAAACAATGCTGACAAGAAACGGAAACTGGGAACTCGACAGCGAGGGTTATCTCTGCCTTTCGACATCGGGGCGTGTTCTCGGAGAAAACGGCGAGATTTATCTCGGCACGAAGGACTTCACGATTGACGTTGACGGCACGATTTACCGCGACGGAGAGCGCGTTGACAAACTTCTGCTTTCCTACATCGACCCCGAGAGCGACGTCACGAAATTCGGCACGAATATGTTCACTGCGGCGAGCGCAACGGCTGTTCCCGAGAACGCGCGCTATGAGATACTTCAGGGTGCGCTCGAGCGTTCAAACATCGATTTGAACTACGAGCTTACGATGATGATGAACACAAACCGGCTCTACGAAGCGTCAAGCGCGATTTTAAAGCTCGCGGACGGTATGAACCAGAACTGTGTGAGTTTGTGCAAGAAAGTTTGATTTAATCGGCTTCTGAACGGAGGTTTTATATGAACATTTCATTCCACACCGGCAAAACCGCTATGATTGAGCAGGCGAGAGCGCTCTCGATTTACGCGAACAATATGGCGAACATCAACACAGTCGGCTATCAGACAATCCGTCCCGATTTCGCGGACTGCATTTACGAAAGCTATCGCCGCGACTTTGTCGATTCTGACGAGGACGGCGAAAAGGATATTCTCGAGCCCGACTGGCAGACCGGTCACGGCGCGTATGTGCAGAAAACCGATTTGATGTTCTCGCAGTCGCATTTCTACGATACCGAGAGAAATCTCGATTTCGCTATCGGCGGCGAAGGATTTTTCGCCGTTCAGGACAGACTGGGCAACGTAAACTACACCCGCGACGGCGCTTTTGCTATGACGCAGGTCGGCGAAAACGGCGAGTGGTGGCTGGTTTCCGCGTCGGGAGAATACGTTCTCGACAACAACAAGGAGCGTATCCAAATCCCGTTCATCGAGGGCGAACCGAACGTTGACTGGAGCGCGCTCAAGGAAAAAATCGGAGTTTTCGAGTTCCCGAACCCTTACGGGCTGGAGGCGCTCGGCACAAACCGTTACGTTGAAAACGGCAAGAGCGGCGCTGCTGTGGCTAATCCGAACGCGGAGAAGCTCCAGAGCGTGCTTATCGCGTCAAACGTTGACCTTGCAACACAGATGGTAAAGCTGATTGAAACGCAGCGCGCTTATCAGATAAGTTCGCGCGTTGTCACGACATCGGACGAACTTGCGAGAATTGCCAACAATCTGAGATAAAGCCGCAGAAATTGCGCGGATAATAAAAATCTCTTCACGGAAGAAGGTTGAGAGAAATGATTAAAAACTACGAGGACTTGTCGCCGACGGCAATCGACTGTCTGAAGGAAATCGGAAATATCGGCTCGGGAAGCGCCGCAAATTCGCTTTCGCAGATGCTCGGAAAATCGGTTGCGATGCGCGTTCCGACGGTCAGCGTTCTGGATTATCAGCACGTTATCGATGAAATGGGCGGCCCCGAAAAGGTTATCACGGGCATTCTCGTGCATCTCAACGGCGATATTCAGGGAATGATTATGTTCCTGCTCGAGGACAGCTTCGCGCAGGTTGTGCTCTCAACGTTTCTCGGCAAGGAAGACGTCTGCGTAGTGAAGCTGGACGAAACCGACTTCTCCGCGATAAAGGAAATGGGCAACATTATGGCAGGCTCTTATTTGCAGGCAATCGGTACGCTGACGGGGCTTACGATTGATATGAGCGTGCCGGCGATGACGGTGGATATGATGGGCGCGATTATGAGCGTTCCGATTGTGGAATATTCCGAAATCGGCGATAAAGTGCTGTTTATCAACGACGGATTTGTGATTGACGGCGTGGATATCAAGTCAAACATTATCCTTATCCCCGATATGAAGTCGCTTTATATTTTGATGAAGAAGCTCGGTGTTGCAGAAGATGGCTAATTTAACGATTGGAATTGCTGATTTGAAGGTGTGCAGAACGCCTGATGTTCTCGTGACCTACGCGCTCGGGTCGTGCGTGGGGATTTGCCTGCTCGACAGCACAGCGGGAGTCGGCGGACTTTCACACATTATGCTTCCCGACAGCACGGCGGGAGTTAACGGAGCGGCTGCGCCTATGCGTTTCGCGGACACGGCTATCCCGATGCTTATCAGGGAGATGGAGAAACTCGGCGCGTCGCGGGGAAGACTGCGCGCAAAAATCGCGGGCGGGGCGACAATGTTCGCGATTGCTAACGATAAGTTTAATATCGGCGACAGAAATGTCGCAAAAGTCAAGGAAATGCTTGCCAAGGAGAGGATTCCCATTCTCGCCGAGGACACGGGCGCGGACTATGGAAGAACGCTGTTTTTCTATCCCGAAACGGGAGTTATGGAGATACGCGCTGCCACAAGAGGCACAAAAATGCTGTAATCAAGGGCTGAACCAAAACGCAGCCCTTGTTAAGTTTAGGATAAAATGAACGAGAGAATAGACTATCTGCGCGACAAGGCGAACCGTCTGCCCACCGAGCCGGGCGTTTACCTGATGAAAAACGAGGGCGGCGAGATTATCTATGTCGGCAAGGCGAAGGCGCTGAAAAACCGCGTCACAACCTACTTTCGGCACAATTCACAGCACAACGCAAAAACGCTGAAGCTGGTGTCGAAGATTTTTGATTTTGACTTCATCGTCACAAAAAGCGAGCTGGACGCGCTGGTGCTGGAGTGTTCGCTGATTAAGCTCCACCAGCCGAAGTACAACATCTTGCTCAAGGACGACAAGGGCTACAATTATATAAAAATCTCGCACGGCGAGTTCCCGAGAATTTCCTACACGCTGCAAACCAGCGACAAAAATGCGGATTATATCGGACCGTTTACGAGCGGATTTACCGTGAAACAGGCTGTCGAGGAAGCGAACACGCTGTTTATGCTCCCGACCTGCCATAAAAAATTCCCGCGCGATTTCAACAAGGAGCGTCCCTGCTTAAATCATCACATAAAGCGGTGTATGGGCGTTTGCGAGGGGAAAATCACGTCCGCGGAGTACAAGAAAATCGTGGACGAAGCCATCGAGTATCTCAAAAACGGCAGCAAGGCGAGCGTTGAGGAGCTTACGGCGGAGATGGAAAAAGCCGCCGAAAATCTTGAATTTGAGCGTGCGGCACGGCTTCGCGACAGGATTTCCGCGCTCACCCGCCTGAAAAACGGGCAGAGCATTTTCGATGACAAGCAGGAGTTCGACATCATCGGCGGCGCGCAGAATATCGGCACGGCGTCGTTTGCCGTGATAAAATACCGAAACGGGCGGCTTGTCGATAAGGAGAACTTTTTCATCGGCGAGGAGTACGAGCCTGCGGAAATGCGGCGGGATTTTTTGGTGAGCTATTACTCGGAGCGCGAGGACATCCCGCGGGAAATTCTCGTTGACGAGGCTTTCGAGGACGCGGAGCTTATCGGCGCGCTTCTCAAAGAACACGCCGGTCACGCGGTCAAGCTTTATGTTCCGCAGCGCGGCGAGGGTATCTCAAAAATCGCGCTTGCGAGGAAAAATGCGGGTGAATATCTCGCGCTGAAAATGGGCAGAACTCAAAGGGAAATCTCTGCGCTTGAGGACTTGAAGGAACTGCTTGCGCTGCCGAAAATCCCCGAAATCATCGAGAGCTATGATATATCGAACTTCGGCGAAACGGGCGTTGTCGGGGGAATGGTCGTGTACAAAAACGGGCGCCCGCTCAAAAGCGCGTACAAGCGGTTCTCGATAAAAACGGTTGACGGGCAGAACGACTACGCGTGTATGCAGGAGGTTTTGCGGCGAAGACTTTCGCGGTTTGCCGAGGGCGACGAGGACTTCGCGCCGCTGCCCGATTTGATACTGCTGGACGGCGGACGTGGGCATATCAGCGCGGTTTCCGAGGTTTTCGGGGAACTCGGCGTGAAAATCCCGCTTTTCGGACTGGTCAAGGACAGCAAGCACCGAACCCGCGCAATCGCTGAAGCGGGCGGTGAAATCGAGATAAAATCCAACCGCGCGCTGTTTGATTTTCTGACGAACATTCAGGACGAGGTTCACCGCTGGGCGATTTCTTATCAGCGCACGAAGCACAAGCAGGCGCTTTTTGCGTCGGAGCTGCGGCAGGTCAAGGGCATCGGCGAGGCGAAGCAAACCGCGCTGTTACGCCATTTCAAGACCAAGCAGGCGATGAAGCAGGCGACTGTCGAGGAGCTGAAAGCTGCCGCGAAAATAGGCGAAGAAACGGCGAAGGAGCTGTTTCGGTTCATTCAGGCGAATTTTTAGAAAAATTGGCAAAAGAAAAGTTCGGAGAATTACACAAAAATTTAAAGATAGATTTGGATAAGGTGACGAAATGCAGGTTATTACAGGTTCGGCGAGGGGAAGAAAGCTGATTACGGTTGAGGGAACGGATTTGGTTCGTCCGACCGCGCAAAAGGTCAAGGAAGCAATTTTCAGCGCCATTCAGTTTGAGATAGAGGGCGCGGAGGTGCTGGATTTGTTCGCGGGGAGCGGACAGCTCGGTATCGAGGCGCTGAGCCGCGGCGCGAAATTCTGCACATTTGCCGACAACTCGGCGGTTTCGCTGAAGGTTACCCGCGAAAATATAAAGCACACCGGCTTCGAGGACTGCTCGGAGGTTGTCAACAAGCCGTTCGGCGCGTTTTTAAAGCTCACGGGAAAGCGCTTTGACATCGCGTTTCTCGACCCGCCCTACGGGAAAAAGCTCATTCAGAAGGCGCTGCCCGACCTTGAGCCGAAGATGACCGAGCGCGGAATTATTGTCTGCGAGCACGAAAAGGAGTGCGCGCTTGCGAAAACGGTTGGGCGGTTCACCCTTGCGAGAACGCTTAATCACGGCATTGTCGGCGTGTCGATTTACAGAATAATCGCGGAAGATGACGAGGTGTAATATGAAAACAGCAATTTATCCGGGCAGCTTCGATCCCGTTACGAACGGGCATCTTGATATAATCAAACGCGCGTCGGGAATGTTTGACAAGCTGATTGTTGTGGTTTTGATAAACCCGCTGAAAACGTACAGCTTCTCGATTATCGAGCGCAGAAATCTGTTGATGAAGGCAACAGAGGGTATGAAAAATATTGAAATCGACAGCTATGACGGGCTGCTCGCGGACTATTTCAAGCAGCGCAGCGATGTTGACGTTATTGTAAAGGGGCTGAGGGCGACATCGGACTTTGAGTATGAGTTCCAGATGGCGCACACCAACAAAGACCTCAATCCGCGCGCAGAAACGGTTTTCCTGCCCGCCTCGCTTGGCACGACGTTCGTTTCTTCAAGCATGGTAAAGCAGGTGGCGATGTTCGGCGGCGATTTGTCGAAATACGTTCCCGCAGTGATACACGAGGAAATCAGCCGAAAGCTGAAGCTCGAATTTGACGAGAAAAAGGCTGCCGCGAAATTCCGCAGCGGTGAAAATAAAGATTAAATTTGGAGGGAAAATATATGCAGAATTCTTATTCGATTGAAGACCTGATTGAAATGCTCGAAGACCTCATTCATGACGCAACGCGCGTTCCGTTCGGCAAGAAAAGTATGGTTGACGTGGCGAAGCTGAACGATATTGTAAGCGATATGCGTCTTGCGCTGCCGACGGAAATTCGTCAGGCGCAGAAGGTTGTCGAGGATAAGAACCGCATTATCCATGACGCCGAGAAAGAGGCTGAGGGGATTATACGCAAGGCTGAACAGCGCCGCCGCGAGCTTATCGAGGAGTCGGACATTATGAAGGAAGCGCGCAAGCGGGCAACCGAGGTTATCAGCGCGGCTCAGGCGAGATGCACGGATTTGCGCGTTTCGACAGATGATTTCGCGGACAAGATGCTCGCGCGGGTTGAGGAGCTGCTCAAGAAGGATTTGAGCGACCTTCAGCTTCTCCGCAAAAGCATTTCCGGCGCGAACAATATCCAGCAGCAGACCATCAAACCGATGGCGCCGATTACCGCAGCGGACAAGCAGGATAATCAATAAAAAAACGCACTAAGGCGGAAAGCTTTAGTGCGTATTTTTTGCAAATTTCAGTGACAGCAGTGCTCGCAGCCATCGCAGTCGGGGAACAAGTCGTGGTCGTACTCGATGCCGTTTTTGTCGTAATAATCCTTGACAGCTTTTTTTATCGCTTCCTCGGCAAGCACGGAGCAGTGAATTTTATGCGCGGGCAGCCCGTCCAGCGCCTCCGTTACCGCCTTGTTCGTCAGCTGAAGCGCCTCGGAGAGCGGCTTTCCCTTGATAAGCTCCGTTGCCATCGAGCTTGAAGCAATCGCGCTTCCGCAGCCGAACGTTTCAAATTTCACGTCCTCAATCACATCGTTCTTGATTTTCAGATAAATTTTCATAATATCGCCGCAGACGGGGTTTCCGACCTCGCCTATGCCGTCCGCGTTTTCGATAACTCCCACATTTCTCGGATTGCGGAAGTGGTCCATAACTTTTTCGCTGTAAAGTGCCATTTCAAATACCTCTCATTCTGCAAATATATGCGGACGTTTGCCGTTTACCAAATCTCTCCAGAACGGCGACATTCCGCGCAAATACGCGACAACCTCGCTCACCGATTTCACGATATAATCGACATCTTCCTCAGTCGTTTCCTCGCCGAGCGTTAAGCGCAGCGAACCGTGCGCGACCTCGTGCGGTCTGCCGATTGCCAACAAAACGTGGCTCGGGTCAAGCGAACCGGACGTACACGCAGAGCCGGACGACGCGCAAATTCCCTTGTCATCGAGCAGCAACAGCAGCGATTCGCCCTCGATGCCCTCAAAACAGAAATTCACGTTTCCCGCAAGCCGGTTTTCTCGGTCACCGTTCAGCTCGGAGTACGGGATTTTGCTCAAGCCTTCAATCAAGCGGTTTCGTAACGGGATTAGTTTTGCCGTATAACTATCGATGTTCCCGACCGCTTCTTCGAGTGCAACCGCCATTCCGCGGATTGCCGGAAGATTTTCCGTACCCGCACGCTTTCCGCGCTCCTGAGCGCCGCCGTTAATCAGCGTTTCAAGCACCACGCCTTTTTTCGCGTACAGCACGCCGATACCTTTCGGACCGTGAAATTTGTGTGCGGAAAGCGACAACAAATCGATATTTTGCTCTCTGACGTTGACGGGGAGATGCCCGACAGCCTGCACAGCGTCCGTGTGGAAAAGCACGCCTTTTTCGCGGCAAATTTCGCCGATTTCCTTTATTGGCTGAATTGTGCCGATTTCATTGTTGGCGAACATCACCGTTACAAGGCAGGTTTCCGGACGGATTGCCTCGCGCACCTGTTCGGGATTAACAATTCCGTTTTTATGCACGTCCAGCAGCTCGACATCGAAGCCCTGTTTTTTCAGCTTTTCAAGCGTGTGCAGCACAGCGTGATGTTCAAAAGCAGTGGAGATTATGTGCTTTTTACCGTGTTTTTCACCGAGCCTTGCAGCCGAAAAAATCGCTTGGTTGTCGGCTTCGCTTCCGCCGGACGTGAAGAAAATCTCCTTTGCGTCCGCGCCGATACACTTTGCGATACGGTTTCTCGCGTCCTCGAGCGCGACCTTTGCTTCCTGCCCGAACTCGTACAAGCTCGACGGGTTTCCATAGCACTCGCGCATATATTTCACCATTTCGTCAACGGCTTTTTCGCTCATTTTAGTTGTTGCTGCGTTGTCCGCGTATATCATTTCGTTCACCTCATTATTTCACTTGCATTCACCTATTATTTAACTAGGTGATTATATTATACACTATTTTCCCTACTTTGTCAATAGGTTTAATAAATCTTATAGAATTTTTTCAGTTCCGAGAAAACCCCTTGAAAAACTATGAAAAGTATGTTATAATAAAGACAAATATTTTTGAATAAAAATAGTTTCAGAAAGCGAGCTGATAAAATGAAAATTTCAACAAAGGGAAGATACGCGCTGCGAATGCTGGTTGATTTGGCACAAAATCAGGGCGAGGAGTACATTTCGCTTGCTGACATTGCCGAGCGTCAGAGCATCTCCAAGAAATACCTCGAGCAGATTGTGCCGATGCTGAGCAAGGGCGGACTTATCCGAACAAATCGCGGCAACAAGGGCGGCTATATGCTGAATGTTCCCGCGGATAAATGTACAGTCGGCGATGTTCTTCGGGCAACTGAGGGTTCTCTTTCGCCTGTCGCGTGCCTTGAATACGGCGAAAACAACTGTCCGCGAAAGGACAAGTGCATTACTCTCTACGTCTGGGAGGATTTTTACCGCCTAACAAACGAGTATTTTGACGGGATTTCGCTTCAGGATATTGTGGAGCATAAATAAATGCGTTCCCAACAACAAGGGCGGTCGCTTGACCGCCCTTTTTCATATTATCTGCAAATCTTCCTTTTCCGCGCTCTCGCCCTCAATCTTAAACGAATTGAGAACAGGCTCATTCTTATCCATCAGCGACAAAATCAGATAACTTGCCTTGCTGTCATATGCCAGGCGCTTGTCCTCATCGGACGGTCTTGACGGCGACTCTGGGTGCGAGTGCCAGTTCCCGAGCGGCGCAAAACCATTCGCGCGCATATCCTTCACAGCCGCGAGCTGCTCCTTCGGGTCAAGCGAAAAATGCTCGTTGGAGTGGTCGATATTCGTCAGAAAATACACCTTCTCCACAACCTTGACTTCTCCGTCAACCCGCCCCGCAATCAGCCCGCAGGCCTCGTTCGGCAGCTCGGATTTCGCGTGTGCCACAATCTGCTCAAAATCAGCTTTTTTCAGCTTAATCGTCATAATTTTCCGTCACACTCCGCCTGTTCGTAATCGATAAGTTCGGTTATCGTGGGATTTTCACCGCACACCGCGCAATTCTTGTCGGTCGGCAGCTTGATTTTCCGAAACTCCATTTTCAGCGCGTCATACGTCAAAAGGTACCCCGTGAGCAAGTCGCCTTGCCCGAGAATGTACTTTATCGCTTCCATCGCCTGCAGCGAGCCGATAACGCCGCCCATCGCCCCGATAACGCCCGCCTGCTTGCAGGTGGGAACAGCGTCCTTTGGCGGCGGATTTTTGAACACGCAGCGATAGCACGGTCCTTTTCCGGGAACGTAGGTCATAAGCTGCCCCTT
Source organism: [Eubacterium] saphenum (assembly GCA_004555855.1). GTDB lineage: Bacteria > Bacillota > Clostridia > Oscillospirales > Ruminococcaceae > CAG-115. Next base: position 92,821 of record SFJQ01000001.1, on the reverse strand, counting down.
GAAGCGGATAATTCCCGCGTGCGAAAACGGCTTTCCCGCCATAACGCAAGCGTCGTTGATGAGAAATTTCGCGGGGAAATTGTCCGTGCCGTCAATGATGAAATCGTAGTCCTTGATTAAGTCCATAATGCTCTCGCTGTCCACGAAAACACGGTAGGTTTTCACGGTAACATCGGGGTTTATCGCTTCCATTGTTTCTTTCGCGGACTGAACCTTCGCTTTTCCGACATCGGCGGTCGAGTGGATAATCTGCCGCTGCAAATTCGACAAATCAACCTCGTCCGCGTCCGCGATACCGATTGTTCCCACGCCGGCAGCCGCGAGGTACATAGCCGCGGGTGCGCCCAAGCCGCCCGCGCCGATTATCAGCACCTTCGCATTCAGCAGCTTTTTCTGTCCCTTTGCGCCGACTTCTTTCAGGATTATGTGACGGGAATAGCGCTCAAGCTGTTCGTTTGTAAAAGCCATTACTGCCCGCCTCCCATAAAGTACAGAAACTCAACCTCGTCGCCGTCTTTCAGCACGGTTTCCTCGAAAGTGCCGCTCTTGACGAACTCGTCGTTCACCGAAACTGTCACATACTGCGGAGTTTCCACATTCTCCGCTTCAACCAACTGCGCCACGGTCAAACCGTCCGCATACTCTTTTTTCACGCCTGCAACATTGATAGTCATTTTCGTTTCTCCTTAATCGATATTTTTGATAACTTCGGCGATTTCCGCCTTTTTCTGCGCGCCCGAAAGCCGCGCTTTTTCCTCGCCGTTCTTGAAAAAAATCAGCGTGGGAACGGACGAAACGCCGTATTTTTCGGCAATTTCACCGTCAAAATTAATGTTCAGCTTCGCGAATTTCACATCGCCGTGTTCTTCCTCAAGTTCCGCGATAATCGGCGACATTCGCTTGCAGGGAATACAGCTGTCCGAGAAGAAATCCGTTACCACAAGCCCGTTCGCCGCGAGAACTTCGCTGTCGAAACTGTCCGCCGTAAGTTTAACCGCCATTATTCTCCCACCTTTTCAACAATGAGATTAAACGTTCCGTCACCGTTGTTCGTGAGCTTCAGGATTTTGTGACCTTCCTCCTTGATGCTTCGCGGAACGTTCTGCACGGGTTCTCCGTCGTTCATTTTTATCGAGAGGATTTGTCCCTCGTCAAGCTCCTCGAGCGCCACTTTTGCCTTAACGAAGGTTGTCGGGCAAACAACGTCCGTGATATCAACGTAATCGTCAATTTCAAAATCAGCCATTTTCATAAGCCTCCCTGATTGCTTTTTCAAATTTTTCCCGTCCGACGCGGTCTATCGTGAACTTAAAGCGTTCGCCCGCGTTCGCGTTTTCACCGAAGAATTTTATCGCCGCGTCGCAGATTTTGAGGAGCTTTTCCTTGTCCTCGATAAACGGGATAATCGCTTCGCCCTTGTTTATCGTGTTGCCGAAAAGTCCGCCGAACGAAACGATGTAGCCGTGAACGGTTTCCCAAGCTTCGGTCGGGCAGGATTTCACGCAGCGTCCGCAGAAGTTGCACTTCGCGTTATCAACGGAGATTTTCCCGTCCTCAATCGAAATCGCGCCCACTCGGCAAGCCTTCTCGCACACGCCGCAGTTTATGCACTTGTCCGCGTCCCACTTAACCTTGATGCCGCCCTTTATGCCGACATCGTTTTCCTCAGCTTTGAGGCAGTTGTTCTGGCAGCCGGTTATGCCAAACTTGAACTTGTGCGGAAGCTCCCGCGCGAAATAGCGCTCGTCAAGTTCTTTTGCAAGCGCGTAGGTGTCGATACACCCGCTCGGGCAAATCGCCTCGCCCTGACAGGCGGTTATCGTGCGGACGCGCGGTCCGCAAACGCCCGGTTCAACGTTTCCCTCGGCAAGCGCCGATTTCACCGCGTCGATGTCGTCGATTTTGATAAACGGTATCTCAACGCTCTGCCTTGACGTGAGGTGAACGTGTCCGTCGCCGAATTTCTCGGAAACTTCGGCGATTGTCGCAAGCTGCTTTGCCGTGAGATTTCCCCCGACAACGCGAAGCCGAAGCGAGAAGTTGTTTTTCTGTTTTTGCCGCATAAAACCGCCCTTTTTGAGCGTTCCGTAATCTACTGCCATATCTTTTCCTCCGTCAAAGTTTTTCAATCGATTGCTTGAAATCATCAATCAAATCTTCTTTATCTTCAATTCCCACGCTTATTCGGATTGTGTCCTCAAAAACGCCCGCGTGGAGCTTCTGCTCGGCGGTGCTGTGCGCGTAAATCGTGCTTGCAGGGTGAATGACAAGCGTGCGTACATCGCCGATATTTGTCGCGTTTGTCGCGAGTTTCAGCCCGTTTATCAGCCGGAATGCGCGTTCCTTTGAACCCGCGCGTATCGTGAGGATTGCCCCGCCTTTTCCCCCGAGAAGTTCCTTGCAAAGCCGATAACTCTTGCTCGACGGCAGCGCGGGATAGTTCACGGAAATGCTCTCGGAGCTTTCGAAAAACTCGGCGAGCGCCAGCGCGTTTTCACAGCAGCGTTCCATTCGCAGCCCGAGCGTTTCCAAGCCAACGCTGTTCAAAAACGCGTTCATCGGGGCAAGACACCCGCCGAAGTTGCGCCAAATGCCGTTTCGCAGCGACATCAGATAAGCGAACTGCCCGAATTTCGCGTATTTTGCAAGTTTTTTGTGCCGCGTGAAATCCCACTTGAAATTTCCGCTGTCGATGATAACGCCGCTTATCGAGTTCCCGCCGCCGTTTATGTACTTTGACGTGGAATGCACGATGATGTCCGCGCCGAAATCCGCGGGATTTATAAGGTACGGCGTTGCGGTTGTGCTGTCGATAATCAGCGGTATTCCGCGCTCGTGGCTGACCGCCGAAACCGCCTTCAAATCCACGATTTCAAGGTTCGGGTTGCCGACAAGCTCCGCGAAAACCGCCTTTGTTTTCTCGTTAATCAGCGGCGCGATTTCTTCTGCGGTAACTTGCTCGACAAAGCGCGTTGTTATGCCAAATTCCGCGAGGTCGCCGAACAGGTCGATTGTTCCGCCGAACAGCCCCGAGCCTGCGATAACCTCATCGCCCGCCTGCAAGATGTTCAAAAGCGACATCGAAACCGCTGTCATTTCCGACGAGCAGGCAACCGCGCCGATTCCTTTTTCAAGCGCGCTCATTCGGCTTTCAAACGCGGAAACCGTGGGATTGCTGATGCGCGTGTAGGCGAAGCCCGAAGCCTTGTTGTTGAACACATTTTCGAGCTGCTCCGCCGAACCCTGTGCAAACGCGCTCACCTGATAAATCGGCGTGAGCGTCGCGCCTGTTGCCTTTTCGCACGGGTTGTTTTTATGCAAAAGAGCCGTGTTGAAATTCAAATTGACTCCCCCTCAGACATTTTTCTAAACAGCAAATAGCTGCGTTTTCTGAAACTCGCTCCCGCGAAAATTCACGGGAAAAAATCTGTTGTTTTGTTGTTTTTTTCCATTATAACACCATTAACCTACAATGTCAATAGGATATATATACTTTTGTGCTTTTTGCCAAATAAGCGGCAAAAAAAGAGGTGTATTTTATGCATTAATACGGGTTGAAAAAGCCGCAGGAGTGTGGTATAATATACTAAATCAGTAGGATTAATATGATAAGCAGAGCGAGGTGAAAAAATGAGGATATTAACCAAGATTCAATGCGGGCTGGTGATAATCGCGGACATCGCTATAAACTCCGAGGACGGCGGCGCGGTTAACCTGTATGAAATCGCCGAGCGCAGAGCCATTTCCGTGAAATATCTCGAGCAGATTGTGACGCGTTTGCGCCAAAGCTCGCTTGTAAAAAGCATAAAAGGCCCTCACGGCGGGTATATTTTGTCAAGAAGCCCCGATAAAATCACGGTTAAGGAAATTCTGGACGCCATCGACATTACTTTAATAGGAAACGACATCGCGCCGCTTGAGGAGTGCAACGGCGATATTGCAGATATCCTGAACAATATGCTCTGGTCGAGGATTGAGCGCAGTCTTTCCGAGTTTACATCATCGCTCACGCTTCTCGATATTGTCAACGAGTTCAAGAAAACCGTTCAGCCGAGCGAACAGATGATGTACTATATCTAGCTTGCGAAGATTTCTGAGATACCGTATATAGGAGGATAAAATGATAGATGTTGCGATAATCGGAAGCGGTCCTGCAGGACTGACTGCGGCTATTTACGCGAAACGCGCGCTTTTGAACGCGGTTGTTATCGAGAAAGAGTACCTCGGGACGGGCGCGATTGCCGTGACCGAAAAGGTTGAGAATTATCCGGGATTGTACGGGATAAGCGGCTTTGAGCTTGGCGAAAAATTCCGCGAACAGGCGGAAAAACTCGGCGCGGAGTTTCTTGACGGAGAAGTTTCCGCGATTGAAAAAGGGGATTTTTGGACAATCCGGCTGAACGATGGGAGCGCGGTTGAAGCAAAAACCGTGATTTACGCAGCAGGGACAAGTCACAGAAAACTCGGCGTGCCGGGGGACGAGAAACTGCGGATTTCGTATTGCGCGGTGTGTGACGGCGCGTTTTACCGCGACAAGACGGTTGCGGTGGTTGGCGGCGGGGACACGGCGCTTGGTGACGCGGTTTATCTGTCAAATATTGCCAAAAAGGTATATCTTGTACACCGCAGAAGCGAGTTTAGGGCGAACAAGTCGCTTGTGAAAAAGGTAGGCGAGCGGGAGAACATTGAGCTTGTGCTGAACGCGGTTTTGGACGAGGTGACGGGCGGCGAGAAAGCGGACGGGCTTGTGTACACGCAGGACGGCGAGCGGAAGGCGCTTGCGGTTGACGGGATATTCTGCGCGGTCGGGAGCGTGCCGAACACGGGTGTGCTGAAAGGCGTGTGCGAGTTGGACGAGCGCGGGTATGTGAAAGCGGGCGAAGACGGTGTGACGAGTGCGGAGGGGTTGTTTGTTGCGGGAGATGTGCGGACGACGACGTTGAGGCAGGTTATCACGGCGGCTGCGGACGGGGCGAATGCGGCGACATCGGCGGAGCGTTACCTGGAGTTATTGCAAAGCTAAAATTGAGCGCGCGAAGCGAAAAAAAGTCTTTTTGGAGTTCCAAGAACCTTTTTCTTCAGAAAAAGTTCTTAAGCCGCCGGAGGCACTCGCGACGAAGTCGCGCTACTGAAGGCGAAGCCGTCAAATCCAAAAATGGATTATCTCAAATCATAAGATTACAAACCGACTAAAAATCCGTCAAGCAACCATTGCTAATTTTTTTGACGGACGTCAAAAAAATCGCAAACCCCATTGAACAAACTTGCCTTAACATGCGGGTGCAGCCACGCACGTCCCGTTTTAACGGGCGTGGCTGCACCCGCGCGATTTTTCGGGTTCGATGCCCGAAAAATCGCTCCGCGCAGCACAGTCTAATCCCGATGAGGAAACTCGGCGCGCGAAAAAATCCCCGCCAAAAGCAAACTTTGAATAAGAAAAAGCTCGGGGCATAAGCTCCGAGTTTCTTCGTTAATTTCGGCTCGATGAAAAGGGGTTTGTGAAAAAATTGGCAATGGTTGCAAACCTTATTCCAAGCAGCTTCGTTAATCTTAATCTGCGAAATCGTCCTTTTTTGATTTGACGGCTTCGCCTTCAATATTGACGCTTCGCTCCAGTGCCTCCGGCGGCAAAGAACCTTTTTCTGAAGAAAAAGGTTCTTTGATTTCCAAAAAGACTTTTTTCGCTGCTTACTTAATCTCGTTCTTCTTAATCGACGCCACGCAAAAATCCAACCGCTCGTCATCGTCCTTCTTGCTCGCCATTCCCGTAATCGTCCTTGCATTCGGGTCAACCCCATCAACCGTGGTTATCTCGCCCTTGCCCGCTCCAACAGGCGCTCCCGGCACTCTGAACGTCGCCACATCAATCGTCTCGATACTTTCCTCATCAGGCTTCGCAAGCTGCGGAATCCACTCGTACGGAACACGATACGCACGATAAATCATATTGTTCGTGAACTTCCCGAACATATTGTTGAAGTACGGATTTATGTACTCCCACACAATCTCATGCTCCGGCGTCACCTCAAGCAAATGTCCGTCGCTGCCCTCGGTAATCAGCGTGTTTCCGTTCGGCAAGCGCTGCGCTGAGCTTATATACGAGCTGTAAAACTTCGACGCGTCCGTGAACAGGAAGCAGCCGTGTTCAAGCGGCGTGTACTGCCAAGTGATTTCCAGCGTTACCGGATTAAACTGCAAAACCCTCGAATAATCGCGGTGCGCGTTGTTGTTGCCCGTGGGAGAAGTCGGGTTCGGCACACCGTATCCGCCCTCGCCGCCGTTGTCGAAAACAAGCAAATCTCCCTCTCCCGGCAATCCTTTCGGTATCATGTGCAGGTGGTGCTGACCGATAATCCAGCCGAGTTTTCTTGTAGCCTCGTTCTCGTTGAAATCGGGTCCCAAGCGCCACACAATCTTACCCGTGCTTTTCTCGATAATCGCCAGAATGTTCGAGTTTCTCGCGTCAAAGATGATGTTGTCGGGGTGAAAGCGCGTATCTCCCGCGTCATACCACTTGTTCTCGCCGAGCGTCGCGAAGTTGTTGATGTGCATCCAGTCGCCGCCCGCTTCACCGTGCAGACCGGGGTTCCTGAACAGCACGTTCTTCGCTGCCTCGTCAAAGCCGAGCTCATCGAAATGGTCGCTTGCGCGCCAGCTCCAAAGTATGTTCCCCTCCCAGTCAACCTCGATTATCTTGTCGTCAATCAGCCGCTTGTCAGAGATGTTGTGATTGTAGAGATTTTCGTGCGTGAGAATGAGCGTGTTTCCGCTCGCGGTTTTCGGCTCGCCGTTCGGGTAATAGTAGCCCACAGTCGAACCCTCGCGCTGAAAATCGTGGTGCTGACGAGCCATATAAACGGGATTTTCGGGGTCGTCGGCAACAAGCTCCGTTTTGTCGAATTTCCACACAATATGTCCGTCCCAGTCCACCTGAACCAAATCCACCTGATCCTGATAAGCGATTTTGCCGGTACGCGCGGCGGTTGTTCCCATAACGTAGCCGCCCGGAAGAATCTTGTTCGGGAAACCTCCGAGTCCTGCCCAAAGTTTGACCTCGTTTCCTCTCATATCGATAAGCAGCGCGCCCTTCGCGGACGGAAAAACCGTGTAGCCGCTGTATGCTTTTTCTTTATTGTAACGCAAAGTTCCCGTGGGGAAAATTGTTGGATAACCCATATTTTACCTCCTTAACTATTCACCGAAGAAAGGTCAACCGTCACGTTGTCGGGGAAGGCAGCCTTTGCAGCTTTGGTGTGGTAGAACTGTCTGATGTTGTAGTCCTCGGGGAACTTGCCGTTTGCAAAAGCCCAGTCCTTTACGCCCGAGAGGTGAGAGGCAGATTCCTCGGAAAGTCCGAATTTGATGGTGAGCTGCGTCCAGTTGTCCTTGAAATCCTGCGCGTCTATACCGAATTTTGCGGCAATTTTCTCGGCGGATTCGTCAAGATGAGCGTTGATATAATTTACGCTCTCGTCAAGCGCTTTCAGATAATTCGCGAGCAAATCGGTGTTTTTCTCGGCGAACTCTTTTGTGGTGATAAGATAAGCGTTTACGTCAATTCCTATTTCCTGCGGCGTAGCGACAAACTTCCAGCCCTGCTCCTCGAAACGCTTTCCCTGTGCGCCTGTGGCAACAACCGCCGAAGCCTCGTTGTTTTTCGCAAGAGCAAGAGATGTCATATTCGAGTCGGTCTGGACAATCTTCTGCTTTTCGATATCAAGTCCGAGATATTTCTGCGCCTGCCAGTTGTAGTACTCGGCAACCGTGCCGATGTGCGTAATCCAGCCCTTGCTGTCATTCAGCCCCTGAAGATTGTTTTCAAATTCCGGCGCAACATACAGTCCGCCGTTGTTTGAAGTACCCGAAGAAAGGTCGGAGAAAACCACAAGATTTGTCGCGTGAAGCGTGTTTCCGAAGCGGTTTGCCGCCGCGAAATCCGCGAGAACGCCCGTGTCTGCGGTACCGGTGACGATAGAGTCAACAGTATTGATACCCGCAACGAACTCGGTTGTCTGAAGCTCGATTCCGTACTTCTTGAAAATGCCCTGTTCCGTGCCGATATAGTCGGCGTACTGGTCGGGCTGTCCCGTCATAATCGCCACGCGAAGCGTTTTCACATCGCCGTTTTCTGCGGGAGCAGCGCCGTTTGAGCAAGCCGCAAGAGCTGCTGTCGAAAAAGCCAGAAGTGCCGATAAAACTATATTTTTGATTTTCATAAAAATTACCTCATTTCATTACTTTACACCGAAGTGCTTTAATTTGTGTTTGCCGATGATGAGCAAAATTCTGTCCATCGCAAAGCCGATTACCGCGAGAGTGACAATTCCCGCGAACGCCCAGCTTGTCTTGTAGTAGAGCTTTGAGCTGTTGATGAGATAGCCCAAGCCGTCGCTGCCGACAAGCATTTCCGCAGCCACAACGCAGGTTATCGATGAGCCAAGTCCCAGCCGCACGCCCGTGAAGATGTTGGCGACTGCGGACGGCACGACAACCGTGAAGAACACGCGGATTTTCTTTGCGCCCATGCAGGAAGCCGCTTCCGTGAGCGAACGGTCAACCGAGGCTACTCCCGCAATCGTGTTGACGAAAATCGGGAAAAACGCCGCGTAAAAAATCAGCGCAACCTTCGATTGGTCGCCCACGCCAAACCACATCAGAAAAAGCGTGGTGAGGGCAACCGCGGGTACAAAGCGGAAAAAGTTCAGGATAGGCTCGACAAGCCAGCGCACGGGCTTGAAGTTACCGACAAGCAGTCCGAGCGGCACGCCGACAGCGATTGCCAGCAGCCAGCCCTTGAAAATTCTGCCGAAGCTCGCGAGAATGTCCTTCCAGAGAACGCCGTTTTCGACAAGCGTTCCCATACTGGAAACGGTTTCGGGCGGGCTTGGGAGAAAGTACTCGTCGTAGGCGAGCGAGCCGAGCCACCAGATACCGATTATAATAATCCACGACAAAACGCCGCTTTTCAAAATCCTCCGCGCAACGCCGCGAGGAGTTGTTTTTTTGTTGTCCATAAGTTCCTCCTCAGATGTAGTAGACGTCGCTTGCGTCAAGACCTTTGTTCAGAAGAATAGCGGTTTCGTTGCCGCTGATTGTGTAGAGCTTCTTTATCAGCACCTTCACCTTGTCGCCGCGTTTTAAACGGGGAGCGTTGAGGTCGTATCTGCCGGTGAGCGTCTGTCCGGCAATCTTCACGCGCACCTCAAAAACGTTGCCGCGAAACAGGATATCCTCGACAACGCCGTCCTCCATCGAGCTTTCGTACTGGTGAAAGCCGTTGTCCTCGAATTTGTTGATTTCGATGAACTCGGGTCGTATAACGGCGGAGTCTGATTTTTCGGACTGCGTGAAGCCCTTGAGCGAGCCGTAGTTTCCGATTACCGCGGACTGCCCGATAAACTGCGCCACGAACGGGGTTTTCGGGTTAAGGTAGATTTCGACGGGATTGCCGACTTGCTCGACTTTTCCGTTGTTGGTGATGATGATTTCATCGGCAACCTCGACTGCTTCATCTTGGTCGTGGGTTACGAAAATGCTTGTGATACCAACCTTGTCGATGGTTTCGCGAAGCCAACCGCGAAGCTCCTTGCGGACTTTTGCGTCTATTGCCGCGAACGGCTCGTCGAGAAGGAGCAGCTCAGGCTCGGGCGCGAGGGCTCTTGCGAGGGCAATTCTTTGCCGCTGACCGCCGCTGAGTTGGTCGGGATAACGTTTTTCAAGACCGGGCAAGCCGACAAGTTCGAGCAACTCGGCAACGCGGTTTTTGATGAACGCTTTGTCGCGCTTTTGGACGCGCAGTCCGTAAGCGATGTTGTCGAACACGGTCTTGAACGGGAACAGCGCGTAGTTCTGGAACACGAAGCCGATGCCGCGCTCGTTTACGGGCAAGCCGTTGACGTTTTTGCCATCGATGAAGATGTCGCCGCTGTCCTGTTTCTCAAGCCCCGCGAGAATGCGTAGAATTGTGGTTTTGCCGCTGCCGCTCGGTCCAAGCAGACCGATTAGCTTGCCTTTTTCGATACCGAAGCTCACGTTGTCGCTTGCTTTGAAATCGCCGAAGTTCTTGTTTATGTTCTTTAATTCGATATACATATTAATAACTCCATTGCCTGATTAATAATTTACTGTTCAACATCGTCCGCTCGGACACATTCGGAGCATTCGGAAAATTCGTTTGCTTTTCATAATGTAGATTCCTTTGTTGAATTCTCATATATAACCTATATGATTAGTATGTTTATGATTATACAATTTTTCTTGTCGATTGTCAATAGCATTTTAGGAAATTTGGAAGTTTTTACACATTTATCAAGAATTGCCCCTCGCTTGTGTACATATTTACCATATCGATTAAGTAGGATATGCTGAAATCGCAAAAAATTCCCGAAAACACTTGACAAATGACTTGAAATGGGATATAATGTCTATAAAACTACTATGTATATAGGAATAACAGACTTTGGAGGTAAAAACTATGCTGACGCAACTTACAGCGGGGAATCTGGGAGAGGTTTTGGGAACGGAGAAGGCGCTTGTGCTGGAGTTTTACTCGCCGACCTGCGTTCACTGCAAGAAAACCGAGGCGGGGCTTCTGGAAATCGCCGAGAGCGAGGACGTGCTGATAGCGAAATGCGACATCACCGAGCAGCCTGCGCTCGCGGAAAAGTACGATGTAACCGCGCTCCCGACGCTTCTTTTCATCAGGGGCGGGGAGATAAAGGAGCGGCTGGTTGGGTTCACGCACAAGCTCATCATTGCCGAGAACATCAAGAAACTTTGAAAAAAAACGCGCGCTGGTGAAAAAGCCGGCGCGCTTTTTTTGTGGATAGGACGGGCTTTCGGGGGACTTTTGGCAGGCTTTGCGAACAGATTTGGGGCTTCTGCGAAGCCTTGGCATTTTCGGCGGCGTCGAACCGCCGAAAATGCGCGGGTGCAGCCACGCCCGTTGAAACGGGACGGGCGTGGCTGCACCCGCATTTATGCTGAAACTGCGGCTCAGAACATACTATAATTTAAGCGCGCTCTTGTCGATTTCGCCGGCGTCGAGCCGCCGAAATCGATGCGTTTTTGTGAAACTTTGTTTCCCAAAAACGCAGTCAGCTTTTCACTTGAACGATTACGGAGTGGAGCTGTGAGCTTGATTGGCGGGGGAAATAAAGTTTTCTGCTTGCTCTCGGGCGATTTTTCGGGCATCGAACCCGAAAAATCGCGCGGGTGCAGCCACGCCCGTTGAAACGGGACGTGCGTGGCTGCACCCGCTCTGCTAAGGTTAGGTTGCTGAAAAAGGGTTTGCGAATTTTTTCGCGTTCGCGAAAAAATTTGGCAATGGTTGCAAACGGTATTTCAAGTCGGTTTGTAATCTTATGATTTGAGATAATCCGTTTTTTGATTTGACGGCTTCGCCTTCAGTAGCGCGGCTTCGCCGCAAGTGCCTCCGGCGGCAAAGAACCTTTTTCTGAAGAAAAAGGTTAAGGAAACCGAAGGTTTCACTAGAACTCCAAAAAGACTTTTTTCGCTGCGCGGAGCACGGTTACGCGCTCTGTTAAAGCGTTCCCGCTGCAAAAAGCTCGTCCACGGCTTCACGCAAACCCTTGTTCTCGGGTCGCGCCAGCAACGGGTCTTCACCCAAAATCTCCCCCGCAAGCGCCTCAACTTCCTCCAAAACTTCCGCGTCGTCCGCTAAATCCGCAACCTTCATCGGCGGCAGCCCGTGCTGCTCCTTCCCGAAAAAGTTTCCCGGTCCTCGCAGCTTCAAATCCACATCAGCAATTTCATATCCGTTATTAGTGCTGCACATCGCCTTGAATCTGGCGCGCGCGTAATCCGTCTTGCTGTCGCTCATCAGCACGCAGTAGCTCTGCACACTGCCTCTGCCAACCCGCCCGCGCAGCTGATGGAGCTGCGACAGCCCGAATTGCTCGGCATTCTCAATAAGCATAACCGCCGCATTCGGCACGTCAATCCCGACCTCGATGACCGTTGTTGACACCAGCAGCTTCAGCCGATTTTCGCGAAAATCCCGCATAACCGCGTCCTTCTCGGCCTGCTTCATTCGCCCGTACAGCAGCCCCGTCGGCACTCCCGCAAACTCCCCGCGCGTGAGCTGCTCGTAGTACTTGATGGCGCTCTGCTTCTCGGACATCGCCTCGTTCTCCTCAACCAGCGGGCAGACGATAAACGCCTGCAGCCCCGCGGCGATGTGCTTTTTGATGAACGCGTAGACGCGCTTGCGAAACGAGCTGTCAACCGCGTAAGTCTTGACGGGAAGCCGTCCGAGCGGCATTTCACCGATGACGGAAACGTCGAGGTCGCCGTACATTATGAGCGCGAGCGTACGCGGAATGGGCGTCGCGGACATCGCGAGAATGTGCGGATTTGCGCCCTTTTCAGCGAGTTCCGAGCGCTGATACACGCCAAAACGGTGCTGCTCGTCAACAATCGCCAGCCCGAGCCGCTTCATAGCGCTGCTGCGCTGAATTAATGCCTGCGTGCCGATAAGCACATCGATTTCACCGGCGGCGGCTTGCTCGCGAACACGTTTTTTCTCGGCAGCCGAAAGCGCCCCCGACAGCAGCCCGACTCTAACCCCAAGCGGCTCCAAAAACCCGCGAAACGTTTTGTAGTGCTGCGCGGCGAGGACTTCAGTCGGCGCCATCACGGTCGTCTGAAAGCCGTTTCGCTGTGCAAAAAACGCGGCTGCTGCGGCAACCAAAGTCTTTCCTGAGCCCACATCGCCCTGAACAAGTCGGTTCATCGGGAACAGTTTTTTCATATCGGAAACGCAGTCCGAGATTGCGCGAAGCTGCGCGTTTGTCGGGGTAAAGGGCAGCGATTTGTAAAATTCTTCCAGAGAAACCTCGGTCATAACCGCGCCCGAGAGCGATTTTCCGCGCGTTTTCAGCCGCGCCAGCCCGAGCTTCAGCGAGAGCAGCTCCTCAAAAACCAGCCGTTTTCGCGCCGATTTGTACTCATCGCGCGATTTCGGGAAGTGGATTTTTCGGACAGCTTCGGCTGCACTTAACAGAGAGTATTTTTTTACAACGCTCTCCGGAAGCCGTTCGTCAATTTGCACAATTTCCAGTGCCGAGGCGATATTTTTGCTCACGGTATCCCGAGAAAGTCTCGCTGTTAAGGGATATTTCGGCAGCAGACCGGTTTGGTCAACGGGAAGATAAGCGGGAGTGCCAACTTGAAGATGCACCAAATCTCCCGTGATTTTCCCGTAAAAAATATACTCTTTGTATAATTCGAGCCTCTCAAACGCAAACTTCGTGTTGAAAAAAACGGCGGTGATTTCGCCCTCTCCGTCCGTGAGGAGCGCCTTGTAAATCGCCTTTTTCGCGTACTGCGAGAACGGCGCGTGCTTTTGGACAACACTCGCCCGAAACGCGCAGCTCTCCCCGAGCGGCAAATCCCGTATTTTCAAGGGGTTTGTGAAGTCAATGTAATCCCGCGGATAGAGCCGAACGAGCTGCTCTGCGGTTGTAATTCCGAGCTTTTTGTAAAGTTCCGCGCGCTTTGGACCAACGCCTTTTAAGTAAGTTATTTCCATAAAAGTAAGCAGTTTCCATACAAATTTCCCCGCAAAAACGCGGGGAGTTGGCTATTAACATAGTAAGTTCACGTCAATTTGCACAAAAAAATTGTACAAATTGCACTTATGCGAGTTGCACAAAAATATGAACAACATAATTTCATTCGACTGAAATTATGTAATAGTACACGGGCTGACCGCCGTTCACGAGCGCGATTTCCACGTCCGAACCGAGCTTCGCCTGCAGCTGTTCATACGCCTCAGCAGCGTCGTCATCGGAAACGTCCGCGCCGTAAATCACCGTGACATAGCTCGCAGACGAGGTGCAGAGCCGTTTCGCGAGCTTCACAAGCGCCTTCCCGACGCTCTTTTCCGTGAATACGATTTTGCCGTTGTCCATCGCGAGAATTTCGCCCTGCTTGATTTTGTGACCATCGTACTCGGAGTCGCGCACGGCGTAGGTTATCTGCCCGCTGCCGACGCGGTCGAACGCCTCGGTCATTGCAGCACGATTTCCCGAAAAATCGCCCGACGGGTCAAAATTCATCATCGCGGAGATGCCCTGCGGGATATTGCGCGTCTGGAGCACGCAGACGTTCCTGTCAGCGAGCCGCGCCGCCTGCTCCGCCGCCATAATTATGTTCTTGTTATTCGGCAGCACGAACACGTTTTTCGCGGGCGTCTGACCGATTGCCTCGAGAATGTCCTCGGTGGACGGGTTCATCGTCTGTCCGCCGCTCACCACGTTGTCCGCGCCGAGGTCCTTGAACAGCGCCTGCAGACCGGCTCCCGCGGCAACCGCCACAAAGCCGATTTCGTTCACCGGTTCAACGGGAGATTTGCGGTTTTGCTTGGAAGCTTTTACCAGATTTTCTGTCTTTTCCAACAAATTCACAATCGAAACTTTGGTTAAACTGCCGAATTTTAATCCCTCTTCAAGCGCTTTTCCGGGGTGATTTGTGTGAACATTCACGTGAATAAAATCGTCGTCATCAGCGATTGTGATGCTGTCGCCGATGGTTTCGAGGTACGCGGAGAGCGCGGTCGGGTCCTTCGAACCGGCGCCCTTCTTAATCACAAATTCCGCGCCGTAGCCGAATTTCATCTCAGCCTGAGCCGCTTCGGCAGCCGCCGCGTTGGGCTTTTTGTCGGACTCATCGGGGACGATTTTTCCGCCCGAAATCACGCTGTACATACCCTCTAAAATCACGATTAAGCCCATTCCGCCCGCGTCCACAACGCCCGCTTTTTTCAGCACGGGAAGCAGCTCGGGGGTGCGCTCGAGCGACTTTTTCGCCTCGTCGATGAACAGCGCGAAAAAGTCAGCCGAAGTGACTTTAGAAGCTGCTTCAGCGGTATTTTCCCACGCCTCGCGCGCAACCGTCAAAATTGTGCCCTCGGTCGGCTTCATCACCGACTTGTACGCCGCGTCAACGCCGAGCTTAAGCGCTGCGGAAAGGTCGCCAGCGGTTGCCTCGGACTTGCCCGCAAGCCCCTTGGAAAGCCCTCTGAAGAGCAGCGAGAGGATTACGCCCGAGTTTCCGCGAGCGCCTCGGAGCATTGCGGAAGCCGCTTTTTTAGCCACTTCGCCGACAGGCACGCCGTCCGGAATGTTGGAAAGTTCACCGATTGCGTTGCCGATAGTCATCGACATATTCGTTCCCGTGTCGCCGTCCGGCACGGGGAACACGTTGAGCTCGTCCACCTCAACGCGCTTGTTACGCACATTATTAGCTCCCGAAATAACCGCGTCGCGCAGGAGCTGACCGTTTATAGACATCGCTAAAATTCCCTTCCAAAAACTATATTTTTTACCCCGAAAAAGGGGCGGATTTTTACTTGATAATCAGGCGAAAAACAACCTCAAAATCAACGAGAAAATTACCTCGGTTTTTCACTCAAAAAAAGCCTCAAAAATGAACGCAAATTTGCTCGTTTTTTAAGGGCATTTTCTTGAATTTGAAAATACCGATAAATGCGATTGTATAGCCGTTTTCTGAGCGCGAATTTATGGAGATTTTTCAAGGAAATTTGTACCAAAAATTATGCTTGAAAAATACCCTAAAAAACACCCTGAAAAACACACCGGAAATTACCCGAAAAATCGCCTAAAAAAATCGCTGAAATTTGCTCGAAATTTATACCCTGATTGAGTCCACAAAAACGTTGACTTTTTCGACATTCAAACCTGTCGCGCGCCGCACGGTGTATGCGACTTTGTTGATGATGGATTTTGAAACCGCGTTTATGTTCACGCCGTACATCAGCGAAATGTGCAGGTCAATCGTCAGCGCGCCGTCCTTGAAATCGACCTTCACGCCGCGCGCAAAATCCCGCTTATTCGGCTTGGGAAGCGCCGCTGAGAGCGTTTCGCGAAAGCCGCGCACGTTCATTGCGATGACGCCGAAGCAGTTCGTGACCGTGTTCCCGATTAGTTCGGTGAAAAAATTCGCGGAAAAAGAAATTTTGCCGACATGATTCTGCAAAGTTACCATAATTTCCCTCCGTTCAATACATTCCTTATCTCATTATACCACATCTCGCACGAAAAAACAGCACTTTTTTGTCTTTTCGTCATTTTGCACAAAAGTCAAATTATCGCAATTCCCGAGCTAACCGGCGAAGCCACGGCAGTGAACATCTCGGGGAACGCGTGTGCCGCCGAAGCCGCTTGCTGAGCCGTTTCGTACACTCCGAACACCGCCGAGCCGCTTCCCGTGAGCAGCGCGCCGAGCGCTCCCGTTTCGAGAAGTATTGATTTTATGGAAGAAATTTCCTGATTTCCGTAAATTTCCTCAAAAACGTTATACATCATCTCGGGAAACCGCGAACCCGCATTACAAAAGGCTTCAAGCGCGTTTTTCGCGGGAACGGGCGCGCTGTCGTAAAGCTGATAGGCTTTCTGCGTCGGGCAGCGAAAATTCGGCTTCACAATCAGGTAAAACAGCTCGGGAAGCGGCTTCAGCGGCTCTATCACCTCGCCGATTCCTCGGCAAACCGAAAGCCCGCCCGTAAGGCAAAACGGCACGTCTGCGCCGATTTCCGCGGCTAGCTTCAAAAGCTCGTCAGACCGCATCGGAAGCCCGTTCAGCTCGTTCAGCGCAAACAAAACCGCCGCTGCGTCCGCGCTCCCGCCGCCAAGTCCCGCGCCGTCCGGAATGCGTTTTTCGATGTGGATTTTTACGCCAAAATCACCGCCAGCCCGCTCCAGAAAACGCTTCGCTGCCTTGTGGCAAATATTTCCATCTCCCTGCGGAATTTCCGGATTTGAGCAGCTCACCGCTATCCCATCGTGCGCCGCCGACACCTCGACAATATCGCACAAATCTATGCTTTGCAGCACGGTTTCCAATATGTGGTATCCGTCTGCTCGCGTTCCCACGATATCTAGGTATAAATTCAGCTTTGCGCGCGCCATAACCGTGATTTTTTCGTTTATCATAGGCTTCTCCTAATTTGTGCAAAATGTACAAAAAATCCCTGCAATATTTTGCCGATACACCGAAGAATTGCAGTAAATTGCAGTTCTCGTTCACTTATAATAATGTGTGAAAGGAAGTGCATTTATGACAAATCAAGGCTTTATCAAAATCCCGCGAAAGCTCCTCGACTGGCGCTGGTACAGCAACCGCAACGTTCGGCTCGTTTTTCTCGACCTGCTGATGAGGGCGGCTTGGGGGGACTGCGATTATCTCGGAACGCGGATTTCTCGGGGGCAAGTCGCCGTTTCTGTCGCTGAGCTTGCAGCAAACAATCAGCTAACAGCTCAACAAACGCGTACCGCGCTCGATCATCTCAAGTCAACAGGCGACATAACAACCGAGTCAACCCCGAAATTCACGATTATAACGCTGAATTTTTATGATGAGCTTCAGGGCGTCAACAAGCCCGATAACGTGCAATTAACAAACGCCTGTTCTCAAAATCAACAAGCCCCCGATGAGAAATTCAACAAACCTACTTATTATTATAAGAAAAAAGAAATAAAAGAAGAAAGAAAAATCACGCTCGTGCCCGTAGAGGCACCGAGCGATGATTTAGGTTCGGGAAATTCTTTTCAGGGTTATGAGGATTTTGAAGATTTTTTGGCGAAAATCGAAGAACGCACGCACGAAAAGCATTAGTTCTCGGATTTATTTCCCGATAAACTCGCGTATTCTCGTAAACGCGCTCTCCAGATGCGCCACGGAATAAGCGTAGGAAACGCGCACGAAGCCCTCGCCGCTTTCGCCGAACGCGTTTCCGGGAACAACGGCAACCTTCTTCTCGAACACCAGCTTCTGGCAAAACTCCTCGCTGGTCATTCCCGTTGACTTGATGCACGGGAAAACGTAAAACGCGCCCTCCGGCTCAAAGCACTCCAAGCCCATATCGTTGAAGTTCTTCACGCAAAGCCGCCTTCGCATATCGTATTCGGAAATCATATGTTCAACGTCCGCGCGGCACTTCTGTATCGCCGCAATCGCCGCGTACTGGCTCACCGTGGGGCTTGACATTATGCAGTACTGGTGGAGCTTCAGCATTTGCCTGATAATCGGCGCAGGTCCTGCCGTATAACCGAGCCGCCAGCCCGTCATCGCGTAGGTTTTCGAGAAACCGCTGATAACAAGCGTGCGCTCGCGCATTCCGTCAATCTCGGCGATGGAAACGTGCTTCTCGCCGTTATAGGTCATCTCGGCGTAGATTTCGTCCGAGGCAACGATTATGTTCGTGTCGCGGAGAACTTCGGCGATTGCCTCCAAATCGGCTCTCCTCATAACCGCGCCGGTCGGATTGTTCGGATAAGGGAGAAAGAGCAGCTTTGTGCGCGGGGTGATTTTCTCCTTGAGAGCCGCTGCCGTTAAGCGGAATTTGTCCTCAGCCTTCGTGACAATCGGCACAGGCACGCCGCCCATCATACGAACAATCGGTGCATAGCACACGAAAGACGGCTCGGGAACAAGCACCTCATCTCCGTCCTCGATAAGCGCGCGGACAGCAAGGTCAATCGCTTCGCTTCCGCCGACTGTTATGATAACCTCGGTTTCGGGGTCATATTCGGTGTGTATAAAGCCCTTGAGGTATCCGCAGACTGCTTTTCTCAGCTCCATAAGTCCGCTGTTTGCCGTGTAAGCGGTTTTGCCGCGCTCGAGTATATTTATAGCTTCCTTGCGCGCTTCCCAAGGTGTTTTGAAATCGGGTTCGCCGACAGACAGCGAGATTACGCCCTTAACCGTCTGAGCTATGTCGAAGAACCTTCTTATTCCCGAGGGCTTCATAGAGCTGATACGCTCGGGAATGAGTTTATTGTAATCCAAAGTCGTTTACTCCTTTACAGTTGTTCTCACGGGCTTATCATATCGCGCTCGTCATAGAGTTCCTCGTTGAAGACGTGGTGTTTTTCCTTGTAGCGGCGGAGGATAAAGTGGGTTGTCGTGGAAATCACGCCGTCGAGGACAGCAAGGCGCTCGCTGACGAAAAGGGCGACATTCCGCAGACTTGTGCCGCTTATCGTCACCATCAGGTCATACGGACCGGAGAGCAGGAAAACGCTGTCGATTTCCTCGTAGGACATAATTGTGTGGGCGAGGTCGTCAAAGCCGCGGTCTTTGATGGGCGTCATTTTAAGCTCGATCATTGCAGTGACGGCGTTGTCGTCGGCTTTTTCCTCGTCAATGATGGCGGAGTAGCCCATAATAATGCCCTCGCGTTCAAGGCGGGAGATTTCATCGGCGACTGCTTTTTCGGATTCGCCGAGCATGGCGGCGATTTCGGAGTTTGAGAGGCGGGCGTTCTGTCGGAGAACGTCGAGAAGTTTGGTTGTGTTCATTTGGTAGCTCCTTTCGATATATCTTTCACAATATATTTTACCACAAATAAAAAAATTTGTAAAGAACTTATTTACAAATTGCAAAAAAAATAGTATAATAGAAATATATTGCGCGGAGAACGCGCGAAAAAATTAGCGGAGGTAAAAATATGAGAGCTGTTGTGGCTGTTATAGGTAAGGACACGGTTGGTATTCTGGCGAGGGTTACGGCAATTTGCGCCGAGCATCGCGCAAACGTTATGGATGTTACCCAGACCGTTATGCAGGATTTGTTCGCGATGACAATGCTTATCGAGATTTCGGAACTCAGCGTTGAATTTTCAGCGTTTGCCGATGAATTGAAAAAAGCAGGCGAGGAAATGGGACTTCAAATCCATGTTATGCATGAGGATATCTTTAACTCGATGCACAAAATCTGACAAATTCTGACAATTACAGGTAAGAGGACGGTGTTTATTTTTGCTTAATACAGGCGATATTCTTGAAACTATCAAGATGATTCAAGAGGAAAATCTTGACATCAGAACGATTACTATGGGCATTTCGCTCGTTGACTGCATCTCGGATAACGCGAAAACCGCGTGCGATAAAATCTACGAGAAGATGATGAGAAAAGCGGAAAATCTCGTCAAAACAGGCGAGGAAATCGAGAAACAGTACGGTATCCCGATTATCAACAAAAGAATTTCCGTAACGCCGATTGCGATGGTTTCCGCAGCAAGCTCAGCGAACGGTCAAAGCCCCGTGGAGTACGCAAAAACGCTTCAGCGGGTTGCCGAGGGAACAGGCGTAAACTATATCGGCGGCTATTCGGCGCTGGTGCATAAGGGCTTCTCGGCGGGTGACCGCGAGCTTATCGAGAGCATTCCCGAGGCGCTTGCCGAAACGACAAACGTCTGCTCGTCCGTCAACATCGGCTCAACGAAGGCAGGTATCAATATGGACGCGGTGGCGATGATGGGAAAAATCGTGCGCGAGGCTTCCGAGAAGACCGCCGATAACCATTGCTTCGGAGCCGCGAAAATTGTTGTTTTCTGCAACGCTCCCGAGGACAATCCGTTTATGGCGGGCGCTTTCCACGGAGTAGGCGAGTACGACTGCGAGATAAATGTCGGCGTATCGGGACCGGGTGTTGTCAGAGCGGCGATTAAAAAGTACCCTGACGCGAATATGTCGGAGATTGCCGATGTTATCAAGAAAACCGCGTTTAAAATCACAAGAATGGGACAGCTTGTCGGCACGGAAGCGTCAAAGCGTCTGGGAGTGCCGTTTGGTATCGTGGATTTGTCGCTTGCACCGACGCCTGCGGTCGGCGATTCGGTTGCCCACATTCTGGAAGAAATTGGCTTGGAGAGCTGCGGCGCGCACGGAACGACGGCTTGCTTGGCGATGCTGAACGATGCGGTTAAGAAGGGCGGCGTTATGGCTTCGTCGCACGTTGGCGGGCTTTCGGGCGCGTTTATACCGGTGTCCGAGGACGCGGGAATGATTGACGCGGTGAACAGGGGTTCGCTGTCGTTGGAGAAGCTGGAAGCGATGACGGCGGTATGCTCGGTGGGATTGGATATGATTGTAGTGCCGGGGGACACGTCTGCGGACACGATTTCGGCGATTATTGCGGACGAGGCGGCAATCGGTATGGTCAACTCGAAGACAACGGCGGTGCGCGTGATACCGGCGATTGGAATGAAAGAGGGCGAAACGCTGGAGTTTGGCGGATTGTTTGGAAGCGGGCCTGTTATGCCGGTGAGCAAGTTTAGTTCGGCGAAGTTTATATCGAGGGGCGGAAGGATACCGGCGCCGCTGCAGAGCCTGAAAAACTGAGTGCGCTCCCGTGGCACGCGAAGCGAAAAAAGTCTTTTTGGAGTGTTTGCGAGAAACCTTCGGTTTCCCTAACCTTTTTCTTCAGAAAAAGGTTCCTTGTCGCCGAAGGCACTGGAGCGAAGCGTCAATACTGAAGTGAAACCGTAAATTCAAAAAATGGATTACCTCAAAACAAAAGATTACAATCCGACTTGAAATTCAGTTTAGCCACCATTGCCAATTTTTTTGACAAGCGTCAAAAAAATCGCATACCCCATTTCAGAAACCTTGCCATAACGAAGAAACTCGGAGTTTAAGCTCCGAGTTTTTTTATTCAAAGCGTGATTTGTGGGAGAGATTTTGGTGTAAGCCAAGCTTTCCCATCGGGGTGGTCTGTGCTGCGCGGGGCGATTTTTCGGGCATCGAACCCGAAAAATCGCGCGGGTGCAGCCACGCCCGTTAAAGCGGGACGTGCGTGGCTGCACCCGCTCTGTCAAGGCAAGGTTGTTCTGAGGGGTTTGCGAATTTTTTCGCGAACGCGAAAAAATTTGGCAATGGTTGCTTGACGGATTTTTAGTCGGTTTGTAAATCATTAGTTTCTTCAAGCGTCCTTTTTGGATTTGACGGCTTCGCCTTCAGTAATATCGCTTCGCTCCAGTGCCTCCGGCGGCTTGAAACCTTTTTCTGAAGAAAAAGGTTTCAAGACTTCCAAAAAGACTTTAAGGCTTCGCGTGCTCGGAACAGGCACCGCTAAGCGAAAAGGGTGCAGCGTCACGCTGCTCGATTGCTTTAAACGCTTCGCCAAGCGTGTTCACAGGCACAACCTTAATCCCGAAATCCTCACCCTTCGGCAGCCTGTTCGCTGAGTTCTTCGGCAAAATAACCGTCCCAAATCCAAGCCGCTGCGCTTCCTTAATGCGCTCAGCTGCCCTCGACACCGCCCGCAGCTCTCCGCCTAAACCGACTTCCCCGAACATCACCGTCCGCTCGGGCACAACTTTCCCCGTCACCCCCGAGTAAAGCGCCGCCGCAACCGCTAAATCCGCCGCAGGTTCGTCAATCCGCAAGCCGCCTACAATGTTGACGTACACGTCCAGCCCCGACAGCGCAAATCCCAGCCGTTTCTCCAACACCGCAATCAGCATATACAGCCGGTTCAGGTCAAACCCCGTGGCAACCCTCCTCGGATTTGTAAACCCCGATTTCGCCGCCAGCGCCTGCACCTCGGCTAAAATCGGTCTTGTTCCTTCGATTGAGCAGAGAACCGTGCTTCCCGAGATGTTTTTCTGCCGCCCCGAAAGCATCGTTTCGGACGGATTTTCCACCTCTTTCAGCCCGTCGCTGTCCATCATAAACACGCCGATTTCATTCGTTGAACCAAATCTGTTCTTAATCGACCGCAATATCCTGTATGACAACTGCTTGTCGCCCTCAAAATACAGCACGGTATCTACAATATGCTCCATAATCTTCGGACCAGCAATCCCGCCGTCCTTGTTGACGTGGCTCACGATGAACACGGGAATTTCCTCGCTTTTTGCCATTCGCATAAACGCGCCTGTACACTCCCGCACCTGAACAATACTCCCCGCAGACGAGGAAAGCGCGCTTGATGTAATCGTCTGAATCGAGTCGATGACGACAGCTTCCGGCTTGTTCTCGCACACGGCTTTAATAATGCTCTCGCACGAGTTTGACGATGAGATGAACAGATTTTCCGCGTCCACACCGAGCCGTTTTGCGCGAAGCGACAGCTGCCGTTCACTTTCCTCGCCCGATACATAAAGCACGGTGTGTTCCTTGCCGAGATGCCCGCAAATCTGCATAAGAAGCGTGGATTTTCCTATACCGGGGTCGCCGCCGATAAGCACAAGCGAGCCTTTCACCAAGCCGCCGCCAAGCACTCGGTCAAGCTCCCCAACACCCGTTGAATAACGGATTTCGCTGTCCTCGGGGACTTCGGTTATCCGCGAATATTCAAGCGTTTTCGCTGCCTGCGCTTTTGTCGCCGAAACCACAATCGGCGCGGTTTCCTCAAGCGAGTTCCACGCACCGCAGCCCAGGCATTTCCCGCTCCATTTCGGGAACTCCCGCCCGCACTCGCTGCACACATAGACAATTTTTTCCTTCGCCATTTCTGCACCGCCTTTTTAATATGTACGATAATTATAACACATTGTCTGTTTTTTGTCAAATTAACAAAAAATTTTCGAGAAAATTACAAAAACTCTATTGAAAAATCTAAAAATTTATGGTACAATGTAAAGGTAAAAATGTGGACTTTATCATACTGTTTTGGTATGAAAACGATTTCGCGCGGTAAAGTGTGAGAAAATTCAAAGTCCCAAAGATTTAAGGAGGATAAACCAATGGCAAGAAAAATGAAAACGATGGACGGTAACAACGCCGCAGGTCACGTTTCATACGCGTTTACAGACCTCGCTGCGATTTACCCCATCACCCCCTCGTCCGTTATGGCTGAGGTTACCGACGCTTGGGCTACCGCAGGACAGAAGAACATCTTCGGCGAAACCGTAAAGGTTGTTGAGATGCAGTCCGAGGCAGGCGCAGCAGGCGCGGTTCACGGCTCGCTTTCCGCAGGCGCGCTCACCACTACTTACACAGCATCTCAGGGTCTTCTCCTGATGATTCCGAATATGTATAAAATCGCGGGCGAGCTGCTCCCGTCGGTTATTCACGTTTCCGCAAGAGCGGTAGCGTCCAACGCGCTGTCCATCTTCGGCGACCACTCCGACGTTTATGCTTGCCGCCAGACCGGTTACGCAATGCTCTGCTCCACCAACCCTCAGGAAGTTATGGATTTGGGCGCAGTTGCTCACCTTGCAACAATCAAGGGCAGAGTTCCTTTCCTGCACTTCTTCGATGGTTTCCGTACCTCTCACGAAATCCAGAAGATTGAGGTTTGGGACTACGAGGACCTCGCAGAAATGGTTGACTGGGACGCTATTCAGGCGTTCCGCGACAGAGCGCTCAACCCCGAGAAGCCCGTTCTTCACGGTACCGCTCAGAACCCCGACATCTTCTTCCAGGGACGCGAGGCAGGCAACTCCTACTACAACGCGCTTCCCGCTATCGTTACCGAGTACATGGACAAGGTTAACGCGAAGATTGGCACAAACTACAAGCTGTTCAACTACTATGGCGCTCCCGACGCAGAGCAGGTTATCATCGCTATGGGCTCTGTCTGCGACACAATCGAGGAAACCATCGACTATATGCTCGCACAGGGCAAGAAGGTTGGTCTTGTAAAGGTTAGACTGTACAGACCGTTCGTTTCAAGCGCACTCGTTGAGGCAATTCCCGCTACTGTCAAGAAGATTACCGTTCTCGACAGAACCAAGGAGCCGGGCGCTATGGGCGAGCCGCTTTACCTCGACGTTGTTGCCGCTCTCAACAGAGAAGGCAAGTTCCAGGGCGTTCCGATTTTCACCGGTCGTTACGGTCTTGGCTCGAAGGACTGCAACCCCTCGCACATCATCGCTGTTTACAACAACACCGACAAGCCTGTATTCACCGTTGGTATCGAGGACGATGTTACAAATCTCTCGCTTAAGGTTACCGAAAACCCGAACACCACTCCCGAGGGCACAACCTGCTGCAAATTCTGGGGACTTGGCTCAGACGGTACCGTTGGTGCAAACAAGAACTCCATCAAGATTATCGGCGACCACACCGATATGTACGCGCAGGCTTACTTCGCATACGACTCCAAGAAGTCGGGCGGCGTAACGGTTTCTCACCTCAGATTCGGTAAGACTCCGATTAAGTCCACCTACTTCATCAACAAGGCAAACTTCGTTGCCTGCCACAACCCGTCCTATATCGATAAGTACGATATGGTTCAGGACGTAATTCCGGGCGGTTCGTTCCTCCTCAACTGCCAGTGGACAGTTGACGAGCTTGACGAGAAGCTCCCCGCTCCCGTTAAGCGCTACATCGCTCAGAACAACATCAATTTCTACATCATCAACGCGATTAAGGTTGCAAAGGAAATCGGTCTGGGCAACAAGACCAACACCGTTCTCCAGTCCGCATTCTTCTCCATCGCAAACATTATCCCCGCTGACAAGGCAATCGAGTACATGAAGCAGGCTGCTTACAAGTCGTTTGCTAAGAAGGGCGAGGACATCGTTAACATGAACTACGCTGCAATCGAGAAGGGCGCTGGCGAGGTTATCAAGGTTGACGTTCCTGCTTCTTGGGCTGACGCTCAGGGCGAGCTCGTTCACCCGCACTTCGACGGCGAGGGCTTCCTTGTTGACTTCGTTAACAAGATTCAGGTTCCCGTTAACGCACAGCGCGGCGACAAGCTCCCTGTATCCACCTTCGTTGACATCGCTGACGGTACCTTCCCGCAGGGTTCTGCCGCATTTGAGAAGCGCGGTATCGCGGTTGACGTTCCCCAGTGGATTCCCGAGAACTGTATCCAGTGTAACCAGTGCTCGTTCGTTTGCCCGCACGCAGTTATCCGTCCCGTTATTATGAACGCTGACGAGGCTGCAAAGGCTCCCGCAGCAACCAAGTCCAAGGACGCAACCGGTCTGCCCGGTCTGAAGTACACGATGGCTGTTTCCGTACTCGACTGCACGGGCTGCGGCGTTTGCGCGAACATCTGCCCCGCAGGCGCAAAGGACAAGAGCAAGAGCGCGCTCGTTATGAAGCCGCTTGACAGCCAGCTCGACCAGCAGGACGTATTCAACTACGCTGTTAAGGACGTTGAGGACAAGGCTGAGGTTCACGCTAAGTTTGCTGAAACCACCGTTAAGGGCTCGCAGTTCAACCAGCCGCTGCTCGAATTCTCGGGCGCTTGTGCAGGCTGCGGCGAAACTCCTTACGCAAAGCTCGTTACACAGCTCTTCGGTGACAGAATGTAC
The DNA here is from genome assembly GCA_004555855.1 of [Eubacterium] saphenum. GTDB lineage: Bacteria > Bacillota > Clostridia > Oscillospirales > Ruminococcaceae > CAG-115. The sequence continues at coordinate 66,780 of SFJQ01000001.1, read as the reverse complement.
ATCGCAAATGCAACAGGCTGCTCGTCCATTTGGGCAGGTTCCGAGCCTTCCACTCCTTACACCACCAACAAGGCTGGTCACGGTCCCGCTTGGGGCAACTCCCTCTTCGAGGACAACGCTGAGTTTGGTCTTGGTATGTTCCTCGCTCAGGATACTCTCCGCAAGAGAGCGCAGGCTAAGCTGAAGGAAATCGCTGCTCTTGACGGTCACGAGAAGGCAAAGGCTCTCATCGACGAGTATTTTGCAACCGTTGACGACGGCAAGAAGAACGCGGTTGCTACAAAGAACCTTGTTGACGCTTTCGAGAACTGCCCGTGTGCAAACGAGCCGCAGGTTGCTGAGGTTCTGAAGCTCAAGAGCTACCTCTCCAAGAAGAGCCAGTGGATTCTCGGCGGCGATGGCTGGGCTTATGATATCGGTTACGGCGGACTTGACCACGTTCTGGCTTCGGGCAGAAACGTAAATGTTCTCGTATTCGATACCGAGGTTTACTCCAACACAGGCGGACAGGCTTCCAAGGCTACAAACATCGGTGCGGTTGCACAGTTTGCGGCTGGCGGTAAGGACGTCAAGAAGAAGGACCTCGCAGGAATTGCGATGAGTTACGGTTATGTTTATGTAGCGCAGATTGCTATGGGTGCTGACAGAGCGCAGTGCCTGAAGGCGATTGCCGAGGCTGAGGCTTATGACGGACCTTCGCTGATTATCGCTTATGCTCCGTGCATTAACCACGGTATCAAGGGCGGTCTGACCATTGCTCAGCAGGTTGAGAAGGAAGCGGTTGAGGCAGGTTACTGGCAGTTGTTCCGCTTCAATCCTGACCTTCCTGCACAGGGCAAGTCGCCGTTCAGTCTTGACAGCAAGGAGCCGACCGGTGATCCTAAGGCGTTTATGATGAGAGAGGTTCGTTATAATTCGCTGATGCGTGCTAATCCGGAGAGAGCGGAGAAGCTGTTTGATAAGGCGGTTGCGAACTTCAAGGCTAAGTACACTCACTTGGTTGAGCTTGACAAGGCTTACAAGGACGAGTTTGAGAAGTAATTTCTCCAAATAACAAATCCCGCGGGTGAAAGCTCGCGGGATTATTTGTTCAATTTGCAAAAAAGCAGCCCCCTTTTCAGGGAGCTGCTTGCTATTTTAGTTGCCCTTGTACTCGCCAAGCTCAACATCTATACTAACTCTCCGCTGACGAATCCCGTCATTCCGCACCACAACCAACGTTATCACATCTCCCGGCTTTTTACTTGCCAGAATTGTCGAAATGTCGTTCGTCAACACGGATTTCCCGTCAATCTCAACTATCGTATCTCCCGCAACAAGCCCGCTCTTCGCCACAGGATATTCACTCTTCACCTCGGTTACATACAGCCCCGGCGTCATTCCGTTGTAATACGCAACACTCTGTGTAACATTCTGGTACATTATCCCGAGCATAGGCCGTCCCGAAACATATCCTCTCGAAATCAAATCATCGACAACTTTCTTCGCTTCGTTAATCGTGATACCAAATCCGAGATTTTCCACGTCCGTTGTGACAATTTTGAAGTCAACGATGCCGACAACCTCGCCGTACGCGTTAAACATCGCGCCGCCCGAGTTTCCGCCGTTAATGGACGCGTCGGTCTGGATTGAGGTAAGACCTTTGCCTGTCGCAGAAATCTCACGGTTCAGTCCCGAAACCACGCCCTTGCTCACGGATGTATCAAGCGTCAAAACTTCGCCGTCAATCAGCACGGGGTTTCCGATAATAACGATATCATCGCCCAGACTCAGCTTGTCGGAGTCGCCGAGTTTTGCCGCCGTGAGGTTTTCCGCGTCTATTTTGATAACGGCAAGGTCGGTTCTCTCATCGGTACCGATAAGCGCTGCCTTGTACTTCTTCTCCTCAACCGTTCCGTCCGCCAAAGTCTTCTTGACCGTGACATCACAATCCTTGATATCCTCGCTTATGATATGGTTGTTTGTGATGATATAGCCGTCCGTGGAGATGATAATTCCGCTGCCGAGCGAATATCCGCGCTGATAGCCGTCATCAACATAGTTAGAAATATAAACTATGCTGTCCTTAACCGCGGCAACAAGGTCGCGTGTGTAAGCGTAGGAGCCGTCCGAGTTGAACTCAACGCCGTTTTGCGTGACATTTGACGTTCCCGCGGAGATATTCTGCTGCATTTCGTTCAGCGTTGGCGTATCGCTTGTAACCGGCGTGTACGATGTTGACGAGGAGCTTTCGCTTTCGTTAACGATAGCGGGTGTATTCAGCTTATTCGCGACATACGCGCCGCCGAAGCCCGCGCCTCCCGCAACGAGAACAACCGCTGCTATTGAACCGGCAATCGCCGCCGTGAGATGACTTTTCTTCTTTTTGGGCTTTTCTGTTACAACAGGCTGAACAATCTGTTGGGTTTGCGGAATTTGCTGTCCCGTAAAGCCCTGCTGAACGGATTGACTGAAACTCTGTTCGTTTTGGAACTGATTCTGATTAAATTCGTTAAAGTTGTCGTTCATAAAAAAACCGTCCTTTCGTTTGTTATGTCTGTATTATAACCCGCGAATGTGTAGATTTCGTGAATAAACGCTGAAAAAACGTTTTGTTTCTTATGTAACTTTTTTCACAAACCGGTCAGCCCGCCGCATTTTCAATTGCCCGAACAGCGGTTAAGCCGTCCTCGTGAACTATTACATAGATGTAGCCGTCCGCGGTTTCGCCCATTACAGCACCTGCCGCGGCGCTTTCCTGCGCGGGATAAAACGCGTTGTTTTCCGTCAAATCCTCAAGATACGCTTTAAGCTCGGCTTCAACCTCGTCGTGCTTTTCGGGAAGCGGCTTTACGATAAGCACGCGGTTGAGCTGAACGCTCATCACGTTCATATAAAGCGCGTAATCCGCGTAGTTTGCCGTGTTGAACTCGAAAATCGCGTCGATTTCCTCGGGCTTTTCCACCTTTGTCATTTTCGGAAATTCGACAGCATTCATCGCGATTTCCGCGTAAAAATCTGCCTTTTTCTCATCGGCAGAGCTGCTTGTCGATGAAGACGAGCTGCTGACGTTTGCCGAAGAAGTGCTTGTTGAACCGGACGTGCTTTCGCTGCCCGAGCCGCCGTTATTGCACGCAGTGAGGAGGAAAGCAAGCAAAACTGCCGGAATAATCGAAAATTTCTTCATACTCATTCCTTCATCGCCTTGTGAACCTCGAGCGCGAGCGCGCACTCAAGACGCTTTTTCTGCATTTCGCAGGAGATTGTGTGAGGTGTGCGGCAGTCGCCCTCGTAAATGAAGGAGTTTGCGTTGCAGCCGCCCGAGCAGTAAAATTTCGCCCAGCAGCCGCTGCAGCCCTTTTTACTGTAAATATGAGTTTTCGCGAAATAGGTTTTGATGTCGGCGTTGAGGTCGCCGTCCTTAACATTGCCCATTTTCCAGTTTTCTATACCCACAAATTGGTGGCACGGGTAAATATCGCCGTGCGGCTCGATTGCCACATAGTCGTTTCCGCAGCCGCACCCGCGAAGTCTTTTAATCGCGCAAGGACCCTGGTCGAGGTCAACCATAAAGTGGAAGAAGTTGAAATGCGGGTTTTTCTCGTCAGCCATATAAGCGCAAAGACGGTCGTATTCGCTGAAAATCTTCGGCAAATCCGCGGTTGTGATAGCGAAAGGCTGTTTCTCATCGGTAACGACAGGCTCTGCGGAAAGCTGGATAAAACCAAGCTCTCTCAGATGGATAACATCATCGGCGAAATCAAGGTTGTTTTTTGTGAAGGTCGCGCGGACGTAGTAGTCCTTCTTTTTGCGCTCGCGCTGCTCGACAACCTTCTGAAATTTCGGTACAATAATATCGTAAGAACCGCCGCCGTTCATTGTCTTGCGGATAGCGTCGTTGGTTTCGCGGCGTCCGTCAAGGCTGAGAACGCAGTTTGACATTTCCGCGTCGATAAACTTCATCTTTTCGTCATCGAGGAGAATACCGTTTGTGGTAATCGTAAAGCGGAAGTGCTTGCCGTGCTGTTTCTCGATTGAACGCGCATACTTGACGGTTTCGACAACGGTATTCCAAGCCATAAGCGGTTCGCCGCCGAAGAAATCGGTTTCGAGATTTTCACGGTTTGCGCTTTGTTTGATGAGGAAATCGATAGCAGCTTTACCGATTTCGGGGGGCATTATGCAGCGTTCTCCGCCGAAATCGCCCGTTTGCGCGAAGCAGTAGCCGCAGCGCAGGTTGCAGTCGTGCGCGACATTGAGGCACATACTTTTGACGGGGGATTTCACCATGGTGTCGGAGTATTTTTCGTAGTCGTCGGGCGCGAAAAGGGAGCCGTTTTGGTAGAGTTCATAGAGGTCTTTGTAGCTCTCGCGGACGTCGTTTTCGGGGAAATCGCGGAGCATGGTGAGGAAAATCTCAGGCATTTGCTCGTTCATGGGAGCGGAGATGAGGTCGAGCATTTCGTAGGCGCAGTCGTCCATGACGTGGACGGCGTTGCTTTCGGTATCGAGGACGATGTTATAGCCGAGCTGTTTGAATTTATGTATCATTTTTTCAAATCCTTCTGTTTAGTTTATGGCGCAAGAGGGCGCGGAGTTATCGCAAAGCGCAAGTATGGCACGCGAAGCGAAAAAAGTCTTTTTGGAAATATTAAAACCTTTTTCTTCAGAAAAAGGTTTTAATCCGCCGGAGGCACTCGCGGCAAAGCCGCGCACTCGGCGCAAAGCGCCGAAATACGCCCCAAAAGCGCTAAAGGGGTGTGGGGGAAAACAAGAGTTTTCCCCCACGCATTTTTGTCGGCTCGAAGCCGACAAAAATGCAAGAGAGCGCGCAGATTGTTATGGAGAGCCGCCAACGTTCCCCGAGAACCGCCGAAGCGTACAAAAGTTTTCGGTCAAGCCTTTTTCAAAAGGCTTGAGGCTTGGCAAAAATTGAACCCGCCCGAGGAAAACGAGCGGGTTCAGGGGTTTAGCGTTCTGCCTCGCACTTTTGATTTGCAACAGTGCAGGAAGTCTTGCAGGCGGACTGGCAGGAGCTCTGGCACTTGCCGCAGCCGCCCTTTTCAGCGGAAGCCTTAAGGTTCGCCTTGTTAATGGTAACAACGTGCTTCAAAAAAACACCTCTTTCTTTTGCCCGTTTTGTTTTGCTATTTCCATTATAACACATTTCCTAAAATTTTGCAATAGGGTAAGAGTAATTTTTTCAAAATTCCTCTGAGTAATTTTTTCAAAATCCCTCTGAGTAATCTTATCAAAATCCCTCTGAGTAATTTTTTTCAAAAAATCCGCCGCAGATTTTTTTGAAATTTCCCGCAAAACGAAAAACGGCGCACCAAAAACAGCGCGCCGCGTTTGTTCAAATTAAAGCTCCTCGTCGGAAGCGTCGTCAGCTTCTTCAGAGAAAGATTTTTCTTCGGGGATAATCGACTTCACGGTTTTCGCGGGGATTTCCTCGGCAGCAGCGTCAATTTCCTCGTCCTCGTCAAAATCAAGGTCCCAGTCATCGTCAAAGCCGTCGTCCCAGCCGTCAAAATAATCCTCTTCGTTTTCCTTTTCGAGCTTCTTCTTGGCAATATAAGCCGCCGCCGCAACACCGGCTCCCGCTGCCAGAATTCCTGCCATAAATATTCCGAATGCTTTCATTGCATTGTCCTCCTTTTTAAAAATAAAGTGCTGATATTATTATATACCTTTTGACAGAATTTTTCAAGTACCGCAGAAAATTTTGTTCACTTTGCACAATTTCCACACGCTTGCTATGTGTATTTCGATATAGATTTTGCCGATTTTCAACAGCACCCGCCCTCGCGTTCACCGAAAAACAAAAAACGGCTCCGAAAGGCGTGCCTTTTTCAGCGCGCAAAACCGAAGCCGCTTTGCTTTTGTTAAGTAAAATTACTTGATGAGCGTGATTCCGCCGATTACGGGAAGGGGCTTCATCTCGCCGTTAGCTGCGTTGATGATACCCATAATAACCAAAACGAAAATGCACAAGCCGAAAACACCGCTCACGATGCTGCCGAGAACAACGCCAATCACGCCGAGCAGACTGAGAACACCTACGGTAATTCCAATCATAACGCCGAGAATGATGTCCGCGATAAAGAGAACCAGTCCCTGATTTGCGTGGTATCTCGCGAACTGCGTCTTACCTGCGAGAAGGGGTACGAGAACCAAAATCCCGATGTAAGACAGAATGCCGTAAACCTTGTCATTTGAATCCTGCATAATATATCCTCCTTAAATGAAAATGATTTGCGGCGCCGCATTCCGCACTTGAGCTTCCTTTTTGATGCTCCAAATATAATTATATCGTCAAATTTTTATTCTGTCAAGCTTAAAAATTCTCAGTTGTGACTTTTGTGGATTTTTTTGTGAATTTATACAATAATTCCCGCGTTTGGTGGAAAAGTTTGGCTGATTTTTAGGGCTTTCAGTAGTCATAAACATCAATCCGTGCTTTTTCCACAGAAAGCGTCGTGGTTTCGCCGTGACCGGGGTAAACGTAGTAGTTGCCCGAGATTTTCGAGATTTCACGCAGCGTCTGCGCCATTTGCCTGCCGCTTCCGGAAAATCCGTCCGTGCGCCCGCAGCCGTTTTTGAACAGCACATCGCCCGAGAAAATCGCGCCAAACTGCTCGCAGAACAGCAAACAGCTCCCCGCGGTGTGCCCCGGAGCCGCCATAACCGAAAACTCCACGCCGCAGACGGAAAAACGCTCGCCGTTTTCAAAAGCCACGTCCGGCACAATCGGCGTGAACTCAGCTCCCGCCATAAACCAAGCCCAGCTCTTGTCCTCGCTCGTCAGCATCTCCGTGTCAAGCTCGGGCGCGTAAATCGGCGCTCCATAGTACTCCCGAAGCCTTGCCGCGCCCGCAAAGTGGTCGAAATGCCCGTGCGTCAGGACAATCGCTCCCGCGCGCAGATTTTTCGCCGCAAGCGCCGCCTCAACCTCGCCCGTCGCCGCCGGGTCAATCACAATCGCAGTTTCCGAGTTTGCGGGTACGATATAGCAGTTTGTCGCAAGCGCACCCAGCGGAAGTCTTATTATCTCGTCCATAAATTTCGCCTTTCTATGCGGTTTTTCGGGAAATCCCCAGCTTTAATTTTATCACATTGCACAATATTTGTCAACGCAAAAATTCCCGCGTCACCCAAAAATTTGACTTTGCCGCGCGCTCCCGTTAATTTGCACAAACATTTTCGCGGTTTTTGGGGAAGGTAATGATTACATCGTCGGCAAACCGCGCCGTTAAGCCGAATTTCGGCAAATCCAAGCAGCGGTGATTTTCACGAAAGCCGTAAACCCCAAACGGCAAGACGCTTGATTTGGCACGCTCTTTTGTGCTTTTTTCAAAATTCGCGAGATTGACAGGCGTGTTCCTCTTGAAAAAAGCCGCAAAATATGCTATAATTATGGTAAGAATTTGCTTTGAGGGTGACGGAAATGGTAAATATAGGAAACGATTGGGATAAGCTCCTCGCGGACCAGTGGGAGATGGATTATTACAAAAAGCTGCGGGAGTTTCTCGTGAGCGAGTATCAAACGCAGACGGTTTTCCCGCCGATGAACGACCTGTTCAACGCGCTGCGATTGACGGCATACGGCGATGTGAAGGCGGTTATCCTCGGGCAGGACCCGTATCACGGAAAAGGTCAGGCGCACGGGCTTTGCTTCTCCGTTAAGGAGGGCACGCCGCCCCCGCCTTCTCTCGTGAACATCTTCAAAGAGTTGAACGCGGAAACGGGGCTTGCTATCCCGAAAAGCGGCGAGCTGACGAAGTGGGCGAAGCACGGCGTGCTGCTGCTGAACACGGTTCTGACGGTGCGCGAGGGACAGGCAAATTCCCACAGAAATCACGGCTGGGAAATCCTCACGGACAGGATTATCGAGCTGCTGAACAAGCGCGAGCAGCCGATTGTTTTCCTGCTCTGGGGCGGTCCGGCGCGCGCGAAATCAAAGCTCGTCACCAACCCGAAGCATCTCGTTCTGCAATGCGCTCACCCAAGCCCGCTTTCCGCGTATCAGGGCTTTTTCGGCTGCGGGCACTTCGTCAAGGCGAACGAGTTTCTCGAAAGTTGCGGCGAACAGCCCATTGACTGGTCGCTCTGACAAATTGTGTTCCAAGCGCCGCGAAGCGCTAAAAGTCTTTTTGGAAGCCTTGAAACCTTTTTCTTCAGAAAAAGGTTTCAAGCCGCCGGAGGCACTTTTTATTTTACTGGATTAAAATAAGGTGGTGAAAACCTTGCTTCAATACTGCGTTTGCCCGAAATGTCAGCGAATGATTATGCTCGAGGACGAGTTTGAAACGGGTTTTTGCTGCTGCTGCGGGACGCACATTTCCTTTGCGGACGCGCACGAGGAGCTGCTTGCGGGGCTGCGGGCGGCGATACCCGACGAGCTGGTTCTGGAAGCGGATTTGAGCGAGCTTATAGACGAGGACGAGGAGAAAAATGCCGTTTACGGTCTTGAGGAGTGCAAGAAAAAACGCGCCGAGGCGCAGCTGTTTCTCGGGAAATGGGACTTCGGGAACGCGTTCGTGCTGTTTTCCGAGGCGCTCGACTGGTATCCCGAGGATTTTGAGAGCCGCTGCGGGCTGATGGTGGCGGGGATTTTGCGGCTGAAGGATACCGAAAACTGGGAGATGTACTTGTCCGAGTGCATCGACAAAATTCGCTCCCGAAACGACTGGAATATGGCGGGAAAAGCGCTTGAGTACGTTCTCGGGATTATGAAAAAGTTTCTTTCAAAGGGCGGGCGGTACGTTTCGCCGAGCTACACGGTCGGGTTTTGGGAGAAGCTTGTACGCGGTTTTCCCGAGCTGAAGCAAACGGCTGCTGAGATTTTCGCGCATTGCCTGAATATCGAGAACGCGCCGTTCACAGACGCGGCTCGGCTTGACCACGAAACCACGAAATATGTTGTCGGGAACAGTCCCGCCGAGCCGGAGAAAAATCTGTCGAGAGGAATGCTGCTGGTGCTGCGCTGTCACTGCGATAAGCGGGTGAAAGAGGCGCTTTGCAGGGCGCTTTATGTGTATGACCGAGCGGTGTGGCTGCGCTCAAAGGATTTTGACAGGATAAACGACGCGCTGAACCTTTGCGAGCAGGTGACGAGCGGCGAGTTCAAGCCGGAGGACGTGGTGCTGGTGATATCGGCGATTTATGATTTTCTGATGATGGGCGGGCTGGAGCAGAACGCGAAGGAGTATGAGAAGCTGACGTTTTTGAAAGAGGTGTACAGTTACGCGCAGATGCGGAGAATGGAGCGGTTTTTCAGCGCGAAGGTGTTTTTCTGGAAGTTGTACGCGGAGGTTTATTTGAAGCAGAAGGGCGCGAATTTGTTGTCGGCGGAGTATAAGCGAATGCAGCGGAGGATAGCTGAGCTGAGCGAGTAGCCGGAAGTTTACGCAATGTGTTAATGGAGCCGCGAAGCGAAAAAAGTCTTTTTGAAATTCTAGTGAAACCTTCGGTTTCCTTAAACTTTTTCTTCAGAAAAAGTTCTTAGGCCGCCGGAGGCACTCGCGACGAAGTCGCGCTACTAAAGGCGAAGCCGTCAAATCATAAAAAGGGATTGCGTCAAATTATAAGATTACAAACCGACTTAGATTACGTTTTGTCACCATTGCCATTTTTTTGCGAACGCGAAAAAATTCGCAAACCCCTTATCATCGAGCTGAATTAACGAAGAAACTCGGAGTTAATGCCCCGAGTTTTTTTGTTCAAAGTTTGAGAAATGGCGGAGATTTCGGCTTCCTCATCGGAACCGGACTGTGCTGCGCGGGGCGATTTTTCGGGCATCGAACCCGAAAAATCGCGCGGGTGCAGCCACGCCCGTTAAAGCGGGACGTGCGTGGCTGCACCCGCATTTTTGCTTGCTCTGTGACTTGAAAAATGCCTTGAGGGTATTCGCGCTCTCTAGCGATTTCGCCGGCGTCGAGCCGCCGAAATCGCGCGTTTTTGTAAAACTTCGTTTTCCAAAAACGCTTGGGGAACACCCCTCGGGGTGTTCCCCAAGCCCCTTTCCTCAAGGGGAAAAACTCTTCGTTTCCAGAAACGCAAAAGGCGTTTCTCCCCACAGACCCCCTTTTGCGCTTGCTAACGCGTTTGTCGCGCTTCGCGCGGAGTAGCGCGGCTCTATTCAGACTTGTCGGTTGCCCCGCAAATTCACTCGGATACCCCAATATCCACCGCCTTCGCAATATCCCCCTGCAGCGTATATTCCACAATCAACCTAATCCCGCCTTTTTCCGGAAAAAATTTCTCCGTACACGTCACAATTTTATACTCCGAGTAAAAATTTTCCTCAAAATCCGCCTTCTCCCGCCGAAGCTCCTTCACAACATCGTCCGGCGACCTCGTGATTTCCGTCGCCACATACGCCGTGTAAATCCGCGATTTCAGTTTAACCGGCGAGTTTTCCCCGAAAATCAGCCGCGTTTCCTCACTGTAAACCGAGTTCTCCGCAAACGCTTCCCCAAAGTACAACGGATACTCGTCATCACCGATAACAATGCTGTCAAACCGCTTCACATCGCCCTTCGGCAGGTTCACCGTTTCGCTGTATGGCACAAAAAATTCCTGCGTTTCGAGAAATTCACCGATAATTTCCGCGTCCGAATGCACGAACATTATCTTGTTCCGACCGTCAAAAACCGTCCCCGAAACCAGCATGTCGCCCGTGTTCACGCCGCTCCCGACCGACACCGCCGCCTTGCCCTTCCGCACCGTCATCGACACAATCCGCGCAGGCCGCGAAGCCGTGATATTACGCGGATTTTTGTCCTCAACCTCGGGTGCTTCGTCAACTTTTCGCACCTCCGCCTTCACCCGAAAACCCTCGCGCGACACGTCCACCCACGCGCAGTTTTCGATGTCCAGCATCAGCCGCTGCTCCGCTTTCGAAAAGTTCAGCTCGGACAGCGCCTTGCCCTCCTCAATCCCGCACTCCGCGAGGATTTTCAGCGTTTGCTCGCGCGGCGCGTCACCCGTGACATCGATGTCCAGCACCCGCGTTTTCATCAGAGAAATCATCATCACAAACACCAAAAATCCCGCGTACAACCCGCCGCGCGTCTTGTATCGGTAAAGCTGAAAGTACAGCCCGCTGCGCTTTTTCACCCGCAGCCGCACGCCGTTTTTTCGCGCGGTTTTCGCAACCGAAAAGTACGCGAACGGCGAGCATTCGCCAGAAATTTCACTTGCCGTCAGCCTGACATTCCGCAACATAACGCCGTTTTCGAGCAGCGCGCTCACCATTTTCTCGGGGAATCCGCCGACTCCCTCAAACCCGACTGTCCCAAAGAACAGCCCGCTTTTCAAACTACTTTTCATCTGCGTTCTCCAACGTTTCTGCGAACTCGATTGAGCTGATTTTGCCGGAGATTTTCACTCCGCCAACGCCAAAATTCTCCAGAATCAACGGCACTCCGCTCACGCGAATGTTTGCACCGATTATACCGAGAGTAATAAATTCATCGTCGCAGGAGATGACTTTCCGACAATTTTCAACGAAAATTTCGCGCTCCCTGCCGCCGTGGATTTGCACGGTTATCGTGCAGTCGCGCGCCGCCTGCTCCTCAAGACCTATGATTTTGTCCCGCAAACTCATTTTCTTCACCTCGCAAAACTTGTACCTGCCAAACTATATGCCGGAAATTCCGCAAAAATCACCGCGCGCGGAAGTTTGCGGGAAGAAAGTTTTCACGCTCGTCCGCATAAGCTTTAGTGGGCGATTTGTTAAAAATCGGTTTGGGGAGGCGGTTTTATGAAAACAATTCTGGCGGCGGTTCTGGCGACGGGGGCGGCGGCCTTTCTGCTAATTTGCCCGAAAAACGCTTCACAAGCGGCTTCCGCGGCTATCTCGGCGTGCCTTGAAACAATAGTTCCGTCGCTGTTTGCTTTTTCGGCGGCAGCAATTTTTTTGCAGAAAAGCGGGCTGTACCGAGTTGTTTTGAAGCCGTTTTCGGTGGTGTTGTCGAAAATACTGCGAATGGACGAGGAGCTTTGCGGGATTTTTTTGCTTGCGAACATCGGCGGCTATCCCGTCGGAATCAGCCTGATAAGCGCGCTTGTTGCCGAAAACCGACTCTCCGAAAAGGACGCGGCACGGCTTATGTGCTGCTGTTTCGGGAGCGGTCCGTCGTTTATTATCGGTATCGTTGGCGCGGGAGTTTTCGGCTCGGCGGCAGTCGGCGGGGTGATTTTCGCGGCGTGTTTTCTGTCGTCTGTTTTGGCAGCCGTTTTCGTGAGAACGCGCGGTGAAATCGCGTTTCAGCCCGCGCCAAAATCGCTCACGATAAGCTCGGGCGTTTTCGTTTCCTCGGTAAACGCGGCTGCGAGGGCAATGTTTTCGGTGTGCGTGATGGTTGTTGGGTTTTCGGTAATCGCGGCAGGACTGCGGGAAATCGGCGTAAACGCGCTGTTTGAAAGGCTTTTCGCGACACTCGGATTTGGCGATAACAGCGGGCGGATTTTCCCCGCGCTTCTTGAAATCACGCGCATAAAGGAGCTTTCCCCAACCGCACACGCTCCGGCGATTTGCGCGGCGCTGCTCAGCTTTGGCGGAGTTTGCGTTTTTTTGCAGATTTCGGCGCTTTCGGGGAAAATCCCGCTGAAAAAATTCTTGCTTTCGAGGATTTTCGCGGCAGCATTAAGCGGGGGAATAGCGTTGCTGCTTTCGGGATTTCTTGCGCCGTTTTACATCGAAACTATCGCTTCTCCGGCGGGAACCGAGGTGTTCTCGAAAAACGCGCTGCTATCGGTTTGCACGCTTGTTATGAGCGGGATTTTGCTTGCCGACAGCCGTCTGCGCTCCCGAAAAAACGGTGGCTTGGAGTGAGGCTCACCCGCATTTTGCTGAGTTTCAGGCTTGGAATGTGGACTTTGCTATTTGCGCGCTCTTGGCGATTTTTCGGGCATCGAACCCGAAAAATCGCGCGGGTGCAGCCGCGCCCGTTGGGTCGGGACGTTCGCGGCTGCACCCGCATTTTGCTGAGTTTCAGGCTTGGAATGTGGACTTCGCTTTTTGCGCGCTCTTGGCGATTTTTCGGGCATCGAACCCGAAAAATCGCGCGGGTGCAGCCACGCCCGTTAGGTCGAGACGTTCGCGGCTGCACCCGCATTTTTGCTATGTTATATACGCGCTCTTTTGCGATTTCGTCGGCATCGAGCCGCCGAAATCGCGCGTTTTTGTAAAACTTCGTTTTCCAAAAACGCTTTGGGTAAAACTCTTTATGCGGATTGCAAAAATCTTGCATTAAACCGTCTGCTCGGGTTTCTCGTCAACAGCGGGCTTCTCCGAGTTAATTCCGCTCGCAATCGCCTTTCCCTGAACAAACGAATTTACCATCTGCTTCAAATCAATCCCTAATCCGTCAAGCAGTCCCGACGACGCCTGCGTGGTCGCCTCGGTGATGTCCTTGACCATTTTCGCGGTGTTTCCGTCGCCGTACATCGTGATTTTATCAATGCTCTCAAGCGGCTTCGCAATCGCTGCGGCAATCTCGGGCATCTTCTCGAAATACATCTGCAAAACCGCCGCTTCTTCCATCTTCTTCATCGCTTCAGCCTTCTTGTCAAGACCCTCAGCCTCTGCAAGCGCCTTTGCACGAACCGCGTCCGCTTCCGCGATACCCTTTGCTCGGATACCCTCTGCCTCCTGCTCGGCAGCAAATCTCGCTGCTTCTGCCTTTGCTTTGGCAGCCGCAGCTTCGTTTTCAGCGGTTACCAGAATAGCGGCAGCTTCGTTTTTCTTAATCTGAAGCTCAGCCTCGGAACGGCGGATTTCCTCATACTTCTGCGCTTCGGCGTTCTGCTGGGTTGCGTACAGCTTTGCGTCTGCGTTCTGCTGAGCCGCGTATTTCTGCGCTTCGGCAGTCTTTTTAACCTCTGCTTCCAGCGCGCGTTCCTTGATTTCAGCCTCTTTCGCCTTGATTTCAACCTCTTTTTCCTGCTTGGCAATGTTTGCGTTTGCAGTCGTGATTTCGATAGTCTTGCGCTGCTCTTCCTGCTGAATTGTGTAAGCAGCGTCCGCTTCCGCCTGCTTGATATCGGCAGCGCGTTTCAGCTCAGCCTGCTTAATGGCAAGCTCGTTCTGGCGCTCTGCAATCGCGGTTTCCGAGTCAACTCTCGCGTCGTTTGCCTTGCGGTTAGCCTCAGCCTGAGCAATCTTGATATCGCGCTCCGCCTCGGCTTTGGAAATCGCGGCTTTTTTGCGGATTTGCATTGTGTTGTCGATACCCATATCGTTTATCACGCCGTTCTCGTCAACGAAATTCTGAACGTTAAACGAAACGATTTCAAGTCCCATAGCCTTGAGGTCAGGGTCGGCGTTCTGGCGAACCTTTTCCGCGAAAACCTGACGGTTTGAAATCATCTCCTCAAGCCGCATCTGTCCGACAATTTCACGGATATTACCCTCGAGAACCTCTCTGGCAACGTTTGTGACATAGTTTTTGTCCTTGTTGAGGAAGTTCTGCTGCGCTTTTTCGATGATGTCCTTCTCGGGTGAAATTTTTACGTTGACAACCGAGTCAACCTTTACGTTTATGTAGTCGCCCGAGGGGATAGACGTCTGCGTTCTTACGTCAACGCTCATCAGCGCGAGGTCGAGCACGTCGCAGCGCTCTAAAAACGGCAGCTTCACGGCAGCCTTTCCGATAACAACCTTGGCTTTCCTGCGAAGACCGCTTATGATAAGCGCCTGGTCGGGGCGCGCCTTGCGGTATCCCGTGAGGAATATCAAAATCAGCACCACAGCAACGATTATTACAGGAATAAGCCAGCCTTTAATCTCTTCAAACATAATAAACTCCTTTCAAATTGCACTCCCTTTCCTAATTATACACCTTATTCCATCTCGCTGTCAAGGGCTTCGCTTTTTTGAATATGTTAATTTTGCACAAATCGCGTAATATCCCGATGCTCCGTGCTTTGCCGACGAAAATGCTCGGAAAATGCTGGGTGTTGAGGAATTTTTTGTGCAAATTATATATTGTTTTTTTGGGCGAAAAGAGTTAAAATAAGTAGGAATTGGGCTTGATGAAAATATTCGCAACGACAGTCCATATAAAATAGGTATAATGGTGATTGAGATGGATTTTTTACGCGAGATAATCACAATGGATAATTCGGCGGCAGCGCGCGTCGAGAAGGCTGTTGCCAAGCAAAAACAGCGCACCGACGAGTTCGGCGAGAGCAGCGCGCGCGAGCGTGAACAAAAGCTCGCCGATGAACGCGAGCAAAACGTCGCCTTTAAAGACGAGCAGGAGAAGCTGCTTGCCGAAAAGCAAAAAAACGCCGAGCAGGCTCTCAAAACGCGCGTGGCGGCGCTTGACAAGCGGTTTGCCGAGAACGGCGAGCGCTGGCGCACGGAGATTTTAAAGCGGATTTTGGAGGAATAATATGTACGCGTCAAACGGCGTTACGGCAAAGTGTCGGGCGGTTTTCGGGCAGCGGCTCACCCCTCTCGATTACGCGCAGCTTGCCGCAAAGGAAAACGTCCCGCAGATTTGCGACTATCTGAAAACCGTGCCGAGGTACGAAAAGGCGCTTTCTTCGGTTAACTCGGGCGCAATTCACCGCGGTCAGCTTGAGGCGCTTCTCGCAAAGGCAGCGTTCGATATTTACGAGAATTTCCGCAAATTCGACTACACGAAAAGCCGCGGCTACTTCTCGTTCATCGTGGAGCGGCTTGAAATCGGGCAGATTGTTTCGGCGATTGCGGCGGTTTACGCAGGCGGCGCGGACGCTTATATCGCGGCTGTTCCGATGTATCTGAACCGCTACACGAAAACAAATCTCCCCGAGCTTGGCAGGGCGAAAAATCTTGCCGAGGTTGTCGAGCTGCTCGAGGGAACGTCTTACATCAAGGTGCTGCGCGAGCCACTGATAAACGCCGCGCAGAGCGGAAAACTCGACATCGGCGAGATTGAGCGCGGGCTTGTGAACGACTATTATTTCCGCTTGCTGAAGCACGCCGAGGAGAACTTCCGCGGCTCCGAGAAAAGGGAGTTCAAGCGGGCGATTTTGCGGTCGATTGATATGGAGAACGTTGTCACGCTTTACCGCAGAGCGCAGTTTTCGGGAGCGACTCCCGAAAATCTCAAAAAGGCGCTTATCCCGTTCAGATACAAGCTGAAAGACGATATTATCGAGGAGCTTATCGCGGAGAAGGATATCGACGCGCTGGCTAAACGGCTGAAGAAAATCGGCTACCACAGCGATACCGAAAGCTCGACCGTCGAGCAGCTCACCGAGCGCATCAGCCAGAAATTCTATGAGAAAACGCTTCACCTCTCGTCGCACGCGTCTGTTGCGTATTTCGCGCTGACCGAGAGCTTATGCACGGAGCTGCGGAATATCCGAACGGTTGTCGAGGGCGTGCGCTACGAGATGGACGGCACGGATATTATGAAAATGCTGGTACTTTAAAATGAAAAAAACCTGTTAAGGCGGTGATATATTTGGGAATAGAAAAAATGTCGCTGATTTCGGTTGACGGACCGTCAAAGTCGCTCGACAATGCGCTTATGGCTTGCTGCGAGAGCGAGCTGTTCCACATCGTGTCAAACGGCTCCGTTCTGCGAAATCTCGGCGAACAAAACCCCTACAAGGGCATTCTTGCAAGGGTGCGCGATATGGCGATAAATCTGAAAATTCCCGTTAAGGACACGGATTTTTCGCACGTTGACTGCGAAACGGCGGAGGATTTTGAGAACTATCTCGGCGATATCTCAAAGCGTTATGACGAGCTGAACGAGCAGTATGCGGAAGTTGAGCAGTCGCTTCGCGAGCATAGCGAAACCGACGCTTATGTTCAGCATTTGCGCGGACTTGACGTGCCGTTTTCGGAGCTTTTCGCAATGAAGTACGTCAAAATGCGTATCGGCAGAATGCCGCTCGATAATGAGGAAAAGCTGCAGTACTACGCGACAAAATGCTTCGTTTTTCAGGAATTTGAGAAAACGGGGGATTACGTTTACGGAATTTATCTCGTTCCCGTGCAGTACGTTGAGTTCGCGGACGAGCTGATGACTTCGCTCGGATTTGAGCGGACAAGGCTTCCCGATTATCTTGAAGGCGACGCGGAAATCGCCGACCAAAAACTCCACGCGCTGATTGAAACCGAGGAGAAGAAAAAGGAAGCCCTTGAAAAGGAGCTTGCTTATTTCGCGGACAGCCTGACGGACGATTTTTCGGCGGTTTTGTGCAAGCTGCGCTATAAGAGCGAGGTAAACGAGCTGCGGAAAAAGGTTGTTATATCGAACGGACGGTTTTCGTTCTCGGGGTACTGTCCCGCGAAAAACTCAAAGGAGCTGCGAACGGCGATTGTAAAGAACGCGAAAAACGTTCAGTGCGCGGAAATTCCCGTTGACAAGAAACACGCTTCGCCGGAAGTTCCCGTAAAGCTGAAAAACAACGTGATTACAAGACCGTTTGAGATGTTCACGAAGATGTACGGATTGCCGGTTTACGGCGGCTTCGACCCCACGCCCTACGTTGCGATAACGTATATGCTGATGTTCGGGATAATGTTCGGCGATGTCGGGCAGGGCTTGCTGATATCGCTGCTGGGGCTTATCCTCTCGAAGAAAACCAAAAACGGGCTTGCTCCCGTTATGACAAGACTCGGCATTTTCTCGGCGCTGTTCGGGTGCGTTTACGGCTCGGTTTTCGGTATCGAAACGATAATCACGCCGATTTTCCACCGCGCGGATATCTGGAACGGCGTCTGCGATATGATGGGAAATCTCGGTATCCCGCGTCACCCGAGCAACATCTTTCAGGTTGCGACGGCAGTGCTGATTTTCGCGCTGTTTGTGGGTGTGGTGCTGATACTGATTTCGATGATTTTGAATACCGTGAAGAACTTCAAGGCGAAAAAGCTCGGCGAGGCGCTGTTTGACGTGAACGGCGCCGCGGGAATTGTGCTTTACGCGTCGCTGATAATCGGGCTTGCGGGTTCGCTTATGTACGGGCTGCCGATTATGAGCGTGCCTTATGTGCTTTGCCTGATTGTGCTGCCGGTTTTGCTGATTTTCTTCAAAACCCCGCTCACGGCTCTTGTGACGGGAAAGAAAGCCGAGAAATTCAGCATCGCGGAGAGCTTTATCGGCATTTTCGAGGGTGCTTTAAGCTTCCTGTCGAACACGATGAGCTTTTTGAGAATAGGCGGCTTTGTGCTGTCGCACGCGGGCTTTATGCTGGTTGTTTCGCAGCTTGCAGGCGCGGCGCAGCCGAATGCTCCCGTCACCGCCGGAATGGTGATAACCTACATCATCGGCAACATTCTGGTTATGGGCATCGAGGGCTTGCTCTCTGGAATACAGGTGCTCAGACTGGAGTTTTACGAGGTATTTTCACGGTTCTATGACGGCGGCGGAAGCGAGTTTTCACCGCTGAAAATAAAGTCACATTTTTGATGAAAAAGATTTTTGGAGGAAAACAAAATGAATATTGCATTGATTATCATTCTGCCGCTTATCGCGGTTGCGCTCATTATGCTGCCGATTTTCACGGCAATTCTTCGCAAGCGTTCGGGCAAGACGGTTCACCCGAAGCGCGCTGTTGTAACGAACATCGCTTCGTTTTTCGGAGTAATGCTCACGATGACCGTGCTTCCGCTCACGGGAGCTTTTGCGGCTGAAACGGCTGAAGTTGCCGCAAACGCTGCTCAGGCTGGCTCGGACGGCTTGAAATATCTCGCTGCTGCGCTTTCAACGGGACTTGGTTCAATCGCAGCGGGAATTGCCGTTGGAGCGGGCGCGCCTGCGGCTATCGGCGCAATTTCCGAGAACGAAAAGTCGTTCTCCAAGGCACTGATTTTCGTTGCGCTCGGCGAGGGCGTTGCGATTTACGGACTGCTTATTTCAATTCTGATACTCTTCGGTTAATTTTGGAGCGGATATGAAATTTTTCCTTATAAGCGACAATCTCGACACGCAGATGGGAATGAGAATTGCGGGTATCGAGGGAGTTGTCGCGCACACCGAAAAAGAGGTTAACGAAGCGCTTGACGAAGCGGTTTCCGATGAAGAAATCGCGGTTGTGCTGATGACGCAGAAAACCGCGGGGCTTTGCGCGGAGCGGGTTTACGACATCAAGCTGAACCGCCGCAGACCGCTTGTGATTGAGATACCCGACCGTCACGGCTCGGGCGGCGTAACCGAGGCAATCGGCAGGTACGTTGAGGAAGCAATCGGCATCAAGCTCTGATTGAAAGGTATTTTTATGGATTTGAATACGTTAAACGCGTCCAAAATGACGATGTTCAGAAACGCGGTCAACCGAAGCGCCGACCGTGAAATCGAGGAACTCACAGCGAAAATCCGCGAACAGCGTTCCGCTGCCGAGCGGCTCCGTGAGGAAAACGAGTCGCGCGAGGCTATGGCGGCGCTCAAAACCGAGCGTAATGCTCTGGAAGCGAAGTTCAGAAAAGAACTCTCGCGGTGCGATTACGAGGTTAACAAAGGCGTTCTCGCTCACCGAAAGGAGCTTGTCGAGGAGTTTTTCGGCAAAATCGAAGCGGATTTGCGGGAGTTTTCCGAGAGCGAAAAGTACGCGGATTTTCTGAAAAACCGCCTTGAAAAAGCCGAAAAAGCGCTCGGGAAAGACGTGGTTATTCTCGCGGCAAAAAAGGACGTTGAGCGGGTTTCATCGCTTACAAGTCACGAGGTTCGCGCCGATAGCACGATTGTTCTCGGGGGAATTTGCGCGCTTGACGAAAAACGCGGGCTTTTCTGCGATTTTTCGCTTGACAAGGCGCTCGAGGACGAGCGCGCAGCGTTTGCCGAAAAGCGCGAGTTGATGACGGCGGAAATCTGAGGCTGGGGGAATTGATTTGGAAAACACGATTTATTCGATAAACGGACCTGTCGTAAAAGCGGCGAACACAAAGGATTTCTCGATGCTCGAGATGGTGTACGTCGGCGAGCGCAGGCTTATCGGCGAGGTTATCGGAGTTGCCGATGATTTCACGACAATACAGGTTTACGAGAACACGGCGGGACTGAAAATCGGCGAACCGATTTACGGCACCGGAGCGCCCGTCTGCGCGACTTTGGGTCCGGGCATTATCTCGAACATTTTCGATGGAATTGAGCGTCCGCTTCGCGATATGGTGAAGGACAACGGCGCTTTCGTTGCCGAGGGAAGCCACCTTTTTGCGCTGGACGAGGAGCGCGAGTTTGACGTTACC
Source organism: [Eubacterium] saphenum (assembly GCA_004555855.1). Taxonomy (GTDB): domain Bacteria; phylum Bacillota; class Clostridia; order Oscillospirales; family Ruminococcaceae; genus CAG-115. The sequence goes on along the minus strand of SFJQ01000001.1, from coordinate 46,601 downwards.
GTGACCGTGAAAAAGGGCGACAAGCTCGTTTCGGGCGACGTTTACTGCACAACTCCCGAAACCCCGCTTATCACGCACAAATGTATGATTCCGCCCGATATGAGCGGCGAGGTTACGTTTGCGGCGGAGAACGGAAAATACCGCGTGAACGATGTGATTATCCGTCTGAAAACGGCAAGCGGCGAGGAAAAAGAGCTGACGATGGTTCAGCGCTGGGCTATCAAAAAGGCGCGTCCTTGCGCGGGCAGACTTCCGTCAACTCGTCCGCTTATCACGGGACAGCGCGTTATCGATACGCTTATACCGATTGCGAAGGGCGGCGCTGCGGCAATTCCCGGCGGCTTCGGCACGGGAAAAACCGTAACGCAGCACCAAATCGCGAAGTGGTGTGACGCGGATATTATCGTGTACATCGGCTGCGGCGAGCGCGGAAACGAGATGACGCAGGTTCTGGAGGAGTTCGGCGAGCTTATCGACCCGAAGTCCAACCGCCCGCTCACCGACAGAACCGTCCTCATCGCGAACACGTCAAATATGCCCGTGGCGGCGCGCGAAGCGTCTATTTATACGGGAATAACGCTTGCGGAGTACTATCGCGATATGGGTTATCACATCGCGATAATGGCGGATTCGACCTCGCGCTGGGCTGAGGCGCTGCGTGAGATTTCGGGACGACTTGAGGAAATGCCCGCCGAGGAGGGCTTTCCCGCGTACTTGCCGTCAAGATTGTCGGAGTTTTACGAGAGAGCCGGCTATGTGAAAAATCTGAACGGCACGGAAGGCTCGGTGACGATAATCGGCGCGGTTTCGCCGCAAGGCTCGGACTTCTCCGAGCCGGTTACCCAGAACACGAAGCGTTTTGTGCGCTGTTTCTGGGCGCTGGACAAGTCGCTTGCCTACGCGCGTCACTACCCCGCGATTGACTGGAACAGCAGCTATTCCGAGTATGTCGAGGATTTGGCTGATTTTTACAACGGGATTTCGCCCGATTATATGGCGCTTCGTCAGGAAATTTCCAACATTTTACAGGAAGAAGCCAAGCTGATGGAGATTGTAAAGCTGATTGGCGCGGACGTTCTGCCCGATGACCAGAAGCTGACGATTGAAACGGCGAGGGTTGTGCGCGTGGGATTTTTGCAGCAGAACGCAAATCACCCCGACGACACCTACGTTCCGCTCCCGAAACAGCGCTTGATGATGAAGGTGATTTCGGTGCTTTACCACAGGTCGCTTGACGCGCTGAAAACCGGTGTAATTCTCTCGGACATCTTCTCGCTCGGGCTTTTCGAGAAGGCTGTGAAGATGAAATACGATATTCCGAACAACAAGCTCGAGCTTTTTGACGGGCTGATTTCGGAAATAAACGAGAAGATTGACGCGCTTGCTGCGGGCTGATAAGAGGTTTGAAAATGAGTGTACAGTATGTTGGATTGACTGATATTAACGGCCCGCTTGTCGCGCTTGACGGCGTGAAAGGCGCGGCTTATGACGAGATTGCGAAAATTCGTCTGGACGACGGCTCGGAGAGAATCGGGCGCGTTGTGCAGATGGAAGGCGAAAAGGTTATTCTGCAGGTTTTTGAGGGGACGAACGGAATTTCTCTCAAAAACACGCGCACGATTTTTTCGGGAAAGCCGCTTGAAATACCGCTTTCGCCCGAGATACTCGGAAGAGTGTTCAACGGCGCAGGAAAGCCGATTGACGGGCTTGGCGACGTGTTCCCCGAGAAGATGGGCGACGTCAACGGGCGCGCGCTCAACCCCTATTCGCGCGACTATCCGCAGAACTATATCCACACGGGAGTAAGCTCGATTGACGCGCTGATGACGCTTATCCGCGGGCAGAAGCTGCCGATTTTCTCAGGCTCGGGTATGCTCCACAACAAGCTCGCCGTTCAAATCGTAAAACAGGCGAAAATCACAGGCGAGGGCGCGAAGGATTTTGGTGTTGTTTTCGCGGCAATGGGCGTGCAGAACGATGTCGCGGACTATTTCCGCCGTTCATTCGAGGACACGGGCGCAATCGAGCGCGTTTGTATGTTCCTCAACCTCTCGAGCGACCCGATTATCGAGCGTCTGCTCACGCCGCTTTGCGCGCTGACTGCGGCGGAGTATCTCGCGTTCGAGAAAAATATGCACATTCTGGTTATTATGACGGATATGACGTCTTACTGCGAGGCGCTGCGCGAGTTTTCGTCATCGAAGGGCGAAATCCCCGGCAGAAAGGGCTATCCCGGCTATTTGTATTCAAATCTCGCGGCAATTTATGAGCGCGCGGGAATTGTCAAGGGCAGCAGCGGTTCGGTTACGCAAATTCCCATTCTGACGATGCCGAACGACGATATAACTCACCCGATTCCCGACCTCACGGCTTACATCACCGAGGGGCAGATTGTTTTTGACCGAGAGCTTGACCGCAAGGGAATTTACCCCGGAGTTTCGGTTTTGCTGTCGCTGTCGAGATTGATGAAGGACGGCATCGGCGAGGGCTTCACGCGCGCCGACCACGCGGCTGTTTCAAACCAGCTTTTCGCGGCTTACGCGAGAGTTCAGGACGCGCGGAGTCTGGCTTCGGTTATCGGCGAGGACGAGCTTTCCGACACCGACCGCGCTTATATGAAATTCGGAAAGCTGTTCGAGGGGCACTTCCTCAATCAGGGCTTTGACGAGAACAGAACGCTTGATGAAACGTTGGATTTGGGTTGGGATTTGCTTTGTGCGCTGCCGAGAAGCGAGCTTGACAGAGTTGACGAGAAGCTGCTTGACGAGAAGTATAATCCCGAGAGAGCGCTGAAGTTTATGTAATTTTCACATTTCCGCAGAAGAGCAGGTGAGAAACGATGGCGGAGCAAATTTTCCCGACTAAGGGCAATCTGATTAAGGTTAAGAGGTCGCTTTATCAGGCGATTCTGGGCTACGAGCTGATGGACAGGAAGCGGAGCATACTTGTGCGGGAGATGGTTGCACTCACGGACGAAGCGAGGGCGCTGCGTTCGGGGATTGACAGCACGTTTTCCGAGGCGTACACGGCGCTGCGGAACGCGAACATAACGCTTGGCGTGGTGGCGATTGCAGCAGATTGTATTCCTGTGGAAAATTCGCTGTCGTTGTCGTCGCGTTCGGTTATGGGGGTTGAGCTGCCGCGGGTGAACGCGCAGATTTTGCCGCCCGAGGAGCCGTGTTACCCGATGATTGAAACCGGCTCGGAGTTTGACAGGGCGTATATTTGCTTTAACAAGGTGAAGGAGCTGACGGTACGGCTGGCGGAGCTTGAGAACAGTGTTTATCGGCTTGCTGTGGCGATTAAGAAGACGCAGAAGCGAAGGAATGCGCTGAAGAATATTATGATACCGAAGTTTGAGCAGCAGGTGAGGTTTATAACGAATGCGTTGGAGGAGAAGGAGCGCGAGGAGTTCTCACGGCAGAAGGTTATCAAGAAGCGGAAAGTAAAATAAGGAAACCCGAGGAGTACGACTTCTCGGGTTTTTTGTGAATTTTTTGTGGGATTACTGCTTGCCCGTTCTGTCCGCAGAAATCACGCCCGGTATCTTCCGCAGCCGCAAAATTACATTCCCAAGCTGCTCCACACCCGCAATCTCAATTGTTATCACAAGATTCGTGTTCCCGTTTTTCAACCGGTGCATATTCATCTCGTGCATCGGTATGTGATTCGCCGCAATCGCCGCCGTAATATCCGCAATAACCGACGATGTCTGCTCCGCAATAATGTCAATCGTCGCGCGGTACGAAGCGTTGTCCTCGCCCGCCCACGACGCTTTTATCCACCGTTCGCGGTTCTCCTCGCTGTCCATATTGTTCAGCACGTTCACACAGTCCTGCTTGTGTATCGATACTCCAAATCCCCGCGTCACAAAACCGATTATCGGGTCGCCCGGCAGCGGATTACAACACTGCGCGAACTTTATCAGACAGTTGTCCACACCCTCGATAATAACGCCTTTTTTGCGGCTGCGCTGGTTGGTTTGCTCAATGTTTTCCTCGCTCGACATCAGCACGGGTGCCGCCGCCTGCGCTCTCGCCTGACTGTCCTTGATACGCTGGATAATCTTCGTTGTCGCAACGCCGCCGTACCCGACTGCCGCGTACAAATCGTCAATCGTGTCAACGCGCGCTCTCATCGCCGCTTCTTTCAGAATTTCCTCGTCAAGCGGAATAGCATTACGCTTAAACTCGCGCTCAAGCTCCTCTTTTCCGCGCTCGATGTTCTCATCGCGGCGCTCGCGCTTGAACCACGAACGGATTTTCGCCTTTGCTTCGGTTGTTTTGGCAATGTTCATCCAGTTTCGGTTCGGTCCGTAATTCGGTGAACCGCTGGTGAAAATCTCGACGATATCGCCCGTCTTGACCTGATAATCAAACGGCACCATTCGTCCGCCAACCTTTGCGCCGGTCATTTTATTTCCGACCTCCGAGTGTACGGCATAGGCGAAATCGATAACATTTGCGCCGAGCGGAAGCGTGAAAATATCGCCCTTTGGCGAGAACACGAACACCTCGTCCTGCGACAAATCGTTCTTGATTGCCTCGGTTATCTGTTCAACGTCATCGCTTTCCTGCTGACGCTCCAGAAGCTGTCTGATCCAGTCAAAGCGCTTTTCACCGGCAACGCTGCCTTTAAGCCCCGCCTTGTACTTCCAGTGAGCCGCGATACCGTACTGCGCAGTGTTGTGCATCTCAACGGTTCTGATTTGCACCTCGAACGGGATTCCCTCTTTGCCGATAACTGTCGTGTGAAGCGACTGATAACGGTTGGGCTTGGGGGTTGCGATATAGTCCTTGAAGCGGTAGGGAAGCGGGTTGAACAGGTCGTGGATAACGCCCAGCACGTTGTAGCACTCGATAACCGTCTGCACGATTATTCTAACCGCGTAAATATCGTAAATCTCGTCAAACGGCTTGTTTTTGACGTACATTTTCTTGTAGATGCTGTACACCGATTTAACGCGGCCTTCGATAACGGGCGGCGGGTCGATATCGGTGATACGCTCGCGGATTCTCGCGATAATTTTGCCGATAAAGGTGTCGCGCTCCTCTTTGTGCAGGTCGAGAAGCCGTTCAACTTCCTGCGCGCCGTAAGGGTCGAGGTAGTGAATGGCAATAGTTTCCATCTCGTCCTTGACATCGCTCATACCAAGACGGTGAGCGATAGGCGCGTAGAAATTCATAGTTTCGAGAGAAGTTTTGCGTTGTTTTTCGGGAGGACGCGCGTAGAGGGTACGCATATTGTGGAGGCGGTCGGCGAGCTTGATGATGATGACGCGGATATCCTTGCTCATTGCCATGAGGATTTTTCGGATATTTTCGGCGTGCTGTTCCTCTTTGGAGTTGAGGGGGACTTTGCCGATTTTGGTTACGCCGTCAACGAGGAGAGCTACATCATCGCCGAACTTTTTGCGGATTTCCTCCAAATCGATATCGGTATCTTCAACGACGTCGTGGAGAAGGGCGGCGCATATAGTGTCGGTATCCATGAAATAGTCCATCAGAATCATCGCGACGGAGAGGGGGTGAGTGATGTACTTTTCTCCGGAGGAGCGCATTTGACCTTCATGGGCTTTGTCGGCGAGGTCGTAGGCGCGGCGGATTTTGTCGGCGTCGTATTGTTTGTCGGCGTCGATGACGCGCTGCATTAAGTCGTCGATTGTAACATTTTCCATAAAATCACTTCCAAAAAACAGTTTAGGTAATGCCGAAAGACCTTCCCGCAATCGCGCAGCGAAAAAAGTCTTTTTGGAGGTCAACGAGAAACCTTCGGTTTCCCTAACCTTTTTCTTCAGAAAAAGGTTCCTTGCCGCCGGAGGCATCCGCGAGCGAAGCCGCGCTACTAGAGCGCGAAGCGCGATAATACGCGTTCAAAAGCGCTAAAGGGGTTTAAGGGGAGAAACGCCTTTAGCGTTTCTGGAAACGAAGAGTTTTCCCCCAACATTTTTGTCGGCTCGAAGCCGACAAAAATGAAGCAGAGCAAGTAAAAATCAAACCAAGCTCAAACAACCTGCTAGGAGTTTTCGATAAGCCGAGCCAGAATCCCCTCTTTGAACAAGTCCCGCTTCTCCTTCGCGGGAACGAGCCGCGCACGTTCACCGTCAAATTGCGCCATATTGGCTTCGCAGAAGGCTGTGACGACGATTTTGAGCATACAGTAGTTTACCGAGCCGTCAAAAACCGCGAGCTGTTCAAGAGTAAGCCTGCCGTTGTTCTTCCGCAGGAGGTCGTAAATCTTCATCAAATCCTCGCGGCTTTGCGGGACAACTCTCGGAGCAAGCCGCTTGTCAAAGCCCTCGCCGCGCAAAATCGCGTCCGAAACCCGCCGCGCCGCAAAAAATCTGTCCTCGCGGAAGCCCGTCGGACGATAGTCGAGGAGCTTGAGCTGAACGCTTTTCGTGCCGTTGTACTCGTTTATTTCGGCGTGCGCGATGATGTCGATTTTATCGCCCGTTTCCGCGGCAAAATCCGCGAAGCTTATCCTGAACGACAGCGCGCGCAAATTCGCGTTCCCCGTCCTGATTTCAAGCGAGATGAATTTTCCATCCTTGAGCGGGCGCTTCGCCTTGATTTCGCAGTTTTCGAGCAGGAAAACCGGCTTCGCGAAGCCCTCGCCAAGCGGCTCCAGACGGCAGAGCAGCCCGATATTTCCAACGCTCAGCAAATCCCCCGTCACGCGCATATCCGCGAAAAGCTCGGCTTCGGGCATTGTCGGGTAATGCGCCGCGGCGTACTCCTCGATTTTTCGCCTGAACTCGCCGATTTCATCAGCCTTGACGGAGAAACCGCCCGCCATCGGGTGCCCGCCAAACTTCGTGAGATACGCGGAGCAGTGGCTGAGCAGCCCGTAAATCGAGAAATTCCCGACGCTTCTGCACGAGCCGCGCCCCTCGCCGTTCTCGACTGCGACAACGATTGTCGGCTTTCCGTATTTCTCGACAATTTTCGCGCAGACGATGCCGATAACACCCGCGTTCCAGCCCTCGCCCGCGAGAAAAATCACGCGCTTCGCAAGGATTGACGGGTCGCTTTCAATCTGCTTTTGGATATCTTCGTAGATTTTCTGCTCGATTTCGCGCCGTTTCGCGTTAATCTGCACGATGTTTTCACAAAGCCGCGCCGCTTCTCCGGTATCCCTCGCCAACAGCAGCCGAACCGCTTTATCCGCGCTTTCAACGCGTCCCGCCGAGTTTATCGCGGGGCAGATTTTGAAGGAAATATCTGCTGCCGTGAGGTTTTTGGGAGAAAGTCCCGCGGAAGAAATCAGCCTTTTCAAGCCCTCGTTTCCCGCGTTTTTCAGCACCTCAAGCCCCTTCTTCACGATGAACCTGTTTTCACCGCGAAGCGGCATTACATCGCCGATTGTGCCGACCATAGCCAAGTCCGCGTAGTTTTCGAGGATATAGTCCTTGTCCTCTTCAAGCGCGCAGAGCAGCTTCAGCACAACTCCCGCGCCGCACAAATCCTTGAACAGCGAGTAATCATCGGCGCGGTTCGGGTTAACGCACGCGTCGCACACGGGAAGCGTTTCGCCGGGCTGATGGTGGTCCGCGATAACGAGTTTCACGCCCTGACTTCTGATAAACTCGGCTTCCTCGAGCGCGTTCACGCCGTTGTCCACCGTGATGATAAGCCCCGTGCCGTTTCCGATGATTTTTTTCAGCGCGGGAATGCTCATTCCAAAGCCTTCCGAGCGCTCGGGAATGTAGTAGTCAACCTCCGCGCCGAGCGAGTCAAGGTAAGTGTACATCATCACGGTACTCGTCACGCCGTCACAGTCATAGTCGCCGAAAATCGTGATTTTCTCGCCGTTTTCAAGCGCTTCCGTGATAACCTCGACCGCTTTCCCGATATCCGCAGGATACGGCTCTTCAAAAAATTCGCCTTCTCCGAACAGCTTTTCGGCAGCTTTTTTCGTGTGAATCCCCCGCGCGCCGAGAATTTTCCCGAGAAAATCCCCGTATTCCGAGCGAATTTCCTCATCGGCAAATTCCGCTGCGGGAACAATCCATTTTCTCAAATTTCTTCTCCTTAAACGCTCAGCTCCGCCTTTTCGCCGAGCAAATCCTTGTTCTCGTCAAGAATGGGCTGAATGAAATCGCGCAGATACTCCTCAACCTGCTCGGGCGCACGTCCGACATAAAGCTCGGGGCGCAGAACCGCTTCGATTTCCTCTTTCGTGATGTTGAACATCGGGTCTGCGGCAATTCTGTCAACAAGGTCGTTTTCGCCGCCCTCTCTCATCTTCTGAGCGCAAGCCTGCGAGTGCGTGCGGAGTTCTTCGTGGAGCTGCTGGCGGTTTCCGCCGTTTTCCACAACCTTCATCATAATATTTTCGGTAGCCATAAACGGCAGCTTGTTCATCAGACGGCGCTTGACCATTTCGGGATAAACCTCGATGCCATCGGTTACGTTCATCATAATGTTCAAAATCGCGTCAACACCGAGGAAGCTCTCGGCAACGGAAATGCGCTTGTTTGCGCTGTCGTCAAGCGTTCTCTCAAACCACTGCGTGCCTGCGGTGAAGGCGGGGTTGAGCGAGTCTATCATAACATAGCGCGCAAGCGAGGTTATTCTCTCGGAGCGCATAGGATTGCGCTTGTAGGGCATTGCCGATGAACCAATTTGGTTCTTCTCGAACGGCTCGCCCATTTCCTCAAAGCTCTGCAAAATACGCAAATCGTTCGAGAATTTCGAGCAGCTCTGCGCGATGCCCGAAAGGGTGCTGAGAACCTGCGAGTCAACCTTGCGCGAGTAGGTTTGTCCGCTGACGGGAACGCATTCCGTGAAGCCCATTTCCTCCGCAATCATCTTTTCAAGCTGCTTGATTTTGGCAGAGTCGCCGCCAAACAGCTCAACGAAAGAAGCCTGCGTGCCGGTTGTGCCTTTCTGACCGAGGAGTTTCAGGGACTTTATGCGGTATTCAACTTCCTCGTAATCCATCAGCAGTTCGTTTATCCAGAGGGTTGCGCGCTTGCCGACGGTGGTGGGTTGAGCGGGCTGGAGGTGGGTGTAAGCCATGCAGGGCATATTTTTGTACTGCTCGGCAAATTTTGCGAGATTTGCGATGACGTTGAGGAGCTTTTTCTTGACGAGGAGGAGCGCGTCGCGCATGATAATGATATCGGTGTTGTCGCCGACGTAGCAGGAGGTTGCGCCGAGGTGGATTATGCCGGCGGCTTTGGGGCATTGCTGACCGTAGGCGAAGACGTGTGACATAACGTCGTGGCGGACGATTTTCTCGCGGGCTTCGGCGACGTCATAGTTGATGTCGTTGACGTGGGATTCGAGCTCATCGACTTGTTCCTGAGTGACGGAAAGACCGAGTTTCATTTCGCCGCGGGCGAGGGCGACCCAGAGCTTGCGCCAAGTGGTGAATTTCTTGTCTGCCGAGAAGATGTATTGCATTTCGGGGCTGGCGTAGCGGGTGCAGAAGGGGCTTTCGTAGGAATTGTAATTTTTTGACATAGGTTTATATCTCCTTAAAATTATTAACGTGGGTGGAAATTTCGCGCACCGTTTTCGCAAAGCCGTAATCGGGCACGCGAAGCGAAAAAAGTCTTTTTGGAGTACTTAGAACCTTTTTCTTCAGAAAAAGGTTCTAAGCCGCCGGAGGCACTCGCGGCGAAGCCGCGCTACTAGAGCGCGAAGCGCGACAAACACGCGTTCAAAAGCGCTAAAGGGGTTTGGGGGAAAACAAGAGTTTTCCCCCAAGCATTTTCGTTGGCTAAATGCCGACGAAAATGCAAGGAGTTCGCGCAGGGTAGGTGTTGTCCGCCAAACTCTCGAATAAATCCAAAAACACTCTCCTATATTCTACCACAATCGACACTTTATTACAAGTATGAAATCGTGCGTTTAGTATAAATACACAAAAAACTCCGCTTTCTCAACGGAGTTTTTGTAACAATTTTCAACAATTTGCAGAGGTTAATTCTCCGAAAACTCGGGTTTATCGGCAAAATCGTCCGAGGAATCGGCAAAATCGTCGTCATCGGAGGAGTCTGCAAATTCATCGGGCTTTTCGGTGATGGCGTCAAGGTATTCCATAACGCCGCCGTAAATGGTGAAGGCAACCTTCTGCTGGTACTCTTTCGTGGAGAGCTTCTGCTCCTCGTCGGGGTTCGAGAGGAAGCCGCATTCTATCATCAGCGAGGGGTTTTTGTTGGATTTGAGCAGGAAAAGTTCCTCGCCCGAGAGCTTGATTTCACGGTCGTTTCCCGGCTGTAAATCCGCGAAACGGCGCTGCATAATCTGCGCGAGGGTGCGGTTGTCGGGGTGGTTGTTGTTGTAGAACATCTGCCCGCCGAAGTACTGCGGGTCGGTGAAGTTGTTCTGGTGAATGCACAGGAAAATGCTGTCGGGGTGACTTTGGATAATCTTGAGACGGTTATCCATATCGTTGAGCTTCTGGTTTCGGATACCCTCAACACCCGGGTCGTAAATCGAGATGTCCTCGTCGCGCGTGAGAACAACCTCAAAGCCCGACATCTCCAGCATATCGCGCAAATCCAGCACAACAGCAAGGTTTACGTCCTTTTCAAGCACGCCGTTTTTTCCGACAGCGCCCGAGTCCAAGCCGCCGTGACCCGCGTCCAGCACGATAATCGGCTTTTGCGCCGCGGGTGCGGAAACGGGGAGCGCGCTCTCGGTAATTCTCGCGCTCACGGCAAGCAGCGCGAAACAGCCTATCATAGAAAGCGTGAGCTTCAGGGATTTTTTGTTTGGTTTCATTCGGAACGCTCCTTCGTGGTACTTTTTGTCCTATTTTATTAGGGCTTTTCCGCTTTTAGAACGCTTTTCCCGAAAAATTCACAGAAAGTGTTCCCGCCGAGATTTCAAAAACCCCTTGACTTTTTCCCAAAATAAGTTATAATAGAAATGTATGTTTATTTACAAATTTATTTGATTGTGAGGACAAAAAAATGAAATGGACGGGATTAAATGAACTTCGCGAGAAGTATCTTTCCTTTTTTGAGAGCAAAGGGCATCTGCGCCTGCCGAGTTTTCCGCTTGTGCCGCCTGCCGATGATAACTCAATCCTGCTGATAAACGCGGGAATGACGCCGCTCAAAAAGTACTTTCAGGGCATCGAGGAGCCGCCGCGCCACCGCGTTACCACCTGCCAGAAGTGCATAAGAACGCCCGATATCGAGAATGTCGGCAAAACCGCGCGCCACGGCACTTATTTTGAGATGCTGGGCAATTTCTCGTTCGGCGATTACTTCAAGCACGAGGCTATCGCATGGGCTTGGGAATTTCTGACAAAGGTTCTCGAAATTCCCGAAAATCTGCTCTGGGTAACGATTTACGAGCAGGACGATGAGGCTGCCGATATCTGGGCAAACGAGGTTGGTATCCCGCGCGAGAGGATTATACGTCTTGGCAAAAAGGACAATTTCTGGGAGCACGGAAGCGGTCCTTGCGGACCTTGCTCGGAAATTCACTATGACCGCGGCGAGAAGTACGGAAAATTCGACCACATCGGTCAGGACAATTTCGAGGAAGTCGGCGACTGCGACAGAATTATCGAAATCTGGAACAACGTTTTCACGCAGTTCGACAACGACGGCAAGGGCAACTACACCCAGCTCGCTACCAAAAACATCGACACGGGAATGGGTTTGGAGCGCCTCGCTTGCGTTATGCAGGACGTGGACAACCTGTTCGAGGTTGATACCGTCAAGAATATTATGGGCAAAATCTGCTCAATTCTCGGCGTGAACTATCACGACGATGATGAAAAGGACATCTCAATCCGCGTTATCACCGACCATATCCGTTCCACAACGTTTATGGCGGGCGATGGCATTCTACCGTCAAACGAGGGGCGCGGCTATGTTATGAGAAGACTGCTCCGCAGAGCCGCACGTCACGGCAGACTGCTCGGCTATCACAAGCCGTTCCTCTATGAAGTCTGCGACACCGTTATCGATGAGAATTTGTCGGCTTATCCCGAACTTGCCGAAAAGCGAGCTTACATCAAAAAGGTAATTCAGACCGAGGAGGAGAGCTTCGGAAAGACCATCGACAACGGCTCGGCTATTCTCGATGAGATGGTTGAGGAGCTTCAGAAGAACGGCGAGAAAACTCTCTCGGGCGAAAACGCGTTCAAACTCCACGACACCTACGGCTTCCCGCTCGATTTGACCAAGGAAATTCTCGGCGAAAAGGGACTTTCGGTTGACGAGGAAGGCTTTGCCGAGTGTATGAAAAATCAGAAGGAAACCGCGCGCAAGAACAAAAAGCTCGGCGGCGGCTGGGACAACGCGAAGAACTCCGCGCTTGACGCGTTCAAGACGGAATTTGTCGGCTACGATACGCTTGAAACCGAGGCGAAAATCCTCGCAATCACCAAGGACGGCGAGTGCGTGGATTTGTGCGGCGCGGGCGACGAAGTCGGCGTGGTTATCGACAAGACGCCGTTTTATGCGGAAATGGGCGGTCAGGTCGGCGACAAGGGTGTGATTTTCCACGGCAGCGATGAGCTTGAGGTTCTCGATACGCAAAAGCTCGGCGGCGGGCAGTTTGTGTGCCGCTGCGCTGTCAAGAAAGGCGGCTTCGAGGTCGGCGATACCGTCACGGCAAAGGTTGACGAGCAGCTTCGCCTTGCCACTCAGAGAAACCACACCTGCTGCCACATTTTGCAGGCGGCTTTGCGGAAGGTTCTCGGCGACCACGTTCACCAGTGCGGCTCGTTCGTTGACCCGTATCAGTGCCGCTTCGACTTCAGCCACTTCAGCGCGATGACTCCCGATGAAATTCAGCAGGTTGAAAACTACGTCAACAGCGTGATTATGGCGGCTGTTCCCGTGGTAACCGAGGTTCTTCCGATTGAAGAAGCCAAGAAAAAGGGCGCAATGGCGCTGTTTGGCGAGAAGTACGGCGATGTGGTACGCGTGGTATCTGTCGGCGATTATTCGACGGAGTTCTGCGGCGGCACGCACCTCAAAAACTCCGCTCAGGCGGGACTTTTCAAGATTGTCTTTGAAACGTCCGTGGCAAGCGGCGTAAGACGTATTCAGGCGATAACCGGTATGGCGGTTATGTCGATGCTCTACGACTGCAAGGACACGCTCGACAAGGCTTGCGCGGTGCTGAAAGCGCAGAACGCGGACGATTTGGTTCAGCGCGCGGAGAGCGTTGTGGCGCAGCTTCGCGAAAAAGACAGAAAAATCGAGAGTATGGAGCAGGCGGCTGCAAACGCGAAGCTCGGCGATATTTTCGGGAACGTTCCCGAGATTAACGGCGTGAAGCTGATTTGCGCGAAGCTCGACGGAATGGGAGCGGACGGTCTGCGCAAGACGGGCGACAGCGTTGCCGACAAGTTCGACTGCTTCGTTGCGGTACTCGCGGGTAGCGCCGACGGCAAGAGCAACATTTTGTGCAAATGCTCCAAGAGCGCGATTGAAAAGGGCGCAAATGCGGGCACGCTTGTCCGTGAAATCGCGGCGGTTGCCGGCGGAAAGGGCGGCGGAAAGCCCGACCAAGCTATGGCTGGCGTTCCCGACGCGGCAAAACTCGGCGCGGCTCTTGAAGCGGCGAAGGAAATTGTTGCAAAGTATGTAAAATAATTCTCGCAAATGCTGTTTTCGCTCAGGAAACAGCATTTCGGGTAAATAAAGCGAAACTTTTTTGAAAAAATGTTGTTATAATTTATGGAGGTCATTATGGAAAACTGTCTGTTCTGCAAGATAATCAAAGGTGAAATCCCCTCGACAAAGGTGTACGAGGACGAGAAAATTCTGGCGTTCCGCGACATCGCCCCGCAGGCTCCCACGCACATTCTGGTTATCCCGAAGGAGCATATCGGCGGCGTTGACGAGCTCACCGAGAACAACAGCGCTGTGGTTTCGCACATTTTTGTGAAGATTGCCGAAATCGCGAAAAACGAGGGGCTTACGAACGGCTTCCGCGTTGTTTCAAACATCGGCGAGGACGGCGGTCAGACCGTTCGTCATCTTCATTTCCACATTCTCGGCGGCGAGAAGCTGTCCGAGAAGATGTCCTGAAATGCCTAAGATAACCGAAAGCGAGCTGAAAAAAGGGCTTTCCGGCGAGCTTTCGCGGGTGTATTTTTTGTACGGCGAGGAGGATTTTCTCGTGAGAACCTACGCCGAGAAAATCGTCGCGGCGGCGGTTGGCGAGGAGCGCGATATGAATTTCGTGAAATACACGGACGCGCCCTCTGCCGATGAGCTTTCGGACTATCTCGACAGTATGCCGTTTCTCGCGGATTACAAGTGCGTGCTGGTCGAGGATCTGGACCTTGACGCGCTGCCCGCAGCCGAGCAGAACGCTTATCTGAAACTGCTCGAGAACATTCCCGACACGTCTGTTCTGGTTATCGCGCAGCTTCACCTTGACCCGCTGCTTTTTGACGCAAAAAAGGGCAAGGCAAAGCCGAAAAAATTGCTAGAGGCTGCGGCGAAAAACGGCTCTTGCTGCGAGTTCAAGTATCTTCCCGCGGCAAAGGTGAGCGGGCTTGCGATAAGGCGGTTTGAGCGCGCGGGCTGCTCGATTTCCGAGGAGAACGCTTTTTATCTCGCGGAGGAGTGCGGCTTTTCGCTGACAATGCTGGGCTGCGAAATCGACAAGCTCACGGCTTACGCAAATGGCAGGGAAATCACCCGCGCCGATATTGAAATGCTTGTCCCGAAGCGGGTTGACGCGGGAATTTACACGCTCTCCGACGCGATTTTTTCCGGTGAAATCAGCCGCGCCTACGAAATTCTCGACGAGCTGATAATCCAAGGCTACGAGCCGCACGCGATTTTCCTTGTGCTGGCGGGGCATATCACGGATTTGTACAGAGCGCGGCTTGCGATAAACGCGGGGAAAAACTCCGCTCAGGCGGCGAGCGCGTTCAACTACCCGCCGAACCGCTCTTTTATAATGAAAAACGCGTTTGCAAAAGCGGCGAAACTCCCGCTTCGTTATCTCGCCGACTGCGTTTATATTATGTATAACACGAACAAGCTGCTCAATTCGTCAAAATCGGACAGCAGACTGCTGGTTGAAAAGGCGATAACCGAAATCTCGCGGTTACAGAAATAGTTTTTGTAAACAAATTCGGAAAGACTGTCGAGAAGCCGTCAGATGCGAGGAAACTGTATAGCGGCTAGGCTTTGTGCCTGCCGCTGTACAGTTGACGCGGCAGATGGCGGTTTATCGGCAGCCTGCAAAAAAAGTATGAGTAAAATACACATTAAACAGGCAATAATAGTTGAAGGCAAATACGATAAAATCCGGCTTTCCTCGCTGATTGACGGGGTGATTGTGCCGGTCGGGGGATTTTCCGTGTTCAAGGACAGGGAAACCGCCGATTTAATCCGCGCGCTTGCCGAGAAAAACGGCGTGATTATCCTCACGGACAGCGATGGCGCGGGCTTTCTTATAAGGAAGAAAATCCGTGAAATCACGCGCGGCTGTTCCGTGATAAACGTCTACACGCCCGATATTGTCGGCAAGGAAAAGCGCAAGCGCGAGCCTTCAAAAGAGGGGCTTCTAGGCGTTGAGGGAATGAGCGCGGAGATTTTGCTCGAGGCTTTTGAGAAAGCGGGCGTTTTCGCCGAAACCGTTCCCGAGAACAAAAATCCCGTCACAAAAGCGGACTTGCTGGAGCTTGGACTTTGCGGGAGCGAAAACTCCTCGGAAAAGCGCAAAAATCTTCAGCGCGCGCTAGGGCTTCCCGAAAGGCTCTCGGCGAATATGCTTCTGGAAGTCGTAAATTCGATGTACACAAGGGAAGAGTTTTTCGGAAAATGCGAAGAACTCGGCTTTTTATGAAAGGAAAATTCGGGTGGTTTTTTCAAGTTTAACGTTTCTGTTCTTCTTCTTTTTGCCGGCAACGCTGATTATTTACTATCTCGTTCCGAAAAAAGCGAAGAATATTGTAATCCTTTTAAGCGGACTGATTTTCTATGCGTGGGGCGAGCCGATTTACGTTCTGGCGATGATTTTGTCAACGTTTATCGACTACACCGCGGGAAGAATTATCGCGAAATACGACGACAAGCCGAAAATCCGCAAAGCTTGCCTGATTGTATCGCTGGTGATGAATCTGGGGCTGCTTGCAACGTTCAAGTACCTCGGATTTATCATCAACTCGGTCAACGGCTGGTTTGGCTGGGAAATCCCGAACCCGAATCTCCCGCTCCCGATAGGAATAAGCTTCTTCACGTTCCAGTCGATGAGCTACACGATTGACCTCTACCGCCGCAACATCAAGGTGCAGAAAAGCGCCGTGAATTTTATGGCGTTCGTGACGCTTTTCCCGCAGATTGTCGCAGGACCTATCGTGCGCTATGAGGACGTTCAGCACGAAATCGACGACCGTACAATCACCGAAAGAATGCTCGCGGACGGAATTTCGCGCTTTATCACGGGAATGGGCAAAAAAGTGCTGATTGCAAACAACATCGGCGCGCTCTGGACGCAAATCAAGGCGATGGAATACTCGACGCTTTCGGCGGGCACGGCTTGGCTCGGAATCCTCGCGTTCACGTTCCAGATTTACTTTGATTTCTCGGGCTACTCGGATATGGCGATTGGCTTGGGCAAGATGATGGGCTTCAACTTCCCCGAAAACTTCAACTATCCGTATCAGTCAAAGAGCGTTTCGGAGTTCTGGCGGCGCTGGCACATCACGCTCGGCGCGTGGTTCAGAAGCTACGTTTATATACCGCTCGGCGGCAACCGAAAAGGCAAGGCGCGCACGATTATCAACCTGCTGATTGTCTGGACAATCACGGGTATCTGGCACGGCGCTTCTTGGAATTTTATGCTTTGGGGCGCGTATTTCGGCGTTCTGATAGTTATTGAGCGGCTGTTCCTCGGGAAAATTCTCGAGAAAATCCCCGCGTTTTTCAGCTGGCTTTACACGTTTGTGATGGTGGTTTTCGGCTGGATAATGTTCGATGGAGTTACCCCCGGCACAACGGATTTTGGGCAGATGTTCTCGCAGGTGTTCGGGTATATCGGCGCGATGTTCGGCGCAAACGGCGTTGGTATCGACAATTTCGCGATAAATTCGCTGGTGAATTACAGCGTGATTTTCGGCGTGTGCATCATCGGCTGCACGGACGTTCTCAAAAATCTCTACACGAAAATTCAGGAAAAAGCGCCTTCCTGGGTTATGTACGGATTTCCCGTTCTGCAGAGCGGCGTGATGCTGGCGAGCGTTGCGTTCATCGCGACAAGCTCCTACAATCCGTTCCTTTACTTTAACTTTTGACGGAGGGCAAGATGAAAAAATTCAAATTCACCCCGAGCAAGCTGATGATAGGGCTGTTTGCGGTAATAACGCTCGGAATTTCGATTTCAACGATTGTTCTCCCGAAGCTCGAGCGCAGCGAAAACGAAAACCGTACTCTTGCGAAATTCCCGAGCCTTGTGAACGAGAAAAAGCTGCAGAAAGCGGAAAATTTCGGCGATGTTCTCGGCGCGATAAAGTGGAATTACCTCACGGAGCGCGAGAAAAACAGCTTTATGGACGATTTTGAAACCTATTTCGCAGACCACCTTGTCGGGCGCGATTTGTGGGTTGAGGGCGCGAACACGCTTTCGCGGCTGTCAGGAAAGCAGGAGATAAACGGCGTCTACACGGTTGACAATCAGATGATTCAGGCGTTCAAGGAATACGACGCCGAGGAGGTTCAGAAGTCGCTTGAGGCAATGGAAAAATTTGCCGAACGGTATCCCGATATTCAGATGAATTTTATGCTCGTTCCTACCTCGCAGGAGCTTTTCAAGGACAAGTTGCCGTCATACGCGGGACTTCTGAGCGAGAAGGATTTCATTGACGAGTGCTACTCAAAGCTGGAAAATGTCGTCACAATCGACGCGCTTTCCTATCTCGCGGAGCACAAAAACGAGTATATTTATTATCGTACCGACCACCACTGGACCAGTCTTGGCGCGTATTACGCGTACTGCGCGGCGGCGAAATCGCTGGGCTATTCGGCTTACGGGCTGAACTCGTTCAACGTGGAAACGGTAAGCTCGGAGTTCCGCGGCACGCTTTACTCCAAGACGCTTGACAGCAGTGTTCCCGCAGATTCGATGGACTATTATATCCTCGCAAACGGCGAGCCTTCGGTTCACATGGCTTCGATAAACGACAACAAGAAAACCGAATATGACAGCCTGTACGTCCGCGATTATCTTGAAACAAAGGACAAATATTCATCGTTTACCGGCGAAAACGCGCCGATTGTCGAGATAACAACGGACGTTGAAAAGGGCAAAAATCTGCTCGTAATCAAGGACAGCTACGCGCACTCGCTCGTGCCGTTTTTGTCGAAGCACTATTCAAAAATCACGATGGTGGATATGCGCTATATCAACACAAGTCTGAACAACTTCATCAATATGAGCGAGTATGACCAAGTGTTGTTTATGCAGAATGTCATTACGTTCACCGAGGACAGCTACCTGAAAAAGCTGGCGCTGACGAAGTGAGAACGGTTGAATTTGAAGTCACCGAGAGTGAAAACGGGATAACCGCGCTGAATTTTCTCAAACGGCGCGGTTTTTCGCAAAGGGCGGTTGTTGACCTGAAGAAAAACGGCGGTCTTATGCGAAACGGCGCGATTTTGCGGACGGTTGACCGAGTGAGCGCGGGCGAGAAAATCGTTGCGGAAATAGCCGAGGACGGACAGCCGCTTGAGCCGGATTTTTCCGTAAACGCGCGGGTTTTTGCCGAGAGCGAGGATTTTGTGCTGTTTGAAAAGGGCGCGGGAGTTCCCGTTCACCCGTCGATTTGCCACCGCACGGGAACGCTCGGCAACCTGTTTTCGGCGCTTTACCCCGACAGAGCGTTCCGTCCCGTTCACCGTCTGGACAACAACACCTCGGGCTTTTGTCTTTGCGCGAAAAACGCGGCGGCGGCTCCCGTGCTTGCGAAAACAGCCGAAAAAGTGTACTTCGCGGCGGTTTCGGGGGAAATTGCCGAGGCGGGCGAGATAAACCTGCCGATAGGGCGCGTCCCCGACAGCATCATCAAGCGCGAGGTTCGGGAGGACGGCGCGCGGGCGGTTACGCTCTACAAGCCGGTTTTGGTTAAAAACGGCAGGACGCTGCTCGAAATCACGCTGAAAACGGGCAGAACCCACCAAATCCGCGTGCATTTCGCGCATATCGGTCACGCGCTGCTCGGCGACGACCTTTACGGCGGCGACTGCTCAAAGATATCGCGCCACGCTCTCCATTGCGGGAAAATCCGCTTTGCAGAGCCGTTTTCCGAGAAAATCCTGCGGTTTGAAAGCGAGCTTCCCGAGGATATCGCGGGGCTGTTTCGGTGAGAATTGACAAAAATTACAAATTTTCCCAAATTGACAGGGCGCATCAAGCCGAAAAAATAACCAAAAAACGCAAGAAAAAACTGTACATTTTTTAGAAATTTTGTAATAATACTTGATTTATTTTAGTGAATATTGTATAATGTTAGAAGGATTATTTTGCGATGAAAAGCGTTTCGGTGCGGTCATCGGGAAAAATTGTACATAAAGGGTTTGGTGCGGTTGATATTCGGCGGAAAGATTATAAAAGTCGAGCTGCTCGACGAAAAGGGCAAGAATATTTTTACGGCTGAAAAGAATTTCGTGCTGCCGAAGAATATGGACGATGACGACAGCATTGTTATTTTCAAAGGAAAAAATCTTCCCGATTTGGAGCGCAACACGATTGTTTCCATCGTCACCACGTCAAAGGCGAACGACAGAATAAGGTACACGGGCGCGGTTTCCATGTCGATGGACACGCAGCTCAACGTAAAAATCCTCAAAAACAACGAAACGCAGGTTCTTCAAGAACGAAGGCGGTTCTTCAAGATTAAAATAAACGAAAAGGGCAGGGCGCTTTTCTATGTGCGCGGCGAACAGACCGTCCGCTATGACGAGCCGCCCGAGATTTCGGTTCTTGACATCAACGTCGGCGGGATTTTCTTCTCGTCCGATGAGGAATTTATGGAAGGCGATATTGTTTGCGTGGACATCGATTTGTTCATCGACAATCCGCTTAACACCGCCGTTAAAATCCTCCGCGTTCAGCGAAACGAGGACGGAACAATCAAAGGCTACGGGTGTCTTTTCGAGAGCCTCACGGGCGCTCAGGAGGACATGATAGGCAGGTTTATTATGAAGGTTCAGTCCGAGCAGCGCAGAAAAGAAGCTGCAAAGGACGATATTTGATATTTTATTTCATTTAGGGGGAAGAACGATGAAAAAATCCACAATGAAGTACGGACTGATAATTGTTTTGGTCATCTTCGCACTGGTTCCCGCGATTATTCTTGGAATTGTGGGCACGTTTGCGTCTTCGGGATTCAGCAATGACGTGAAGCAGGAAGAGTTCAGCACGGTTACCATGTCCAAAGCAGGAACTGTCGGAACGGTTTTCGCCGGCTATATGAGCGACGCTTCTGCCTTGTCCAAGCTCGATGAGGTTGCCGAAGCGGCAAAAACGGGCGGCGACGGCGCAGAAAAGGTTATGAAGGCGTATGCCGAGAGTAATCCCGATGTCGCGGACGCTCTTGTTCTGAATGCTTCCGGCACGGTTGTTACATCGGCTGCCGGCGCTACAAACGGCATTTTCGAGAATTATTCCGAGAATATGCCCGCAGTTTCCACGCTTCTGTGGTGGGATAAGTATCAGGCGGACGGATTTTTCGTTTCAAAGAAGATTGGCGACGGGTTGGGCTATGTTTGTCTTGTTGTTGTTCCGACCGCTGACAGCGCGCTTTCGAAGTCGCTTGCAGGTTCTTACATTAACGGCAAGGCTAATCTCGCGCTTATCGACAACCAGAACAACACCATCAACTTCAACGGCGACGGCGCTTCGATGAAGGCAGGTCAGCTTGACAGCGCCATTGCCGGCAAGAAGGACGAGTTCTTCAAGAACGGCGTTTCAAACGTTACCATAAGCGACAACTTCGTTTCGGGTACCGCAGGAAAATACCGCTATATCAGCGGCATTATTCCCGAGGTTACAAGCTGGAGATGGGTTGCCGTATGCGATAACGGCGAGTTCGGCTCGGCGTCTTCGCCTGTTGTTCCGCTGATTGCGCTTGCAGTTGCTGGCATTCTGATGTGCGCGCTCGGCGTGCTGCTTGTCGGCAATTTCATCAAGAAAATGCACGATATGCTCAGAACGATGGACGAAATCAACAAAGAAAACGGCATCTCCACAACCCGCTTTACGGTCAAGAAAAAGGAAGAAAAGAGCGAGCTCGGCGCAATCCAGACCTCGTTCAACGAGTTCCTCGATGAGGTTAAAATCAACTCCGATCGTTACCGCACAATCGCGAACCTGTCCGATAATATGCTTTTTGAGTGGGATTTCCACAAGGAAATTATGTACATCTCGGACAATATGATGCAGAAATTCAACCTCAGTCCCGAGGGCGCAACGCTCTCAAACGGACGCTTCCTCGACAGCCTTATGACTCCCGAGGACGCGGATAAATACAAGCGCGACATAAGCGCAATGCTCAAGAACCAGAAGGGCTACAACACCCAGTATCACCTCATGACCAAGACCGGCACGCCGATTTGGGTTTCTTTCCGTGCGAACTGCATTACTGACCGTATGGGCGACCCGCTTCGTGTAATCGGCGTCCTCACGGATATCGATAACGAGAAAAAGGCTGAGATGCAGCTCTCCGAGCGCGCTTCCATCGACTTCCTCTCGCAGCTCTACAACCGCAGCACCTTCATCAGAATGCTCACTCAGGAGCTTGACAGACGCGGTCCGAACAAGGTTGCTACAATGTTCATCGACGTCGATGACTTCAAGTTCATCAACGACCGTTACGGACACAGCTCGGGCGATGAAGCAATCAGATTTGTTGCCGACAATATCCGCAAGAAGGTTGAAGGACGCGGCGGCTTCGCGGGACGATTCGGCGGCGATGAGTTCGTGCTTTGCTACACAAATCAGGACGATATCGCAAATCTCGAGCAGATTGCGATGGACATTATCGACGAGCTTTACGTTGGTTTCTCAACGGCTGACGGAACGCTCATCAACGTAAGAGTATCAATCGGTATCTCCTATTGTCCGGAGCATACTACAGATGTAAACGAGCTTTTGTCGTTCTCGGATACGGCGATGTATTTCGTAAAGAAGAACGGCAAGACCAACTATCACATCTATATGCCGGAGGACAGCGAATCGGGCGAGTATATCGACCCCGAGGGTTATCAGGCGACCTGACAGAAGTTTGGTGCGGCGCTTGCACCGCTTAGAAGCGGCATAAAGCGCCGCACGGGTATTTTATAGTTCGGAGGTTTGTTGTTTTGGCGAAAATAATTGCAGTGACAAATCAAAAGGGCGGCGTCGGAAAAACCACAACCTGCGCGGCGCTCTGCGGCGGACTGTCGCAGATGGGCTACAAGGTTCTGGCGGTTGACCTCGACCCGCAGGGAAATCTCAGCTTCAGCCTTGGGGTTGAGGTTGAGGACAACTACACGATTTACGATGTTCTGAAGGACAACTGTGACATCGACGACGCGATAATTCACGGCGAGCAGTGCGATGTTGTGCCGTCAAATATTCTGCTGTCGGGACTGGAGCTTGAGATGACGGGCGTGGGGCGCGAGTACGTTCTGCGCGAGCAGCTCAACTACATCAAGAAAAATTACGATTACATCATTCTGGACACTCCGCCCGCGCTGTCGGTACTGACGATTAATGCGTACACGGCGTCCGATGAGCTGATAATCCCGATGCTCTGCGAGATTTTGTCGCTTCAGGGCATCGCTCAGCTTAAGCAGACTATTTTCGCAGTAAAGCGTTACTACAATAAATCGCTTTGCGTTCGCGGAATACTATTAAATAAGTACAACGGAAGATACACGCTCACGAAAGAGGTCGAGGAGCTGGCACAGATGATTGCAAAGCAGCTTGACACCACGATTTTCAATACCAAAATCAGCGCGTGTGTGTCGATTGCCGAAGCGCCTGCTCACGGAGAGAGCATCATCACTTATTCGCCGAAATCCAAGGGCGCGAAGGAGTATATGGCGTTCATCGATGAGCTTATCGAGCCGCATAAGATGAACAAGCCCAAGAAAACTGCCGAGGAAAAATAAGGGAGCTGAAAATTTTGCCGCAAAAAAAGACTTCCAACGGTGCTGCAGAAACCGCGAAAAAACAGCCGAAAACTACCTCCGCGAAATCCGGTTCCGATGATTTGACGAGGAAAGCGAAGGGTTCGGACAAGACTGCGGCGAAGAACGGGAAAGTTTCCGCGAAAACCGCGTCAAATGGCTCGGCGAGCGGTACTTCAAAGGGTTCTGCTAAAGCGGAAAAACCCAAGTCCGAGAAAGCGGCAAAGTCTGTCGGTAAGGCGAAAAAACCGGCTGTTGGGCTGAAAAAATCGGCTGGTGTTTCCAAAAAATACCATAAAAATCCGAGCGAAGACAGCGGAATTTCCTGCAAAACTCCGCAGGTGATGAAGCTGGTTTCCGAGGACAACGGCGAAAACGCGGTGATTGCTGCGGGAAAAAGCCGAATGCCGGCGCGGCTCAAGGGCAGAGAACCGCTCTCGCGGATAGTTAAAAGAGAAATGCACGGCGATGTTTACGAAGCGAACGAAATCGAGGTCGTTAACCTCACGGAGCTTGCCGTGAAGTACGAAGCGCCGCAGATTCTGGACAGGTTCAACGCTTGCTCGTGTGAAAAATGCGTGGCGGTGTTCTCGGAAATGGTGCTGAAAAAGCTGCCGGCGAGGTTCGCGAGAATCACCAAAACCAAGCTCGGCATTCGCTCAAGAGAGCTGAGCGGCAGGGTTGAGCCGGTGCGTGAAATGGTGCAAATCACGATGATTAGGGAGCTTATCAGGAGCAGAAAACGGATTTTCCACGATGAATAATTGTTGAAAAAATGTGAAAAATAATATAGCGTATTGTTAAAATTTGCCTTATTATACAGGGAGTAATATAAATGGCACTTGATATCGGAATTGATTTGGGTACTGCGAATATCATCATCACGATTGCAGGACGTGGAATTGTGCTGAACGAGCCGTCGGTTGTTGCGTATGACCGCAAGAAAAAAGCGGTTGTGGCGGTCGGCACGGAGGCTTATAAGATGCTCGGCAGAACGCCCGAGTACATTGTCGCAGTGCGCCCGCTCAAGGACGGCGTAATCTCGGACAACGATATGACGCAGGCGATGATAAAAGAGTTCATCAACATCGTAAACGGCGGGTTTATGGTTAAGCCGAGAGTTGTGCTTTGCGTGCCGAGTTCCGTGACGGACGTGGAGCGCAGGGCTGTTGTCGAGGCAGCGGTTTCGGCGGGAGCAAGGAAGGTTTATCTCATCGAGGAGCCGATTGCGGCGCTGATTGGCGCGGGTATCGATATCTCAAAGCCGAACGGAACGATGGTTGTGGACATCGGCGGCGGAACTTCGGACGTTGCGATTGTGTCGTTCAACGGTATCGTGCAGTCACGCTCGGTGAAGATGGCGGGGAACAAGTTTGACGCGGCGATTATTCGCCTGATAACGCAGAAATACAAAATTTTAATCGGCGAGAAAACCGCAGAAAAGTCGAAGAAAGAGATTGCGAACGTTTATAACCCGACCGGCGAGAAGAAGATGGTTATTCGCGGCAGACATCTGCTGAAAGGGCTTCCCGAGAGCGTTGAGATATCGGACATCGATATGTACGAGGCGCTTCACGAGAACGCGATGGAGATTGTGGAGCAGGTGAAGCTGACGCTGGAATCGACGCCGCCGGAGCTGGTTGGCGATATTTTGTCGAACGGAATTTTGCTTACGGGCGGAGGTGCACTGCTGGGCGGGCTTCCCGAGCTGATTTCGTATCATGTCGGCGCGCCGTGTTTTGTTGCGGAAAATCCGATTGAGTGCGTTGCGAGGGGAGTAGACGCGGCGTTCAGTATGTCGAATAAGCTGCTTGACGGTTTTGAGCAGGTGTCGTTGTACGGATTTAAGTAACTTTAGTATAGTTCTGTGTGTTTATTACAAATTGTAAATTTTCGGGTAGTTTCGGCTGCCCGATTTTTGCATTTGTAGAATTTTTGTAAAGTTTAACGAGCACGCGAAGCGAAAAAGTCTTTTTGGGATTCTAGTGAAACCGCCGGAGGCACTCGCGACGAAGTCGCGGAATGAAGGCGCAGCCGTAAAATCATAAAAACCGGATTTTCTCAAATTTAAGGTATTCAATCCGACTTGAAAGTCAGTTTCGTAAACCCCTTTGAACAACCTTGCCTTAACAGGCGGGTGCAGTCACGCACGTCCCGTCTTAACGGGCGTGACTGCACCCGCGCGATTTTTCGGGCTCGATGCCCGAAAAATCGCCCAAGAGCGCGCAAACCGCAAAGCAAGTCCCGACGAACAGAGCATGCAAAAATGCGGGTGAAGCCACGACCGTCCCGCCTTGAGCGGGCGTGGCTTCACCCGCGCAATTTTTCCGACTCGATGTCGGAAAAATTGCCAAGGCTTCGCAGAAGCCCAAGACCAAGCGCGGTGCCTTTGCTCGAATTTATCGCGAGCCTAGAGTTTTTGGTATCGCCTTAAATTATACAATCGGTATCACCTGCACAAAATATTACAAAATGTCAACAACTCGACCGCATTTTTGCCTGAAAGAAAATTTTTGCAGCTGAAAAATTCTATTAACAGGTTTTCAACAATTCCAATATAATGATAAAGTGAACAGGCTGTTGAAAAATAGCCGAACCCCCCAAGATATAGTTTTCAACAAATCGTCAAATCAATATATTGTGAATATTCACAATTTTTCCTCCGATTTTAGCCGCAGAAATCATTTGCTTTTGTATAAATTGCACAAAATTATGAACAAAAATTTATTCTGATTTCTGAAGAAAAGTTTCCGTAAGGCTCTTGAAATATTTTGCGGTTTGGTTTATAATATGATTGTGGGGAAAAGTGGTGTATAATTTCACTGTTTTGGGGAATTTTTCATAACGTTATAACAAACCACCACTTATTTCACAAATGGGGAAAATAATCTACGAAAAATCCGTCTGAGGAGGACGGAAAAGGTCTCTTTTCGAGGGGATTGAAGCGGACGGAAAAGGGGGATAGAGATGTGCGGCGAGTACGAGCATACGGTTGACGCAAAGGGAAGAATGAATTTCCCGGCGAAACTGCGCGAGGAGTTCGGCGAGCATTTCTATATTTCCAAAAGCTTCAATGAAAAGTGCCTGACTGTTTACACCAAGGAAAGCTGGGAGGCGCTCCGCGAGAGCCTCAAGGGTCAGCCTTCCAAAATCGCGCTCCCGATAGAAAGATTTATTTTCGGCAGCGCTTGCGAGGCTGAGCCCGACAAACAGGGCAGAATTGCCATCGCGCCCGCGCTCAGAGCTTACGCGGGAATTACGGCGGAGGTTGTCGTTGTGGGAATGAGCGACCGCGCCGAAATCTGGGACAAGGCTCGCTGGGAAGAGTATAATAACAATATTTTGCCCGAGGATATCGCGGCAATGGCTCAGGAGCTGAGAATTTGATGGAGTTTTCGCATATTTCCGTGCTGCTCAAGGAAACGGTGGACGGCGCTTTTGGGGAAAAGTCGGGCGTCTACGCGGATTTGACAACAGGCGGCGGCGGTCACTCCTATGAGCTTGCAAAACGGCTCGACAAGGAAAATGGGCGGCTTATCTGCTTCGACCAGGATGAAGAAGCGCTCGATGCTGCCAAAAAACGCCTTGAAGGGCTTCCCGTAACGTTTGTGAGGGAGAATTTCAGAAATCTTGCGGCGGTTCTGGACAGGCTTGGAATAGACCGACTTGACGGGATTATCGCGGATTTGGGCGTTTCGTCACACCAGCTCGACGACGCGGCAAGAGGTTTTTCCTACAAAACCGACGCGCCGCTCGATATGCGTATGAGCAGCGAGGGACTTTCGGCGAGAGATGTCGTGAACGAGTACGAGCTTGGCGAACTGAAACGGATTTTATACGAGTACGGAGAGGAGAAATTCGCTCCGAAAATCGCGGCGGCGATTGTGTCCGCGCGCGAAAAATCGCCGATTGAAACCACAGGCGAGCTTGCGGAGATAATAAAAAACAGCGTTCCCGCGGCTTATCGAAGGGAGAAAAATCCCTGCCGAAAGAGTTTTCAGGCGATAAGGATTGAAGTTAACGACGAACTTTCTGCGCTCGACGAGGTTCTCTGCGCGGGATTTGAACGGCTGAAAATCGGCGGAAAAATGTCGGTTATCACGTTTCACTCGCTCGAGGACAGGATTGTCAAGGAGCGTTTTCGGGAATTTTGCACGGGCTGTACCTGCCCGCCGGAGTTCCCCGTCTGCGTTTGCGGGAAAAAGCCGCGCGCGGAGCATATTACAAAAAAGCCGATTACGGCGGGGGAAACCGAGCTTGCCCAAAATCCGCGTTCAAGAAGCGCAAAGCTCAGGGTTATAAAGAAAATCGCGGATTAACGAGGGTTGTCGAAAAAGATTTTGGCGGCTCGTTTAAAATAAGAGCAGCACAGTCCGGCGAGAAGTGCACGGATTAGCGCTTATCGACAGACTGTGAATAAAAGGGGATGGAACCGATGGCTTATAACTATACAGAGATACCGATAGACAACACAAACCTTGCCTATGACCTTTCGCGCTTCGATAAATCCGAGCGCGAACAGCGTGAAAAGGAAGCGCCCAAAAGCAAAATGCATCTTGCTCCCGCCTTTTCCGTATCGAAAAGCGGCTCAAAGCTTAAGGTTGTCGCGGTTGCGATTTTGTTTTTTGCAGCGTTTTTTGCCGTCAACTGTTCCAATACCCGAAGAGATGACTCGGCGCGGCTTGTTGAACAGCAGCAGACCGAGCTTCAGAGCGCGCTTGACTATAACGCGCTTCTCAAAAGTCAGCTCGACAGCAAGGTGAACACGGCGTATATCGAGAAATTCGCTTCGGAGCAGCTCGGAATGGTTAAGGTTTCCGCGTCGCAGAAAAAGTACATCAACGTGAACACGGAAAGCTTGGTTGAGGTCGGCGGCGAGGACAGCGGCGGTATGGTGGATTCGGTGAAGTCGTGGTTTGACGGCATCGTGGAATACATCGGCTTATAACGGCATAATATAGAGATGAACAAGCTCTTGCCGTTTGTTTCCGGCACTTTTAATTACAGCGTGTTATGGGGGCTTGTTGATACTTTCAGCAAGCCTCATTTTATAGTTTTTGGCATTCTATGGAGGAATAACATTGGCAGGCGAAAAGAAAAACCAAAGCGGTTTTTATAATGTTATGAGGAAGAGCTATCTTTTCCTCAAGAAAAAGGACGATGAAGAGCTTACAAAAAAGCCTGTTCTCGGGTATCGCGGACGTCAGCTTGTGATTTTGATAGTCGTTATTGCGTTTGCGGCTTTTGTGGGATATCATCTGCTCAAATTCACCGTGCTTGACGGCGATAAGTGGCGTATGCTCGCGTATAATCAGCAGACAAGCGAGCTTACGATTATGGCAAACCGCGGCTCTATCTATGACGCAAACGGCACGGTTCTCGCGCAAAGCTCGACTGTGTGGAACGTTGTCATCGCGCCGCAGCCGATTTATATGGCAGAGCAGGAGCGCTCAAAGGCTTTTCAGGAGAAGCAGGCAAAGTGGCTTGCCGATGAAAGTCCCGACAAGGAGCCGCTCGGCGAATACAAGCCGCTGAAAAACCTGATTGCGGAGAAACTCTCGGCGCTGCTCGGGGTAAAGCAAGACGGAATGCTCAAAGCGTGCGATGATATCGACAACTATTATTACATAGTAAAACGCAAGGTTGACAAGCCTGTGGTTGTGGAAATTCAGCAGTTTATGCTGGAAAACGACATTCCCGCGAACTGTATCGAGCTTGAACAGGCGAGCAAGCGCTATTACCCGAACGGTTCGCTTGCGGCAAACGTTATCGGCTTCACAAACTTTGACGGCGAGGGCGTTTACGGGCTTGAGGCTTATTATGACGAGTACCTCAAAGGCACGGACGGAAAAGCGTTTTACACGACCGACGGTCTTGGTCAGGGCGTTCAGTACGCGAACGACAACTATTTCTCGGCGGTTGATGGGTACAGTCTTGTGCTGACAATAGACGAGGTTATGCAGCACTATCTCGAGAAAAACCTCGAAGCGTGCGTTTCGCAGCACTCGGTTGTCAACCGTGCCTGCGGAATTATGATGAACTGCAAAACCGGCGGAATAATCGCGATGGCAACCTCGCCTTCATACGATTTGAACAACCCGTCCGAGCTTACGAGCGTATATGATTTGCAGAAGCTCGCCGAGGCTAAGGAAAAGGGCGCGTCCGAGGAGGAGCTTGACGCTCTCGAGGCAACGCTCCGCGAAGGTCAATGGAAAAACAAGGCTGTGACGGAGCTGTATTATCCCGGCTCTGTTTTCAAGTCGGTTACTTGCGCGGCGGGACTGGATACCGAGTCGATAAGTATGGAGTCCGAGTTTACCTGCACAGGCTCGATGAATGTCGCGGGAACGGATATCGACTGCTGGTACTGGTACGGCGGCGGTCACGGCACGCTCACGCTTCAGCAGGCGCTCACAAAGTCCTGCAACCCGAGCTTTATGCAGATAGGCGCGGCGCTCGGCGCGGACAATTTCAGCAACTATTTCGAGAGCTTCGGCTTCACCGAGCAGACGGGTATCGATTTGCCGGGCGAAGCGCTCTCGCTGTACGTTCCGCGCTCGAGAATGGGGCCCGTAGAGCTTGCGACATCGGCTTTCGGTCAGACAAACAAAATCACGCCTATTCAGATGTGTACGGCGTATTGCGCGCTGGTAAACGGCGGCTATCTGGTAACTCCGCACGTTGTTGACAAGATTATCGACAGCAACGGAAACGTTGTTGAAACGAAGGAAACCGAGATAAAGCGGCAGGTTATCTCCGCAGAAACCTCCAATCAGATGCGTCAGCTTCTGGAAACGGTTGTTGCGGATAACGGCGGCACGAACGCGTATATTCAGGGCTATCGCATCGGCGGAAAGTCGGGAACGGCGGAGAAAATCGACGAATACAATCAGGCGAAGCTCACCGACCCGAACGCGAAAATGACGTATATTTCAACGTTTGCGGCGTGTGTGCCGATGGACGACCCCGAGATTGTGATGCTGGTAATGGTTGATACGCCGACCGGTCCCGAGTATTACGGCTCGGCTGTTGCCGCGCCTATCGTTTCGCTGGTGTTCAGCGAGGGCTTGGAGCATCTCGGAATTTACCCGACCTACACCGCCGAGGAACAGGCAAAAATGGACAGCACAGTGCCTTATGTAATGGGCTATCTGTCGATGAAGGCGGAGGCGCTCATCAAATCGGCGAACTTCAATGTGAAGGTTGTCGGCGATGATACGGGAGAAGCTGTTGTAACGCAGCAGGTGCCTTATTCGGGAATAAGCATTCCGAAAGGCTCGACGATTATTATTTATTTCAACGATATCGAACCCGAGTACGGCTATGTTCCGAACGTTATCGGAATGAGCGTTGACAAGGCGAACGAAACGCTCACGAACGCGGGCTTCAACATCAAAATTTCGGGCGGTGCGGCGAACAATGCCGAGGCAAAAGCGACTCAGCAGAGCTTTGGCGAGGGCGCGTATCTGGCGAAGGGAAGCGTGATTGAGGTCACGTTCAGCGTCACCATTCAGGACGGATAACGGGAGAAATTATGGATTTAGGCGAGCTTTTTTCGGGAGTTGCGGAAATCCCCGCAAAATATCGTGACAAAACGGTTTCGGGCGTGACTTCGGACAGCCGCGAGGTGCGCGAGGGCTTTGTTTTCGTGTGCATCAAGGGCGCTTCGTTTGACGGACACTCGGCAGCTCAGACGGCTCTGGAAAAGGGGGCGGCGGCTGTCGTTACCGAGAAGCTGCTCGGGCTTGATGGTGAAATCAACGTAAAAAACACGCGCGAGATTTATCCCGAGCTGCTGGCGAATTATCACGGAAATCCCGAGAAAAAGCTGAAAATCTGCGCGGTTACGGGAACGAACGGCAAAACCACCACGGTCGGCATTTGCGCGGGAATTACGCGCGCGCTCGGTCACAAAACCGGCACAATCGGCACGCTCGGAGTTGATGCGGGAAACGGGCTTGTGTACTCGCACGACGGTCCGCCGACTGTTCCCGAGCCGAAAAAGCTGGCTGAGATTTTTGCGGAAATGGTGAAAAACGGCGTGGAATACTGCTTCGTGGAAGCGTCAAGTCAGGCGCTCGCGCAGCACCGTTTCCCTAGAAATTGCTTCAAATCGGGCGCTTTCACAAACCTCACGCGCGACCATCTCGACTATCACGGCACGATGGAGAACTATTTCGCGGCGAAGCGAATGCTGTTCGACAATTGCGATGTGGCTGTCGTGAACATTGATGATGAATACGGCGGGAAAATTGCCGAATATTGCCGCGAAAAAAATATCACGCTCAAAACGGTTTCGGCAGCGGGAAAAGCCGATTATTACGCGGAATTTGTGAGGTGTTTTCCCGATAAAAGCGAGTTTGTCCTCACCGATGAAAACGCAGAAAAAAGTTATCCCGCGCGGTTTTCGCTCACGGGTGAATACAACGTGCTGAATGCGCTGTTGGCGGCGGTTTTATGCGAAACTCTCGGGTTTTCGCTCGGTGAAATTGTTGACGCTCTCGGCAAAATCAGCGGCGTTTCGGGACGTCTGGAAACGCTGTACGCGGGCGATTTCACGGTAATCCGCGACTACGCGCACACGGAAGACGGTCTTTTGAAGCTGCTCGGAACGCTGAAGCCGATGACGAAAAAACGGCTTATCTGCGTGTTCGGAGCGGCGGGCGAGCGCGACGCGGGAAAGCGCCCCGATATGGGCAGAGCGGCGGCTCGTTTCGCGGATTATCTCATCGTGACAACCGACAGCCCGCGCCACGAAAACCCGCAGGACACGATTGACGGAGTGGTTCTGGGGATACCGCAGGGCAGGATTTTTGAAACGTTCATCGACCGCGAAAAGGCGGTTATCCGAGCGCTTGAAATCGCGGAAAAAGGCGATGTAGTCGCGCTTTGCGGCAAGGGACACGAGGATTATCAGGCAATCGGCGACGAGTATTTTCACTTTGACGAGAAGGAAATCGTTGAAGATTATTTTAAGGATAAGAAGTGATTTTATGTTTACAACCGAAGAAATCGCGAGAGTGACGGGCGGGCGGCTCGAGGGCGAAAACTGCGCGGTGGAGAGCGTTTCCACGGACACGCGTTCAATCGGCGCGGGCGCGCTTTTTATCGCGGTGAAGGGCGAGAGCTTTGACGGAAACGATTTTCTCGAAAAGGCGTTCCAAAACGGCGCAGCGGCGGTTATGACCGAGCGTGAGAGCCTTGCTTTCACGACCGAAAAGCCCGTGATTTTCGTCAGGGACACGCGTGCGGCGCAGCTTGCTCTGGCGCGTTATTACCGCGATAAATTCAATCTGAAGCTCTGCGGAGTGACCGGCTCTGTCGGCAAAACCTCGACGAAAGATATGATTTTCGCGGTGCTGTCGGCGCGGTTTAACACGCTGAAAACCGAGGGCAATTTCAACAACGACATCGGTCTTCCGCGCACGCTTTTCGGCTTGAACAGCGGGTTTGAGGCGGCGGTTATCGAGATGGGAATGAGCGACCTCGGCGAAATCAGCGCACTGTCGAAAGCCGCGCACCCGAATGCTGCGGTTATCACGAACATCGGTTTCTGTCACATCGAAAACCTGAAAACGCAGGAAAATATCCTCAAAGCGAAGCTCGAAATTCTTGACGGAGCGGACGAAAACGCACCGCTTATTCTTTGCGGCGAGGACGAGCTTTTGAACACCGTGAAGCTTGACAGAAAGCTGATTAGATATGGATTCGGCGAGCAAAACGACGTTTACGCAAGCGATATTTCTTCATCGGAAAACGGCGAGAAATTCACGCTGCATTTTAACGGAAAGACGTATCCCGCGCAGGTTCCCGCAGTCGGAAAACACCACGTTCTGAATGCTCTTGCGGCGTTTTGCGTGGGAATTGAATTCGGGCTTTCACCCGAGGAAATCGTGCCTGCGTTTATGAATTACAGCGCTTCGGGAATGCGCCAGAAAATCGAGCAGCGCGGCGATGTGACGGTAATTCTCGACTGCTACAACGCTTCGCCGACCTCGATGGAAAGCTCGCTCGGAGTTCTCGGGCGAATGAGCGGACGCAAAATCGCGGTGCTTGGGGATATGCTGGAGCTTGGCGAGATGTCAAAGCAGCTCCACGCGGGAATAGCGGAGTTTGTCGAGAAAAACGCGGATTTGTGCTTCTTGTACGGCACGGAGATGAAAGCGCTGCGCGACGAGCTTTTCAGGCGGGAATTTCCCGTGTTCCACAGCGAAAACAAAAGCGAACTTACGCAGTTGCTTTTGCAGAATTTAAAAAGCGGCGACGCGGTTTTGTTTAAGGGAAGCCGCGGAATGAAGATGGAAGAAATCGCCGAGAAGGTTGGTAAAAGATGATTTTAACTAGTTCAATAGCGGCTGCTGCTGCGTTTCTGATAACGTGGCTTGTGGGGATTTTTCTGATACCGCTTCTGCACAAGCTGAAATACGGGCAGACAATCCTCGATATCGGTCCCAAATGGCACAAAGCGAAAAAAGAAGGCACTCCGACAATGGGCGGAATTTCGTTTATTTTCGCGGTGAGCGTGTGCTTTGCTGTCGGAATGATAGTTTTCGCGTTCACCGGCGCGGACTTTTCTGGCGCGGGAAAACGCGAGCTTGTCGTTTCGGTATCGGGAATGATAATGGCGGTTTTGTTCGGTTTTGTGGGCTTTCTCGATGACTTCATAAAGGTTCGCAAAAAGCGCAACGAGGGACTTACGCCGATACAGAAAATCATCTTGCAGGTGATGATAATCGCGGCGTATTTCACGACAATTTACATCAGCGGCTTTGCAAGCACGGTGATTTTGTTTCCCGGCGGCGCGCAGTGGGATATGGGACTTTTCTATTATCCCGTGATGGGACTGGGCATTTTGTACATCGTGAACGCGGTCAACCTCACGGACGGAATTGACGGACTTTGCTCGTCGGTTACGGTAATTTATGCGGCGGCGTTTGCGGTGATTTCGGGGATACTCGGAATGTTCGGCGAAACGCTGATTGCATTCTGCACGGCGGGCGCGCTTTTGGGCTTTCTTATGTGGAATTTCCCGCCCGCAAAGGTGTTTATGGGCGACACAGGCTCGATGTTTCTGGGAGGAGTTGTGTGTGCGCTGGGAGTTGGCTGCAAGACGGAATTCCTGATGGTTATCGCGGGAATTGTGTACATTCTGGAAGCGCTTTCCGTGCTTATTCAGACAACCGTGTTCAAGATTACGAAGAAAATTCACCACACCAAAGAAGGCAAGCGCCTGTTCAAGATGACGCCCATTCACCATCATTTCGAGATGAGCGGCTGGAGCGAGATTAAGATTGACGCGGTTTTCACGTTTACTGCTGTGCTTTTCGGAGCTTTGGCGGTAGTTTTTGCAATGATGATTTAAATTTCGCGAAAAGAGGTAAGTATGGCGCAGCAAATCAGACCAAATTCCGTGGCAAGACAAGCGGGCGCGAACGGACAAGGCGCTGTCAGAAAGCCGCCCGTAAAGCCGCAGAAGCCTGCCGAAGCCGCGAAAAAGCTCACGGGAAAGCAGGTCAAAAAGAAGAACGACGACCCGAACAAAATCCGCTTTTTCAGCTTTCAGGGAAGAGTGGATATGCCGATGACGGTTATCATTTTCGTGCTGCTGGTGTTCGGCATCACGATGATGTTTTCCGCAGGACACGCGCAATCGTGGCTTGACAACGAGGGCGACAGCTACGCTTACACGGTGAAGCAGATAATCGCCGCGGGCATCGGGCTTGTGGGAATGTTTGTGTTGTGTTTTATGGATTATCGCGTGTTGAGGCGGGAATTTTCGGCGTTTGGCGGGAAGTTTAAGTTCACGCTCGCGCATTTAATTCTCGGTATCACGATGTTCATAAACTTCCTCTGCCTTCCTTTCGGAGTGGCGGCGGAGGGCGACCAGAAGCGCTGGCTGAAAGTCCCCGTTTTCGGCACATTCCAGCCGTCGGACTTTCTGAAAGTCGGGCTTATCATTTTTATGGCATACTATATCCACAAAAATTTCGACAAAATCCGCAGTTTTTGGGTTGGAATAGCAAAGCCGGGAATGTTGTTTCTGGCGATAGTTTTCATAATGATTGTCATTCAGTCGCACATGTCGGGATTGCTGATAATGACGGCTGTTTGCGCGGTTATGCTGTTTGTGGGCGGGATAAATATGAAGCCCGTCATACCCGTGGCGATAGCGCTTGTGGTTATCGTAATCATCGGCGTTTCGCTGTCGGGATTTGACTACTTCGGCGACCGCGTGAAGTTTATGGACCCGCTCTCCGAGCCCGGCGACCGCTCTTATCAGAACTACCAGTCGGCGCTTGCGATAGGCTCGGGCGGAATTTGGGGCAAGGGCTTCGGAAACTCCACACAAAAATACTTCTATCTCCCCTTCGCGCAAAACGACTTTGTTTACGCGGTTTTGTGCGAGGAATTCGGGCTTGTGGGCGGCGCTGTGGTAATTTTGCTGTTCGTGATTTTCGTGATGCGCGGGTTTACGATTGCTTCTCACGCCGAGGACAGATTTGGCTGTCTTATGGCAACGGGAATTACTTTCCACATCGGATTACAGGCGCTTTTGAACATCGGCGTAAATCTATGCTGCGTGCCGAATACGGGCATTTCGATGCCGTTTTTCAGCTACGGCGGCACGGCGCTTATGATACAGCTCTGGGAAATGGGCTTGCTGCTCGCGGTGAGCAAGCGCGCGAAACTGAAATAAAAAGGTGATAAAATGAGAGTACTTTTTGCAGCGGGAGGAACGGCGGGGCACATAAACCCCGCGCTTGCGATTGCGGATAAGCTTATGGCGACTTTTCCCGAAACGCAGATTTTGTTTGTGGGAAAACCCGACGGTATGGAGAAAAAGCTGGTCGGAAAAGCGGGCTATGATTTTGTAGGCGTTGAAATGTTCGGCTTTGAGCGCGGAATTTCGCCGAAAAGCTTTACTCACAACATCAAGGCGGCATACTGCTATTTCATCTCGGCAAAGCGCTCTGTTAAGCGGATTATCAGCCAGTTCAAGCCCGATTTGGCAATAGGAACGGGCGGCTATGTCACGGCAACCGTGCTGTCGCAGACAAGCAAAATGAAGATACCGACGATTACTCACGAGAGCAATTCTTATCCGGGAATGGCGACAAAAATGCTCTCGACGCGCGCGGACAAGGTCCTTCTGGCAACCGAGGACGCGAAAAAGCACTTGAAGGACACGTCGCGGTGCATTGTGACGGGAAATCCGCTTCGCACGAATATCCCGATTGAGGAGCGCTCTGCTGCGAAAAAACGGCTTGGGCTGTCGGACGATTTCACGGTTTTGTCGTTCGGGGGAAGTCTTGGCGCAAACCGCATAACAAACGCTGTCGCGGAGCTTATCGCGTGGGAAAACAAGACCGGCAAAATCAATCACATTCACTCCTACGGCGGCAAAAACAAGGAGATTTTCGCGGAGGCTCTCGATAAAAACGGCGTCAAAAAGGACGAGAAAAAGCACATTTTCCGCGACTATATCGACAATATGTACACTTGTATGAGCGCGGCGGATTTGATTATTTCGAGAGCGGGCGCGATGACGATAACCGAGCTTACCGAGGTCGGAAGAGCGTCAATTCTCGTGCCTTATCCCGCGGCTGCCGAAAATCACCAGTTCTACAACGCGAAATCGCTTTCCGACAAGAACGCGGCAATCATTATCGAGGACGCGGAGCTTACGGGCGAGCGCCTGATAAAAGCAGTTTCCGAGCTGTACGAAAACCGCGCGAAGCTGCTTGAAATGGAGCAGAACGCGCACAATCAGAGAGAGTCTGACGCGGCGGGGAAAATTCTCGGAGAGATAATCGATTTGGTTGGCGAGGAGAAGCTGCTGAAGTAGTTTTTTGAGCAACGTTATCGTTTACCGAAACAAAAATCCCGCGGAAGTTTTCACCCATTTCGGCGATTTGACATATATTGCTGTATGCGAACGCTGAAAGGGTGATTTTATGGATAATCGGCAAAGGCTGATAATAAACGGCGGGAAAAGGCTTGAGGGGGAACTGCGGGTTCAGGGCGCGAAAAACAGCGCGCTTCCGCTTTTGTCGGCGGCTGTTCTGGCGCACGGCGAGAGCGTGTTCCACAATTGCCCGCAGCTTTCGGACGCAGACGCCGCTTGCAGGATTTTGACAAATCTCGGTTGCAGGTGTCAGAGAACTGCAGACACGGTTATCGTTGACGCGACAAGCGTTATCGGGAGCGAAATTCCCGACAATCTTATGCGTGAAATGCGCGGGAGCGTTGTTTTTCTCGGGTCAATTCTCGGGAGAACGGGACGCTGTCGGCTGACGTTTCCGGGGGGCTGCGAGCTGGGCGCAAGACCGATTGATTTGCACCTGTCGGCGCTGCGGCAAATGGGCGCGGAAATTTCCGAGGAGCACGGTTATCTTGACTGCAAAGCGCCATTGGGACTGCGCGGCGCGAAGATTACGCTCTCGTTCCCGTCTGTCGGGGCAACGGAAAACATTCTGCTTGCGGCGGCAACGGCAAAGGGTTTCACCGAGATTCACAACGCCGCGAGAGAGCCTGAAATCATCGACCTTGCGGATTGCCTGAACAAATTCGGCGCGAAAATACGCGGCGCAGGTGAAAGCGTGATTGAAATTGAGGGCACGGCGCGGCTGACGGGCGCGGAGCATACGGTGATTCCCGACAGAATTGTCGCGGGAACTTACCTTTGCGCGGCGGCGATAACGCGCGGCGAGATTATTCTGACGAACTGTTCTCCTCAGCACATGAACGGCTTCACGCCGGTTCTTGAAGCGATGGG
Source organism: [Eubacterium] saphenum (assembly GCA_004555855.1). Lineage (GTDB taxonomy): Bacteria > Bacillota > Clostridia > Oscillospirales > Ruminococcaceae > CAG-115. The sequence continues at coordinate 8,712 of SFJQ01000001.1, read as the reverse complement.
AGCGCGGATTTACAGCTATGGCGGCGGGAAAATCTACCTGAACTGCAAAAAACGGATACAAGCTCCCCCGACAATCAGAACGATGCCGTATCCGGGTTTCCCAACGGACATTCAGGCGCCGTTCACCGCGCTTTGCTCAACGGCGGAGGGAACTTCTGTGTTTGTGGAAACGATTTTCGAGAACCGTTTCCGGCACATCTCGGAGCTGGTAAGGCTGGGCGCTTCGATAAAGGTTGAGGGGCGCGTCTGCGTGGTCGAGGGCGTGAAAACGCTGTCGGGAGCGAAGCTGAGAGCGGCTGAGCTGCGCGGCGGGGCGGCGCTTGTGATAGCGGCGCTGGCAGCCGAGGGTACAAGCGAAATTTCGGGCGTGAGCTACATCGAGCGCGGCTATGAGAGCATCGAAACGGCTCTTCGCTCGATTGGTGCGGATATAAAAAAGGTCTAGAAAACGGCTCTGCAAAGCGGCTCCGCGCGGATTTTGCAGAGAAGTCAGCGGAGAGTTCGCAAACGTCTCTGCAAAGCGGCTTTGCGCGGATTTCGCCGAGAGGTCAGAGGAGAGTTCGCAAACGGTTTTGCAAAGCGGCTCCGCACGGGTTTCGCCGAGAAGTCAGCGGAGAGTTCGCGATTGGCTCTGTTATGCGATAAACAAGAATTTTGAGGAAGTGAAACGATGATAGGGAAGAAAAAACCGGCGCAGAAACCGAGCGCTCAAAAAAATCGACAAAGCGCTCAGCAAAGCGGTTCGCGGAGCGTTCAAAACGGTGCTGCACGCGGCTCAAATCCCGTGAAAAATCCGCCGGTCAGAAATACGCAAAATCCTCAAAATCCGAGTAAAAATCCGCAGAACAATCGGGTTTCGCAAAATCGCGTAAATCCCGCGCCGAATCGTGATGTGCGCGGCTCGGCAAATCTTGCTAAAACTCCGCAAAACGGCTCTGCGAGCGGGAAGAAGTGGCTTGGATTTGGCAAGAAATCGAAAAAATCCGCGCAAGTGCCGACAAACAGGAAGCCTGCCCCGAATGGGCAAAACCGTCCTGTCGGCGCTCAGCCGCCGCGAAGTCCCGCAAAGCCTGTCAACGAGCAGGCGCGCAGGGCTGCCGACAAAGCGGCTCTGGCAAAAACGCGTCCCGAAGCACAGGAAAAAAAGCGCCCTTATCGCGGCGGAAACTACACGCTTTACTTCATTCTGGCGGCTATTGTCATCGGCATCGTGATGGCGATTTTGTCAAACACCGTGCTGTTTAAGTGCGGTTCAATCGAGGTCACGGGTGTTTCGCGCTACTCCGCTGACGAAATAATCGCGGCGTCCGGCGTGAAAACCGGCGAAAATCTGCTTCACATCGACGCGAAAAAAGCCGAGAACAGCGTGATGAGCGCGTTTGCTTTTGTGGACAAGGTTTCCGTCAAAAAGAATTACCCGACAAAAATTGTCATCGAAATCACCGAGGCGCAAAACTGGTTTGCGTTAAATCAGGACGGGAAAACAGTTGTGATTTCGCGCGGCGGCAGAGTTCTTGGCAATATTTCCGCAGACGGGTTGGTTGTTGTCAAGGGACTTGAAGCGGAGAGCCTTGAAACGGGCAGTCAGCTTAACTCAACCGTTGACGCGAAAAACAAGATAATAATGGAAATTTTCGAGACCGCGGAGAAGGTTGGTTTGGCAAACATCACCGAAATCGACCTCACCGACAGATTTTCCATCAAGATAACCGTTGAAAACAGAATTATCCTCAACATCGGCTCGTCCGTTCAGCTTGAAAGCAAGCTTCGAGTCGGTCAGGCGCTTATCGAAAAGGAAATTGCCGCAGACGAGCGCGTGTCCGTGCTGCTGACAAATCCCGAAAAGGTTGCTGTTGAGAGCCTTTCTCACAATCAGAAGCCGGTTCAGTCCTCGTCACAAAAGCCCGAGAAAACGGAAAGCACTCCCGAAAACCCGCAATATTCCTCGCCTGAAGCTCCCGATACGCAGTCTTCGACAATTGAATAAAAAATTTTTAAAAAACAGTTGCAATTTTTGAATAAGTGTGTTATAATAAATAGTAGTGCTTTATTATTGATTTACTATATGTTGTCCCGAAACGGCTTGCCTCGACAATATTTTCTGTTTCCGGATATCGTTTTAATGCGCTTTGGCGCGGACTTATATTAATCGGGAGGAAAAAATCTTATGAGTTTTAAATTGGATAGCTACGATGATGGATTTGAAGTGAATGACGATTTCAAATATTCAACCAAAATCATGGTTTTCGGCGTTGGCGGCGGCGGCGGAAACGCTGTTTCTCACATGGTAAACGCAGGCGTGTGCGATGTTGATTACGTTGTGGCAAACACAGACGTTGCGGCTCTTCGCAGCAAAGACGGAAGCCAGATGAAGCGTATCCAGATAGGCAGAAAAACCACCCGTGGTCAGGGCGCAGGCAACGACCCCGCAAGAGGTCAGCAGTCCGCTGAGGAAAACCGCGAGGATATCGCGCAGGTGCTCGACGGCGTTTCTATGCTGTTTATCGCGGCAGGAATGGGCGGCGGAACGGGTACGGGCGCAGCTCCCGTTGTTTCGGCGATTGCCAAGGAAAAGGGTATCCTTACCGTTGGTGTTGTCACAAAGCCGTTTGACTGGGAAGGCGCTCAGAAAATGCAGCAGGCTGTCAAGGGTATTTCCGAGATGAAGCAGAACGTTGACGCGCTCATCATTATCCCCAACGACAGAGTAAGAATGCTCAAGGGCAGCAACATCACCATCAAAAATGCGTTTGAGAAGGTTGATGAAATCCTTTGCAAGGCGGTTACGGGAATTATCACCCTGCTCCACGGCAGCGGTTACATAAACGTAGACTTTGCGGATATCTGCATGGCTTTGCGCGACAGCGGCATTGCTCACATGGCTATCGGTACCGGTAAGGGCGACAACAAGTTTGACGACGCTCTCGATGAGATTTTCAACAGCCCGCTGCTCGAAACCTCCATTACCGGCGCAAGAAGAGGCTTGCTGAACATCAGAGTTCCCGCTTCCGATTCTGTCGGACTGGAAGAATTTGACAACCTCACCAAGAAGATTGCCGAGAAATTCAATCCCGACGCAAGATACAAGTGCGGCGTTGAGTTTGACGATACGCTTGCCGAGGACGAGATTTCGATTATTGCGGTTGCTACGGACTTTGTTGACGAAACGGTTAAAAAGCCCGCTCAGCAGGCAAAGAAAGCTGCTCCGGCGGCACAGCAGGCGGCTCCGGCGCCCGCCGAACCGAGCGAGGCTCCCGCACCCGAAGCTCCTGCCGAGAACGCTCCTGCTCCCGAAGAGCCAAAAGCTGCTCCCGCGGGAATGGGCGTGAACCTTGGTTACAGCGAGTCGCAGGACATCGAGCTTCTTCTCAGAAAATTCCAGAACAAGGACAACTGATAAACAAATCCGGGTCGAAAGGCTCGGATTTTTGCTTGTGCATGAGTTAAAGTTTTCGTCAAATCAACAAAATTACAAAAAGCCCTTGCATTTTTCATCATTTTGTTATACAATATATTATATGTAGTACTATGCTCAAAACAATTTCCATCAAAAGAGGTTAAAATATGGACAAACTCACGGCATTTTTCAAAAATGTGTGGTTCAGGCGCGGGGTTGCTGCGCTTTGCTGGGGCTACACGGCTTTTCTTATCTGGGTTTCGTGGCTGTGCTTCGGCTATCACTTTGAGCTTGAGAACCCCACTCCGCTTTTCGTTCTCTATCTTTTCATAAACATCGTGGCATTCGGCTTGCTCATCTTCACGCGAAAACAGGTCATCACGCAGGTCAACGCCTACGTCTTGCCGATAATCGCGTTTCTGATACTGATTTTCGGCTTCGGGAAATGGTACATCACCACCCCGCCGCTGGTTGTCGTTATCGTCTTTTTCTTCATCAACAGGTCAAACGAAACGCTTAAAACGGTGCTTGGAACAATGTACCTGCTGATGTACGTCATCGGCACGGTTGGCTTCATCGCGATGCGTATGTTTATGGGCAACATCACCTTCACCCTCGATGAAAACGGCAGCCCTTCGATAAGCGAGCTTGACCTCAGGCTCCGCGACCCCGATTACGAGAACATCTCGGAGTCGGGTGATTATCGCGTGGTGCGATATATCTCGAAAACCGGCGACCGCGAGATGGTTTCCTATTATGTCGAATACGCGGGTGACGATGTGAAGATACCGATGGGCGTCTGCAAGAAGGTTGCGGGCTGCCGTCACCTCCACACCGCCGCTTTTACCGATAAATCCTACGACCATATCCGCTGGTCAACGCAAAAGGTTGACGGAAAAACGGTTGACGTGCTTTATGTTGAGGGCATTCTGCGTGAAAATCCCTACCTTCGCAAGAAAATCGAAAGCGACAGCTCGTCAAGCTCGTCAAGCTCGTCCGTTAAATCAACCGGCTCCTCGTCAAGCGATGACAGCGAGAGCAGCTCGGACGATGAAAGCAGTTTAGCTGACGAGAGAAGCTGACGCACAAACCGCAAAACCAAGGGAGGATTGTAATGGAAGATACATTGAAGCTTGTGGGACGCACCTCCAACGAGATATTTCTGCTGCGCTATCCGTCGTCCGTGCTTGATTTCTGCGGATTTGATTTGTCATATTTTGCCAAAACCTCCATAGACGCGTGCAGCGAGGCGCAGAAAACCGGCAAAATCAACCCCGATGTTTTCGCGCAGCTTCGCCGTGATATTCAGAACGCGCATTGCTATATCGAACACAATATCCGTACAACCTACGAAAAGGTCGCCATAGACTGCTGGATTGACTATCTGTGCCGCCGCGACAACATCGGCACCGGAACGCTCTGGAACCGCTATATAAGCTGCCGCACGCCGTTTGACAAGCTGGTGTTTTCGCGGCTTTGCGAGCTGCGCTATAACCGCGCGATAAACGAGTGGCTGAACATCGTGCGCGTTCAGGATTACGCCAAGAGCAAGATAGATTTTGTGTTCACCAAGAACGTCAAAAGCGCCAAGGAAGCCGCTTCGCGCAGGAATTACTTCGATTTGATGTTCAGCGTGACAGCGCAGGAAATGGGCTGCCGCATCGAGGATTTGGGTGAAATCAAGGTGTTTTCCGTCGGGAGAACGCCGAGTTCGCCGTTTATGTTCTCGGCGATTTCCAAGGATATCGTGCGGCACGTTCTCGCGGATTTCGACTACTCGGACGATTATTCCGACATCGGCGACTACCGCGAGATATCCGACCAGATTGCGATGGACGCGTTCGCGAAGATGCGCGCGGGGCTGCCTGCGGAGCTTTCGAGCTACAACATCGTTCGCGGGAAACTGGAGAATTACACCGAGAAGATTTATATGCCGTGCAGTCTGAAGGCTGTGGTTGACCTTGAAATCGACGCGATAATCGAAAGCGGCGGGATTTTGTGCCCGTGCAAACGCTGCGGACGGCTGTACCTGAGAAACGCGGATTATGACGAGGATTACTGCCGAACCTACCTCACAAACGGCAAAACCTGCCTTGAAATCTACCGCGAGGAACATCCTGTTCAGCGTATTTCTGCGGCGCTTGAGGAGAAATGCGGGCGCGTGACGGACGAGATTTACGCGCGCGTCGGGACTTCGATGAGCACGAAGGAGTACGAAAACTGGCACAGCTATATGATTGCGATGAAGGAAAAGGTTATTTCGGGAGAAATTTCGCCCGAGGAGCTGAACTCGTTCCTTGATTACTCGCTCAACGTGGATATATCGCGCTCCAAGCCGATTGTCGAAGTGCCGAAGCACGAGGAGCGACCGTCGAGAGAGCGCGTTGTGAAGCCGTTTGTGCCGGAGAGGATTTCGCGCAGCGAGCTTACTCCGCAAAAGCCCGAGCCGAAAAAGCCCGAGGAAGAGGAAGAGCTGCCGAAGGACGGATTTTTCACTTCGCCGACGGTTTTCCGCCGCAAAAACGAGGGACAGCAGATTTCGCACATCATACGCGGGGGCGAACCGCGCGGCGACTCGGGTTACACGAAAAATCCAAATCCGCGTGAATTTCAGCCGTTTTCGCAGCAAAACGCCGAGTTCCCCGAGCGGAGAATTGAAGAGGAAATCCACGCTCCCGAACCTTTTGAGCAGCCGAAATTCGTGGGCGATTTCGTGCCGTTTTCGTCTGACGGCGAGGATATCCCGCGTGAGCAGGGAAGAAGGCTGAGCGTAGTTTCCGCTCCCGAGAACGAAGCCGATTTTGAGCAGCCGCGCGAGATTTCCGAGAAATTCACAGAAGCTCCCAAAAACGCAGCCGAAATTCCCGAGAAACCCGAGCCTGTTCCCGAAAAACCCGCCGAAAAGCCCGAGCAAAAGCCGAAGGTTATCAGGAAAAACGCGGCGGCAATCTCGGCTTACGGGAAGATGTCGGGCGCAGCCGTTACGACAGCTCCTCCCGAGATGGATTTGTTTTCGCAGCCAAACGATGAAAAAAACGAGCCGCCCGTTCCCGAGGAAGCTCCGATTTATCGCACAGCAGAGCCGAATTTCCCCGATGAACACGATTTCCCCGACGAAGAGCCGTTTCGCGATATCGGGAGCATTTTCGATGTTCTCGAGCAGTCGGAGAGCGATTTGAGCGGAAAGCCCCGCAAAAACAGGTTTATCGATGAGCGCGAGCCGTCGCCCGAGTGGGAGAAAACGCAGCGCAGCGTCCCGAAAGAGGTCACGAAGGAAAACGCGCCGAGCGGTATCTGGACGGAGGACAGAAATCTTTTCGCAAACGATACGCAGTCCGAGCTGGATATGCTCAAGGAAAAGAAGCACGCCAAATCCAACAAAACCCGCCGCCTTTACGATGTCATTATGCGCGAGCCGGACGATAACCCGAATTTCCGCCGCAAAAACTGACACATTTCCGTAAAATTCGGGCGCGAATTTAATACAAAACAAATGCCGCGAGGTGATTTTTCGTCACTTCGCGGCATACATTTTTTTAGGCGGCTTTGGTTTTTCGCATTATTCAGCGGTTTTTCCCGCCATCTGCGAAATCTCCGCAAGGCAGCTCTTGCAGATGTTCTTGCCCTTGAAATTCGTGATTTCTCCTGCGTTCGAGCAAAACGCGCACGCGGGTGAGTACTTTTTCAGGATAATGTGGTCGTCCTCAACGTAGATTTCAAGGCTGTCCTTTTCGTCTATGTCAAGATTTCTTCGCAGCTCAATCGGGATAACGATACGTCCCAATTCGTCTACTTTTCTTACAATTCCGGTTGATTTAACCATTTCGGTTTCCTCCTTAAAATTTTATTTACAACCCAAATGGGTTTCACATCTTCTTTACTGCCTTATTTTACCATATTTCGATAATATTGTCAATAGAAATTTACAAAATTTAACAGAAAATTAATGTTTATGGAAATTATAGAAAAAACTGGTGAAAATCGGCTCGAATAAGGTTGAAAAAGGGAGCGTTTATGAAAGTAATTCTGATTGTGATACCGGTGATTTCGTTTATTTTCGCGGCGGTGAACGGGCGAATGGGCGAGATGTCGGAGAGCATTCTCGCAAAATCGGGCGAAGCGGTGGAGCTGGTAATTTCGATTTGCGGGGTTATGTGTTTCTGGTGCGGAATGATGAAGGTTGCCGAGAAAGCGGGGCTGTTGGAGAAGCTGTCGCGGCTGTTGTCCAAGCCGATTGGGTGGCTTTTTCGCGGGATAAAGCGCGGCGGAAAGGCGGCGGGGCTGATTGCGATGAACCTTGCGGCAAATGTGCTGGGGCTTGGAAACGCGTCCACGCCGCTCGGAATTGCCGCGATGAAAGCGATTGCCGAGGAGGAGGGCGCGGACGAAATCGCGAGCGATAATATGATAATGCTTGCGGTGCTGAACACGGCGAGTCTGCAGATTATTCCGGCAACCGCAGCCGCGCTTCGTTCAGCAAACGGCGCGGAAAAGCCGATGGACATTTTGCCGTGCGTGTGGATTGTCACGGCATATTCGGTGTTCATCGCTGTTTTCTCGGCGAAAATGTGCGCAAAATTTCTGAAAAAGCGGGTGTAAAAGTGACGGATTACATTGTGCCGACGATTGTTGTGGCAATTCTCGTTTATGCGAGTGTGAAGCGCGTGGACGTTTTCGCGGCGTTTTGCGAGGGCGCGGAAAGCGGCTTGAAAACCTGCGTCGAGATACTTCCGGCGCTGGTTTTGCTCATCGTGTGCATCGGCGTTTTTCGGGCAAGCGGCGCGGTCGAAGCGCTGACGAAGCTGCTTATGCCGTTTTGTGAAGCCGTTAATTTCCCCGCAGACGCTGTGCCGCTGGTAATTCTGCGACCGTTTTCGGGGAGCGGAGCGATGGCTGTTTACAACGAAATCGCTGTACAAAGCGGCGCGGACAGCTTCGCGGAACGAGTTGCGGCAACGCTTATCGGTTCATCGGAAACGACTTTTTACACACTTGCGGTGTATTTTTCAGCCGTGAAGGTAAAGAAAACGCGCTACGCAGCGGCAGCGGCGCTTTCGGCTGACTGCACGGCTTGGCTGGTGTGCGGGGCGGTGGTTTATGCGTTTTTCGGCGCGGGATGAAATTCTGAAGCCAACAATTTTCGCGAAAAAACGCCTGAATATTTGCGGAATTTTTGTGTAAAATATGACTGCGGTGAAAATCGCAAAAAAGTGTTTCATAGGAGGATTTGTTATGTCTAATCAGAACAACCAGAACCAGCAGAATCAGAACAATCAGCAGAATCAGCAGAACCAGAACAACCAGCAGAACCAGAA